>NZ_JAIEOF010000163.1 GCF_019750675.1 Methylobacterium sp.
GGGGGGCGCTCGCCTGCCCCTTCACCTCCGGGGCCGCACCCGGCCCGGGCGCGACCGGCTCCGGATTCGTCCCGTCCTCCGGCGGCCCATCGCCCGTCCGTGGCGCGTGGGCGAGGCCCGCCGCCCGGAACAGGGCGCTCGTCAACAGCGGCTGCTCGGCCCGGAGCCAGCGCTCGAAGCGGTCGGAGGCGCCGTCGGCCTCGGCCTGCGCCCGCAGGTCGCGCAGGCCGACGAAGATCCGCAGGTCGTCGTCGGAGGGATCGATCAGCCGGCCGCCGGCCGCCGTGAAGGCGTCGAAGAGCTGCTTCGTCTTGGACCCGCCCGGCATGGGGCCGCGCCGGACCAGCAGCAGTTCGCGGTCGGGAATACGGGGCGAGATGCCGGAGGCGGTCAGCGCCGCCCGCAGGCGGGCCTGGAACGCGATCGCGTTCTGGTGCTGGAGCGCCCGGTAGCAGACGTGGCGCTCGCGGTCGTTCTCGTCCCGGTGGATGAAGGTCAGGCGCCCGTGCAGGGGCGGAATCTTCTGGTCGGGTTCGCCCTTGCTGGCCACGTCGAGGGTGTCGTCGGGGTCGTCCTCCAGGGCGTAGATGTCGAAGGCGTCGCGCAGGAGCTGGCCGAGCCAGGAATCCTCGTCGCTGTCGATCCCCGCGATGTCGGCCGCGCGGCAGGCCGCCGGCAGGTCGAAGTCGGTGCCGGGTGGCGGCGGCGGCGCCACGTTCGCGTCGATGAGCGAGGTGCAGAGGCCAACCGTCTCCGTCGCGAGGCAGTGCCGACGGAAGGCGTCGCAGCGCATCAGCAGGGTGCGGGGCATCATGCCGAAGGCCGCGGCATCCGCGATCGCCTGCTCGCCGAACGGCCAGGTCGGGGTGGCTGCCGTGAAGCCCGCCTCCGCATAGGCCGGCGCCAGCCGTCCGGCGATCAGGGCGGAGGCGGCCGCGCGCTCGTTCATGCCCGTCAGGGCCTGGGGCTGGCCGAAGCGCTCGCGCATCGACCGCAGGCCCCGCGTCTCGAGGCGGTCCCAGGATTCCTGCAGGCAGGTCACCACCGTCATGCTGCGGTCGCAGACGATGCTGAGTTCGAGGAGCCCCGCCGAGAGAACCTCCGTGAGGCTGGTCTCCGGCTCCAGGCCGTCGCCGGCGGCGAGCCGGCTCGCATCGATGATGCCGTCGATCTGGTCGACGGCGATCAGCGTGGGGCCGCCGAGCGCCATGATCCAGCAGATGCCGCGCACCACCTCGACGGGGGCGGGCGGCGGCGTCCTGAAGCCGAGGGCGGTGCGCTCGGCCGGGTCGGCCTCGTAGCCCTGGAGCCAGGCATGGGCGAGGCCGACGGCCCCGAAATCCTGCGAGCGCAGCAGGCAGAGGGCGCGGAACACGTCGAGATGCTTGAGGGCGCGGCCCGCGTCGACCCGCATCAGGGCCTGGACCAGAACGTCGACGATCCGGCGCGCATCCATGTTCGGCGTGTTGAAGGCCGCCTCCACCTGGGTCTCCACGCCGAAGCGCCGCGCCACGCCCGCCAGCACCGCATCCGATTGCCGCCGTCCATCCGGCATCGCCTGGAGGAGCGCGGTGACGAAGCTCAGCGCCGCGCTGCGCCAGAAATCCGTCAGCCCCAGCACGTCGAGGGGCACGAACCAGGCGCCCCTGCGCCACGCCTCGCGCCGGAGCTGCCCGACGAGGTGGGTCTTGCCGACACCGGACTGACCGACGAGGACGCGGCCCGGCGCCCGGTCCGCTGGCTGGCGCGCCTTGTCGTGCAGGTCGGCGACGATCTCGGGAACGAACCGCTCATTGGGGCCGCCGGTCGGCTCGGTGTCGATCCAGATGCTGTCGAGGGTGCGCACCCAGTCGAAATCCACCCGCCGGAGGGCGTCGAGGGCGTCGCTCATGACTGGATCCAGAGGATGTGGAAGGGCTCGCCGGCCGGCGCGTAGGCGGCCGCGCGCTCGGCGGCGTCGAGGGATTTCGGATCGCTGAACTGGCTCAGGCGCGCGGTCGCGTCCCCGCGCAGGATCGCGGCGAGGCCCTCGTCCAGGGTTTCGCGGTCGAGGTCGGCGAGTTCTTCGCGCAGGGCGCTGAGACGCACGGCCTTGGCTCGTTCTCCACCCGTGAGGGCGAGGTAAGCCGCCTCGATCCGGGCACGCATCGCCTTGGCCGTGGGACGCTTCGGCGCCGCCCGTTTGGGAGCCGGGCGCTTGAGGGCGGGTTCCGGTTCGGGCTCCGGCGGAGGCGGGCCGACGAGGTCGGCGAGGGTTCCGCCGGTGGCTTCGAGATGCCCGTTCAGGCGCTCAAGCCAGTCCTGCAGCACGCGAAAGCTCGGCGGCAGGGGATCGCGCAGATGCGCGCCGGCCCAGGCCCAGCCCTTGTCGGTGACGGTGAGGCGCTGGGAGCGGCCTTGCCGGCGGGCCTCGACGTACCCCGCCTTCAGGAGCGCCTCGCGGTCCAGCTTTCCGATCTTCGGTGTGAGGGTGCTCTGGAGAGCGGTTCCGCAACGTCCCAGCAGGCACCACAGGACCAGCGCCTGCTTGGGCGTCGGCGTCTCGCTCATCGGATCGTTTCCCCTCGTGGGCGCCGTCGCAGGTCGACGACGGCGCGAATCTTCTCGATCGCCAGCGGGAGGTCGGCGGCGATCTGTGCGTTGGTCAACCTGAGGACGAGGTAACCGGCCATCAACAACGTGAAGTCACGGTGGCGGTCGTCGCCGAACTTCGGTTCGGCGCGGTGCTCGGGACCGTCGAGTTCCACGACGATGCGGTGGGCGGGGCAGAGCAGGTCGACCCGTGGCCGCGCTCCCCAGGGGCCGACGGGCACCGGCGCGTTGCACAGGAAGAGGCCTGCCAGGTCGGCATCCCACGCCAGGGCGGCCGCGACGCACTGCTCGGCGGCGCTGGCATGATGGGCGCCCGTGGCCGGCGCGATGAAGCGCGCGCCGGCCGCCCGGGGAGGCCGGGCCAGTTCCACGGCACCGTAGAGGATGCGGTCGTATGGCGCGGCCGGGGGCGGGGGCACGCTGAGCGTCGCCACATTCGCCGCCCCGTGCCGGGCGCACCATTCCACCGCCTCGATCACGGGTGCCGCCCGCGCGCCCGAGGCCGGGTCGACCTCCCAGACCAGGATGGGGCCGGCCGGTTCGACCGCCCGCAGGAGCCGCGTGAATTCGAGGTCCCGCGCCATGCGCCGGAACCGAGGCGCGCGCTCGGCCCGGACGCACTTGGCCGCCGCCTTGCGCCAGGGATCGGGGTTCGTTCCGGGAACGGAGGTGCCGGGATCGTCCGGCGGCCATCCGGCCAGCGCGAGGTCGGCGAGATCGTCGAGGACCCGATCGAGAATCGCGGCGGTGGAAAGGCCCTCGCCCGCGACGAGGAGCGCGCCGCGGCTGCGCTCGGGGATCTCGTCGAGGATGTCCCCGATGCCGTCCGGGCCGAGACCCAGGACGGTCAGGCGCGCGCCGCGCGTCAGTCCGACGATCCGCTGCGCCAGGAACTCCGGTGTCAGGCGCGGCCAGGAGGCCGGGCGGGAAGGGGGCGTCGCGTCCAAATCAAGCCCGTGCGCAGCCGGTCAGGTGGCGCGACACCACCACAGATCGCAGTGGCCGTCTATGG
The DNA here is from genome assembly GCF_019750675.1 of Methylobacterium sp. Taxonomy (GTDB): domain Bacteria; phylum Pseudomonadota; class Alphaproteobacteria; order Rhizobiales; family Beijerinckiaceae; genus Methylobacterium. Next base: position 3,605 of record NZ_JAIEOF010000163.1, read on the forward strand.
CACAAGACAGAGAGCGAGATAGGTTCGCGTCAGGGGCGAACGCCTGTAGCGCTGGCCCAGCTCGGATTGCCGGACCGGCGCGACGGGGCGATCCCGCGCCGGCTCGGGCGCGGTCCTGCGTTCGTGCGCCGATGCAACCCGGAGGAGTGGTTGGCCTCTCCTGGGATGTGGCCGCCCCTCCACGTTCGGTGCGCTCAAGGGTTGTGGCGTGGCCGAGGCCCGGGTCCGGATGGGCGCATCCGCGCGATTGTTTCCCGGCGCGACTGTTTCTTGGCGCGGTCGGACCGCCGGTCCGCCTTCCCGCGGGTGAAAGCTCCGGCGATCCCGCCCGGTCGCTCAGGCCGCGTGCACCCATGCAGGCTCGGCCCCGCTCCGCGGCGGGGGCGCTGGTCGGCCGATGAAGTAACCCTGGACCGCGTCGCAGCCGATCGTGCGCAGAAGGGCGAGTTGATCCGAATTCTCCACGCCCTCCGCGAGGGTGAGGACGTTCATGTCCCGTCCCATCTGCGCCACGGCCCGGATCACGGCCAGCGAGTGCTTGTCCTCGAGCGCCGAGGCCACGAAGCTCCGGTCGATCTTGATCCGGTCGAGGGGCAGGTCCCTCAGGTGGGCGAGGGACGAGTAGCCGGTGCCGAAATCGTCCATCGCGATCCGGATGCCGAAGGTCCGCAGGGCGGCCAGCGTGTGCGCGACCTGACGGCCGTCCTCCACCAGGGCGGTCTCCGTGAGTTCGATTTCCAGGCGGTGCGGTGGCAACCCGCTTCGCGCCAGGGCCCCCGTCACGTGGGCCAGGATGTGCGGCGAGCGCAGCTGCACCGCCGAGACGTTGACGGCGACGTGCTGGTCGGCGGGCCAGCCGGCCGCTTCCCGGCAGGCCTGTTCCAGCACCCATTGCCCGATCGGCACGATGCAGCCGTTCTCCTCCGCCAGCGGAATGAACTCGGCCGGAGAGACCAGCCCCCGGGTCGGATGCGTCCAGCGGATCAGCGCCTCGAAGGCCACGATCGAATCGTCCGCCAGGGACAGGATCGGCTGGTACAGGAGGTGGAACTGACCTTGCGCGAGGGCGCTCCGCAGGGCGTTGTCGAGCTGTCCGCGCTCGGCGAGCGCCTCGATCATCCCGGGCTGGTAGGAGATCGCCCGGCCGCGCCCGCGGCGCTTGGCCTCGTCGAGGGCGATGTCGGCGCGCTGCATCAGGTCGTCGGGCCCGGTGCTGTCGCGGCGGCTGCAGATGCCGATGCTGCAGCCGACCACGACCGTCATGCTGTCCAGGGTGTGGGGCCGCTCGACCGCCTGGACGATGCGGTCGGCCAGGGCTTCGGCCTCGGAAACCCCGCCCGCCACCAGCAACGCGAGTTCGTCCCCGCCGTGCCGGGCGATGAAGCCGCCGTCGAGCAGGTGCCGCAGCCGGTCCGCCACCGCGATCAGGAGCTTGTCGCCGACCGCATGACCGAAGGTGTCGTTGACCGACTTGAAGCGATCGAGATCGATCAGCAGCAGCGCGAAGGGCGCGCCATCCGCATGGCTCGCGAGCATGCGCTCGCTCAGCGCGCGCCGGTTCGCGAGCCCCGTCAGCGGATCGTGATAGGCGAGATGCGAGATCTCCTTCTCGGCGAGCCGGTCCCATGTCACGTCGTCGACCGTGAGGATGGCGCCGTCCCGGACCGGCTGGCAGGAGACCGACAGGATGCGGCCATCGTCGAAATGATGCTCGGCCCGCGATTCGCGATCCGAGCGCAGCCAAAGGCGATGCGTGTCCAGGGATCGGGCGACGCGCTCGGCGTCCCAGCCGTTGGCCGCGCCCATCTCCGTCACGAAGCGCTCCAGGGACATGCCCACTGTCATCGTTTCGGGTTCGAGCCGCAGCATCCTGCAGAGGCGCTGGTTGTAGAGTTCGATCACCTGGTCGGACGAGATCTTCAGGAGCCCGTTCGACATGTTCTGCAGCGCGGTCGCGAGCACGGTCAGGTGCGTGGCCTCCTGCGCCTCGAAGCGGCGGGTCGCCGCGAGGGCGATGAAGGCGCCGATGATCAGGACCGCGGCGCCCGCCGCCGTCAGGACGCTCAGCGCCATCTGGATGTTCGACGACGCGTCGCTCGCGAGGCGGCCTTCCACGACGGTGCCCGCCAGGGAGGTGAAGTGCGTGCCGCAGACCGCGGCGACGATGAGCGGGCAGGCGACGGCATAGGACGGCTTGCGGGCGGGCAGCGCGCGCGTGAGGGCCATCAGGGTGGCGCCGACCGCGCAGGCCAGCCCGTTGGTGGCGAGCGACTGTGTCTGCGTGCAGCCGTCCAGCGACAGCATGCCGGTGATGTGCATCGCCCCGATCCCGAGACCCGCCACCCCGCCGAGGAGGGCGCGCGCCGACCGGGCCGCGGGCAGGGCCGAGAGGCCCAGGGGCGTGCCGACGGCGAGGATCGCGATCAGGCCGGAGAGCAGGGTCGTGACGAGATCGTATCCGAGGACGATATCGGTCCGGTAGCCCAGCATCGCCATGAAATGCGTCGTCCACACGCCGACGCCCGCGACGATGGCCGTTCCGGCGAGCCACCTGCCACGCCGCCCCGCTACGGAGCATTCGGCCTTGTAGAGGAAGTGGACCGTCAACCACGCGCTCAGGGCGCAGATCGTCGCGGCGGCGAGAACGAAGCTGATCGCCTGACTGCCCAGGAGTGTGACGAGCGTGAGAGCCATGCGCGTGTCATGGACGAGCAAGGATTTGTGCTTCGTCAACGTTCAGCCTGAACGGTGCGTTAAGGGCTGTGGATCGCAAGCCAACGTCCGACGTTGCCGGTCGGCGAAAAGACCATGCCCTTCGCGGGCCCGGGAAGCCCCCGTCCCAGGCGCCACGCCGGGGCGTCGCCCAGCGTGCGCATCCCTGTCGCCCGTCCGGTGGACAGTCAGGCACCGGACGGAGGCCCCATCAATCGTTGGCCGCGGGGATCGAGAGCGGCGGCGTCTGCTGGTGCTGCACGACGCGCCAGACCTCGTGTGAGAGGCGCCGGTAGGTGGACGTACAATTCGCCTCGTAGGTCTCGTTCTCCCGCGCGGCCTTGGCGTGGTACGCGATGACGATCAGGCCTTCCTGGGGGCGCGAGATCCGGCCCTTGGACAGTTCGATCGAGGACCAGCGCGGCGTGTCGGCGACGGCCTCGATGGCCTGGGTGCCGCTGAGCACGAAGGGCGGCGTCGGCAACACCATCAGGCATTCTTCATCGACCAGTTCCCGGTAATGGTCGGGGTCACCGGTCCAGAGGCTCTTCTCGAACGACCACACGCGATCATCATCCATCTTGCTGTCCTCGGGTGTCGGATTGTCGAGGATGACGCGGCCGGCGCAGGCTTCGTTCCGTGGGTCGCCCTGCGCGATGGCGTCCCGCCTCGTTCGCCCTAG
>NZ_JAIEOF010000298.1 GCF_019750675.1 Methylobacterium sp.
GGAAAGACGGGTATCGAATCACATCTACGCCGCTCTCGAAACCCCAAACGATTCAAGCGGATCGGACACCGCTCTAGGTCTCCGACGCGGTTCAAAGCGCATGGGTCGGTGATTCTAGAAAAAACCCGCCACAGCTTTCGCCGGGCGGGTGAGAAAGATCCTGATCCCTCGGGGGATGAGGAATCTGTAGCGGGTGCTCATGCGCATGCATCCCGCATTTGGGGGATCGCTCGACGAACCACACTGCCGGATCCAGGCGTCCGAACATGCCTTGGGCGCTCTTAGCCATTCCGGTAGGAACGCCCGACGCCATCCGGCTCCGCGCGGCGCGCGCTGGCCCTCGGGGCAAACCCGCGCTAGAGCGAGATCGCCATGTCGCACAATACATTCGGACACCTATTTCGCGTCACCACCTTCGGCGAGAGCCACGGGGCCGCCCTCGGCTGCGTGGTCGATGGCTGCCCGCCCGGGTTGGCCCTCTCGGCGGAGGACATCCAGGCGGAACTGGACCGGCGCAAACCGGGCCAGTCGCGCTTTACCACTCAGCGACGCGAGCCCGATCAGGTCCGTATTCTCTCCGGGGTCTTCGCCGACGACCGCACCGGCGGCGTTCAGCTGACGACGGGCACGCCGATCGCTTTGGAGATCGAGAACACCGATCAGCGGTCGAAGGATTATTCCGAGATCCGCGACAGCTACCGGCCAGGCCATGCCGACTACGCCTACGATGCCAAGTACGGCATCCGTGACTATCGCGGCGGCGGCCGGTCCTCGGCCCGTGAGACCGCCGCCCGCGTCGCCGCTGGCGCGGTCGCGCGCAGGGTGCTGCCCGCCAGCGTTACCATCCGCGCCGCCCTTGTGCAGATGGGGCCGCATGCCATCGATCGGTCGCGTTGGGACTGGGAGGCAGTGAACGCCAACCCGTTCTTCTGCCCGGACCCGGAGGCCGCGCGCTTCTACGAGGATTACCTCGATGGCATCCGCAAGGATGGCTCGTCGGTGGGCGCGGTGATCGAGGTTGTGGCCGAGGGCGTGCCTCCCGGGCTCGGCGCACCGATCTACGGCAAGCTCGATGCAGACCTTGCAGCCGCGATGATGTCGATCAACGCCGTGAAGGGCGTTGAGATCGGCGACGGTTTCGCATCGGCCGCGCTGCGGGGCGAGGAAAACGCCGACGAAATGCGCTCCGGCAATGGGGGCGCTCCAACCTTCCTGGCCAACCACGCGGGCGGCGTGCTCGGCGGCATCTCCACAGGCCAGCCGGTCGTCTGCCGCTTCGCCGTGAAGCCGACCTCGTCGATCCTGACCCCGCGCATGAGCGTGACGCGGGACAACCGCGACGTCGACCTCGTCACCAAGGGCCGCCACGACCCCTGTGTCGGCATCCGCGCCGTGCCGGTCGCCGAGGCCATGATGGCGTGCGTCCTCGCCGATCACTATCTGCGCCATCGAGGGCAGACCGGCGCCCGGCTTTGACTCTGCCTGCGCCCGCCGCCGACCGATCCGCGAACGTCAAGAGACAGCCCGTGCCCCACACCCACGTCACGCAAGCCATCGAGGCCTATGCCCGCGGCGACATCGTCGTCGTCACCGATGACGACGACCGCGAAAATGAGGGCGACCTCGTCGTTGCGGCCTCCCTTTGCACGCCAGAGAAGATGGCTTTTATTATCCGCAATACCTGCGGCATCGTCTGCGCGCCCCTGACACGTGCCGAGGCGCGGCGCTTGCGCCTCGACCCCATGGTGGCCTCGAATGACGCGCCCCTCGGCACCGCCTTCACGGTTACGGTTGACGTCAAGCACGGGCTGACCACCGGCATCTCGGCCGAGCAACGCTGCAACACCGTGCGGGCGCTCGCCAACGGTAACATGGGCGAGGACGATTTCGTGCGCCCTGGTCACGTCTTCCCACTCATCGCCAAGGACGGCGGCGTGCTCATGCGGTCCGGCCACACTGAGGCGGCGGTGGATCTCTGCAAGCTCGCAGGCCTGCCGCCCGTGGGCGTGATCTGCGAACTCGCGAACGACGACGGCACCGTGATGAAGGGGCCGCAGATCACGGCCTTCGCCGAACAGCATAATCTCAAGCGCGTCTCGGTGGCGGATCTCATCGCCTACCGGCAGGCCCGTGAGACCCTAGTGGAGCGCGTCTCCACCTTCCCGGTTCGGACCGAGTTCGGAGAGATGACGGGCTACGCCTACACCACGCCCTTCGAGACCGTGCAGCAATTCGCCTTCGTCCACGGCCGCATCGGTGATGGGCGGGACGTGTTGGTGCGCTTGCACCGCTCCAACGTGGTGGCCGACGTCATCGAGGGCGGCCGACAGATCGAGGCGGTGATGCGCCGGTTCGCACAGGAAGGCCGTGGCGTCCTCGTCTATCTGCGCGACGGGACTGCGGGCGTGCCCGTAAAGCCCATCGCCGAGGAGGGCTCTGAGGCCCAGCGCGTCGCCCAGTGGCGCGAGGTCGGGCTCGGCGCCCAAATCCTGCGCGACCTCGGCGTTTCCTCGATCCGTAACCTCGCGACGTCGTCGCGCGCCTATGTGGGCCTGTCGGGCTTCGGTATCGAGTTCCTGGGCGACGAACGTCTGGAAGGCTAAGTTCAAACCCGGCGCGGCATCCGGAAAGGCAGCATCAGGCGCACCAGCGGGTTGCTGAATCGAGTTAGCGAGAGGCTCTCGTGCACCGGCCGCACCGGTTCTCCGCGCAGGGTCGCGGCGAGGTGCGAGCGCGCGTAGAACGGGGTGTCCTCGAAGGTTTTCAGGATTTCGGCTTGGCCGTCGTCGCTGCGCGTGTGGCGGGGCATTCGCCAGAGGCGGGTCGGGGGCAGGGTAGCGCGGCGCGGCGGCTTGATCTCGCGCGGGGATCCGTCCGAAGCGAAGCAGAGGGTCAGGGTCTGGGCGGTCCCATCTCGGCGATGCACGTCGTAGAGGATCGCTGCTCCGTCCCGCAGATCGGCTCGGCACCAGGTCCAGTCCGTGAAGGCGGCCTCCAGGGCGGTGTCGCCGTGGTTCGTGTCAAAGTAGGCCGTGCCGCGCCAGTTGATGCCGGGCTCGGACAGTGCCACCTCGACGGGCGAACTCGGTGCCATCGGCCACCAGCGGTGGAGGCCGTCCGCGTCGAGGCGACGAGGGCCCGGCGTGAAGCCGGGGGGCTTGAGCCGCACTGTGCCCCGGACCCGGTTGGGAATCGGCGCCGTCACCTCGTCGAGGCGGATCGTCAGGGTGGTCCCGTCCCAGTCGAGGCCGCTCGGCCCAATTCGGATGTGGTCCGCGTCCCTGTCCAGGGCGGCACGCCCACGCTCGGTCATGCAGAAGCGGTTGGCCCGCTCTCCGTACAGCACCACGTTGACGGCACAATGGTTGAACGGATCGCGCGTCGGGTCCCAGGCATAGTAGGGGGAGAACACGCTGCCGATGAAGGCGATGATTGTCAGCCCCTGGCGCCCGTCGGAGCTCAAGGCGTCGACGTACCACCAGACGTAGCCGTCGCGATCCACCCGCGTATCGAAGCGCGGGCGCGGGTCCGGTCGCGCAGCAGGCTCTCCACTGCGAGTCGCCCCGACTGGGCCGCCATCGGCACCCCCGGCCCCGGATGGACGCTTCCCCCGGCGAGGTACAGCCCGGGAATCCTCGTGCGTGCCCCCGGTCGCTTGAACGAGGCCATCCAGCCGTGGGAGGCCCGCCCGTATAGCGCCCCCGCCGAGCCCGGAAACAGGCGCGCGAAATCCTCCGGCTGGGTCGTCACCGGCTCCGCCGTGTCCGCCAAAGTCAGACCACTCGCGCTCAGGCGCCGCCGCATCTTGGTCACGCATGTCTCGATCTCCGAGGGGCTGAAGGGGCGGGCCGAGGCGTTGGCGAGGCAGAGCAGGCGCTCCGAGCCGTCTGGATCCAGGGCGGCATCGCTTCGGTCCTGGGCGCAGACGTAGATCGTTGGGTCTTCGGGCAGGATGCCCCGAGCGATCTGTGCGAACTCAGCGGCGTAATCGGCCGAGAAGAACACGGTGTGGCGGGCGAGCGGGAAGCCCTGGGCCTTGGCCGAGAGGCAGAGCGTCACTGCCGAAAGAGACCGCTGGGGGGCCGGGACCACGTCCGCCCCTCGGGCAGCCTCGCGACCGAGCAGGCCCTCGGCAAGGCCCGCCACGTCGGCGTTGCAGATCACCGCGTCGGCAGGAATTCGCTCGCCGTCGGCAAGGTCGACCCCGACCACGCGTCCTCCCGAGACGGCGATGCGGCGGGCGGATGTCTCATAGCGGAAGCGAGCGCCACGCTCGCCGGCAAGTTGCGCCACGGCGTGGGCCAGGCGGCTGAGGCCCCCCGTCACATGCCATACCCCCTGGCTCTCCACATGCGCCACGAGCATCAGTGTGGCGGGTGCTGCGAAGGGCGAGGAGCCGCAATATGTCGCGTAGCGCCCGAAGAGTTGGCGCAGTCGCGGATCGGTGAAGTAATCGCCGAGTGCGCCCCACAGGCTCGTAAAGGGCTGAATTCGCCAGAGATCGCCAAGCCCCGAGAGGCCAGCGCGCCAGGTCAGGTCGACGGGACTCGGGCGCTCACCACGGATGAACGGTCCCTCGAGGGTGGCGTAGACCTCTGCTGCTCTAGCGCGGAAGCGACGGTACCCGTCCCGCTCGCGCGCGCCAGCGAACGCCGCGATCGCGGCTTCGGAGGCTTCCGGCTCGGCCATGAGATCAAGCGTCTCGCCCGCCCGCCAGGCATGGCGGGCTAGGATTGTGGCTGGTTCGAGTCCGACATGGTCGGCGAGATCGGCTCCGCACTCCGCAAAAAGTTCGTCAAAGACCCAGCGCATGGTGAAGACCGTGGGGCCGGCTTCTACAGCGCTGCTGCCCACGGGAACGCTGCGCATCTTGCCGCCCGGGTATGGCGCCCGCTCGAGCACCGTGACGTCGAGGCCCACATGGGCGAGCCGCAGGGCGGCCGCGAGGCCACCGATGCCGGCACCGACGATGACCACCTTCACCCCTGAATCTCCGTCATGCGGAACTGTCTTGACGACTGTCAATCAATACTGACACTCTAAAAATCTAATAACAAGTGACACGGAGGGATCGCCTGATGGACGCCAACCGTCGAATCGAACAGGCGCTGGACGCCGCCGTCGCGCATCTTGAGGCGCCGGGCGCCCCGCCCCGCCTCGCCGAGGCGCTGCGTTATGCGGTCTTTCCTGGCGGTCATCGCATTCGGCCGCGTCTTTGTTTGTCCGTTGCGCGGGCTTGTGGTGACGATGATCCGGCGGCGTCCGATGCGGCTGCGGCGGCGATCGAGCTTCTGCACTGCGCCTCCCTGGTCCACGACGATCTGCCCTGCTTCGACGATGCGCCCCTGCGGCGGGGGCAGCCCTCGGTGCACGCCGCGTTCGGCGAGCCCCTGGCGGTCCTGGCCGGCGACGCCCTGATCGTCTCGGCCTTCGAGACCCTGGCGCGGGGAGCGGCCCGCAGCCCGAAGCGCCTCGCCGCCCTGGTCGGGCTGGTCGCCCGGGCGGCCGGCTCCCCCGCCGGAATCGCGGCCGGGCAGGCGTGGGAATCGGAGCCGAACGTGGCGCTCACCGAGTATCAGCAGGCCAAGACCGGCGCGCTGTTCGCGGCCGCGACGGTGACGGGTGCGGCGGCGGCCGGCGCGCCGTCGCTGCCCTGGCGGCTCCTGGGCGAGTGCCTCGGCGAGGCCTACCAGGTCGCCGACGATCTGCGCGACGTCGCCTGCCGGCAGGAGGAGGTCGGCAAGCCGGTCGGGCGCGATTCGACCCTCGGGCGGCCGAACGCCGCCGCACTCCTGGGGATGGGGGGCGCCCTGGCGCGCCTCAAGCGCCTCGTGCGGGAAGCCATTGAGGTGATTCCCGACTGCCCGGGCGCCGAGACCCTCCGGGCCGAGATCGAGGCGCAGACGCGGCTGTTCCTGCCGGCGAGCCTCGCGCGGGAGCTGGCCTGACGTGGCGCGGGGCGCCGCGATCGGGACTCCACGCCCGGCCCCGGGCGAGGGCTGGCGCACCCGCTGGCGCGCCTTCCGCACCCGCATGGTCGCCGATCCGCGCTTCCAGCGCTGGGCCGCCGGCTTCCCCCTGACCCGACGCATCGCGCGGGCGAACACCCGCGCGCTGTTCGACCTCTGCGCGGGCTTCACCTACTCGCAGACCCTGTTCGCCTGCCTGCGCCTCGACCTGTTCGGGGCGCTGGCGCCGGGCCCCCTCGGCCTCGACGGTCTCGCGGCGCGGATGGGCTTGTCGGCCGAGGCCGCGAGCCGCCTCCTGAAGGCGGCCGCCGCCCTCGGCCTCGTCGCCCCCCTGCCGGACGGGCGCTACGCCCTGGCGGATCTGGGCGCGGCCCTGATCGGCAACCCCGCCATCGGCCGGATGGTCGAGCACCACGCCATGCTCTACGACGACCTGCGCGATCCCGTCGCCCTCCTGCGCGGAGAGGCGGGGCCGACCCGGCTCGCCGCTTACTGGCCCTATGCCGGGCAGGACGGCACCGGGCTCGGGGCGGAGGCGGTGGCGCCCTATGGCGGGCTCATGGCCGCCTCGCAGGCCCTGATCGCGCAGGACATTCTCGAGGCCTACCCGCTGACCCGGCACCGCTGCCTGATGGATGTCGGCGGCGGGGAGGGCGCCTTCCTGACGGCGGCGGCGCGCGCGGCCCCTCACCTCCAGCTCCGGCTGTTCGACCTGCCGGCGGTGGCCGCCCGGGCGCAGGCCCATCTCGACCGGGAAAGCCTCGCCGACCGGGCGCGGGCGATCGGCGGCAGCTTCCTCGCCGGCCCGCTGCCAACGGGCGCCGACGCGATCTCCCTGGTGCGCGTGGTGCACGATCACGACGATGAACAGGTGCGCATCATGCTGCGCGCGGCCCGGGTCGCGCTCCCGCAGCATGCGGCGCTCATCATCGCCGAACCGATGAGCGGCACGCCCGGCGCCGAACCGATCACGGACGCGTATTTCGGGTTCTACCTGCTGGCGATGGGGACCGGCCGCTGCCGGACCGTGGCCGAGCTGACGGCCCTGCTGCACGAGGCGGGTTTC
>NZ_JAIEOF010000077.1 GCF_019750675.1 Methylobacterium sp.
GCGTTCGCGGCGACGGCGTCAGAGCAGACCCTGCGCCTTGGCGAGGGCGACGAGATCGTGCTGCGGCCGGGCGCCGATGTGCTGGATCACTTCGGCGGCGGCCAGCGCCCCGAGGCGGGCGCTGGCGCCGTGGTCGAGGCCACGGGCATGTCCGGCGAGGAAGCCCGCCGCGAAGAGGTCGCCCGCCCCGGTGGTGTCGACGAGTTCGTGCACCGGCGAGGCGGGCACGGCCTGCACGTTGCCGCCCTGGATCACGAGGGCGCCGTCCGCCGAGCGCGTGACGAGGCCGAGGAGGTCCTTGCCGCGGGCCGCGCTCTCGTCGCGCAGGGCCCGGATCGCGGCCTCGGCATCGTCGGTCTCGTAGAGGCTCTGCAACTCACCGATATTCGCGAACAGGATGTCGATGCTGCCGTCGCGGATCAGGCCGAGGAACTCGTCGCGGTAGCGCCCGACGCAGAACGCGTCCGACAAGGTCAGTGCCGCGGCGTTGCCGGCCTCGTGGGCGATGGTCACGGCCTTGCGGAACGCGTCCTTGGCGGCCGGCGGATCCCAGAGATAGCCTTCGAGATAGACCACGCGGGCGCTCGCCACGGTGGCGGCGTCGACGTCGGCCGGGGACAGGCCCTGGCAGGCGCCGAGATACGTGTTCATGGTGCGCTCGCCGTCCGGCGTGACCAGGATGAAGCAGCGTGCGGTGGCCGGTCCGTCGCTGGCGGCGGCGACGGGGAAGCGGACGCCGGTGGCCTTGAGGTCGTGCGCGAACAGGCCGCCGAGCTCGTCGTCGCGGACCTTGCCGACGAAGCCGGTCCTGGCGCCCAGCATCGCCGCGCCCACGGCCGTGTTGGCGCCGGAGCCGCCCGACACGATGGTGGCCGGGCCCATGGCGGCGAAGAGCGATTCCGCCCGTGCCTCGTCGATCAGCTGCATCGCGCCCTTGGGCACGCCCTGTGCGGCGAGGAAGTCCTCCTCGGTGCGGGCGATGAGATCGACGATGGCGTTGCCGAGAACGAGGAGGTCGAGGGATTCGGGCATCGGGCCGTCCAGTCTGGCGATCGAGGGGGGAACTGCGCCGGGCTGTGGCATCGCCCCTGGCGGGGGTCAAGCTACGGGTGCCGCCATCAGGGCTCCGTCAGGCAGGCCGAAACGTCGAGGCGGAAACCCGGCGGCGTCAGGTCGATGGCGCCGGACCCGGTGAGGCGGGTCTCGATCAGCTCGTCCGCGCCGCGCTTGTGATGGATCATCATGCGCTTGACCGGGTCGACGATCAGGTAGTGCATAAGGCTCGGGACGCGGAAGTATCCGACGAGCTTCTGACCCGTGTCGATCCGTCCGGTGCTCGGTGACAGAACCTCGATCACGATGACGGGCTCGGTCGCCACGGTGGCATCGGCATCGAGACGCGGACCGCAATAGACCAGGGCATCCGGCTCGAAGCTGGTCGCGTCGTCGATCCGAACCGTGATGCCGTCCGGCAGCATGTGACAGGGCAGCCCCGCCGACCGGATGCCGGAACGGAGTGCAACCTGCACCGCGAATTTCGTCTCCGCGTGCCGCACCCGCTGCGGCGCCATCGCGAAGACCTCTCCGTCGAACAGCTCGTAGCGGTCCGGCTGGTGCTCGGCCCAGGCCAGGAATTCCTCGACGCTCATGCGGGATTTCGGCTGAACGCTCATCGATTGGGTCCCTGCCCGGCCTCTTAGGCGCGTGCAAGCCGCACTGTCTAGCACGCGTGGACCATTCGCCGAAGACCCGTCACGGCTGCAGGGCTTTCACCTCGCACTGCGCGTAGTCGCTGCTTGCCTTCACGTAGGCGTTGAGCGCCTTGACGTAGGCCTCGGCCAGGGGGCGGAACGCGGCGGCCTTCTCGTTGTAGGCCTTGATCGCGTCGTTGTAGCTGTAGGCTTCCCAGCCTGGGCAGCCGCCCTTGGCCTCGAGGCAGGCGGGCTTGGCCGGAAGTGGCGGCTTGGTCGGACGGGCCGTCGCCGGGGGCGGCTCGGGCAAGGTGCAGGCCGCCTGCGCCGCGCCCGCCGAGACGCCGAGGCCGAGGGCCGCCACCGTCAAGATCCGTGTCCACATGCGGGCTGCTCCCTCCGCGACGCCGGGCGTTTCATGCGCGTGCCGGCCAGCCGGAGCAAGCCCCGGCGCGGGAGCGACGTCAGCGCGCCGCCACCGCCTCCCGCGCCGGGGCCGGGCGCGTGGCCGGTGCGGGCTTCGCCTTGCCGCGCCCGCTCTTGTCCATTCGCACCCGCACGGCATTCAGCACGGGCACGGCGAGGCCGAGGGCCAGCACCCACCAGGCCGGCCGGACGGTCTCCGGGAAATCCAGGTTGGCCGACAGGACGAGGCTCGCCGGGATGCCGCTGGCGACGCCGTACCAGGCCGCTTCCAGCAGCGCGGTCAGGAGGGCGGCGGCCACCGCGAGACCCAGGAGGGTGAGCGGGTTGGTCGGCCAGCCGAAGCGCTGCATGGCGCGGTGACCCATCAGCAGCAGGAAGGCGCCGGTCCAGAAGACCGGATCGGAGACGTCGATCTTGGCCTGCAGGAAGTAGTGGATCAGGCCCAGGATCGCGATGACGTAGACGGTCTTGTGCAGGCGCGGCCAGGCCTTGCCGAGGCGCCGGATCATCCCGTCCGTGGAGGTGATGCCGAGTACCGTGAGGCCGAGCAGCGCGACGAAGCCGATGGTGAGGTAGATCCGGGACACGATCTCGCTGACGACCTTGGTCAGTACGAAGTTCTGATCGACGACGTAGAGCATCAGGTGGATCAGCACGTAGGCCAGCACCGTCAGGCCGAGCATGCGGCGCACGAGGATGAGCTTCGGCGCGTGAGCGATGCGGCGCAGGGGCGTCACCGCCAGCGAGAGCATCAGGAATCGCACCGCCCACTCGCCGGTGCCGTGCAGGAGCGCGGTAATGGGCTTCGCTCCGAGGGCATCGGCCGCGTAGGCGCCGGCCAGCCACAGGCCGGGAGCCAGAGCGAACAGGAAGGTCGCGAGCTTCAGGCCGGAGACGCGTCCGGCGCGGTCGCGCCAGGGCGCGGAGAAGGCGGGCAGGGCTGGCATGGCGATCCGGGATCGTTGGGCGTTCTGGTCGGAAGATAGGGGCCGCTGAGGATCCGTGAGGCGGCGCGGGGTCGCAGCCGGTCTCGCGGGTCCATCGCGGGGTCGTGGTGTCGAGACCACTTCGCTCGGCCGGCGCGCGGGTTACAGGCCTGTGCAGAGCCGCGGCCCGTCCGGAACCTTGGCCGGTGCCGCGACGGTTGTCGGTTGCTATAAGCCGCCGTCGCGCCCGCCCCCGATCACGAAGCATCCCCATGCCCACAGAGACCGCCGTCGACAGCCTCGAGACGATGACCGCCGAGACGGCGCGGGCCGAGCACGCGGACCTGTCCGACCGGATCGCCGAGGCGGACCGCCTCTATCACCAGGAGGACGCCCCCGAGATCACGGATGCGGAATACGACGCGTTGCGCCGCCGGCTGGAGCAGATCGAGGCGCGGTTTCCGGATCTGGCCGGAACCGGCGCCGCCAGCGCGTCCGTGGGCGCCAAGCCGTCCGAGAAGTTCGCCAAGGTGCGGCACGCGGTGCCGATGCTTTCGCTGGGCAACGCCTTCGCGGACGAGGAGGTGGCGGAGTTCGTCGCCCGGGTCCGGCGCTTCCTGAATCGGCCCGAGACCGAGCCCCTGGCCTTCACCGCCGAGCCGAAGATCGACGGTCTCTCCCTGGCCCTGCGCTACGAGGACGGGCGCCTCGTCACGGCGGCGACCCGCGGCGACGGCGAGGTGGGCGAGGATGTCACCGCCAATGCCCGCACGGTCGCGGATATTCCACAGCGACTCGCCGGGGCCGACGTGCCGCGGGTCTGCGAGGTGCGGGGCGAGGTCTATCTCGGTCACGCGGATTTCGCCGCCATCAACGCGCGCCAGGCAGCCGCCGGAAAGGCCCTGTTCGCCAATCCCCGCAACGCGGCGGCCGGTTCCCTGCGCCAGCTCGATCCCGAGATCACCCGCTCGCGGCCGCTGAAGTTCTTCGCCTATGCCTGGGGCGAGGTGGTGCCGGCGTTCGAGGGCACGCAGCACGGCGTGCTGGAGCGGTTCCGGGCCTGGGGGCTGCCGGTCAACGATCGCACCCGGCTCTGCGCCGACGCCGAGGCGATGATCGCGCATTACCGGAGCATCGAGGCCGCGCGCGCCGACCTCGGCTACGACATCGACGGCGTCGTCTACAAGGTCGACGACCTAGCCCTGCAGCGCCGCCTCGGCTTCGTCTCGCGCTCGCCGCGCTGGGCCCTCGCCCACAAGTTCGCCGCTCAGAAGGCGCTGACCGTCGTCGAGGACATCGAAATCAATGTCGGGCGCACCGGCTCCCTGAACCCGCTGGCCAAGCTCCGCCCCGTGACGGTCGGCGGCGTCGTGGTCTCGAACGCCACCCTGCACAACGAGGGCTACGTCCAGGGCGTGGGCGGCGACGGCGAGCCGATCCGCGATGGGCGCGACATCCGGGTCGGCGACACCGTCGTGGTGCTGCGGGCCGGCGACGTGATTCCGAAGGTGATGGACGTCGTGCTGGAGAAGCGCCCGGCCGATTCGAAGCCCTACGAATTCCCGACCCATTGCCCCGCCTGCGGGAGCCGGGCGGTGCGCGAGATCAACCCGCGCACGGGCAAGCCCGACGCCGTGCGCCGCTGCACCGGCGGCCTGATCTGCCCGGCGCAGGGCGTCGAGCGCCTGAAGCACTTCGTCTCGCGCAACGGCTTCGACCTCGAGGGCTTCGGCCAGACCTATATCGAGGTGCTGTTCGAGGCCGGTCTGGTGCGCCAGCCCGCCGACCTGTTCCGGCTCGAGTTCGAGCCCCTGAAGGCCGCCATCGTGGCCCGGCGCGAGGCGCTGTCCGCCGAGCGCCGGGCGGAAGGGGTGCCCCCCCCGAAGAAGCCGACCAAGAAGAAGGGCGAGGAGGAAGACAAGGCGATCAAGAACCTCCTCGCCTCGGTCGAGGACCGCCGCAGCCTGCCGCTGAACCGCGTCCTCTTCGCCCTCGGCATTCCGGAGATCGGCGAATCCACCGCCAAGGCCCTGGCCAAGCGGTTCCCTGACATGTCCGCCCTGATGGCGGGTGTCGCCGCGGCCGCCCGCGACCAAGCCGGGCCGGCCTGGATCGAACTCTCGGCGCTACCCCGCATCGGCCCGACCACCCGCGACCGCCTGCTGGAGGTGGGGTACCCCCGCGCGGGTGGCGAGGTAGAAGCCGCTGAGGACGAGGCGGAGGCTCAGCCGCAGGGGCACGTGCGCCTGTCGGCGCCCCAGCGCGCCAGCCTGCTGGCGCATTACGGCAACGAGGATGCCGTCGCCGCCGGTATCGCGCGGGCGGCCGGGCAGCGGCCGGGCGACGCCTATCGCCACTTCGCCGATGACGGCGAGATCGGCCCGGTCGCGACGGATTCGCTGATCGCCTTCTTCGCCGAGCCACACAACGACGCGGCGGTCCGCGCGCTGCTCGATCAGGTGAAGACCGAGCCCATGGCGGCCCCCGCCACCGCGACCGCCTTCGCGGGCAAGACGGTGGTGTTCACCGGCAGCCTGGAGCAGATGACCCGCTCGGAGGCCAAGGCCACGGCCGAGCGCCTGGGCGCCAAGGTTTCCGGCTCGGTCTCGGCCAAGACCGACCTCGTCGTGGCGGGGCCGGGGGCGGGTTCCAAGCTGAAGGATGCCGAGAAGCACGGCGTCGAGGTCATCAGCGAGGCGGCATGGCTGGCGCTCGTCGCCAGCGCTTGAGCCGGAAATCGCGGGCGCCTAGACTCGGCGGGGCCCGCACCCGTGGGCGCCTGGCCGCGTCCGGCCGGCAGAGGTTTTCTCGGCCACCGCATGACCGTCATCGCCCTCGACTTCGAGACCGCCAACGAGCGGCGCGACAGCGCCTGTGCGGTCGGCCTCGCCTGGATCGCCGGCGGCCGGGTGGTCCGGCGTGAATCCCGCCTGATCCGTCCGCCTGCCTTACGCTTCTCGCCCGGCAACATCCGCGTCCACGGCATTCTCCCGGCCGACGTCCGCGACAAGCCCGATTTCCCCACCGTGATGGCGGAGTTCCTGCCCGATCTCGCCTCGGGGCTGATCCTCGCCCACAATGCCGGCTTCGACCTCGGCGTGCTGCGCGCCTCCCTGGCGGCCTACGGCGTCCGGCCACCGGCCTTCTCCTATCTCTGTACGGTGCAGATCGCCCGGCGGGTGTTCCCGGCCGAGGAGGGCTGCGGCCTCGGCAAGGTCGCGGCGCGCCTCGGTATCCGGTTCGCCCACCACGATGCCGGCGAGGATGCCTATGCCTGCGCGGAGATCGCGCTGGCCGCTGTCCGGGAGACGGGCGCGCCGGACGTGCCCGCCCTGTCGCGGACGCTTCGCCTGCCGATCACCACGGTCCCGTCGGGGCCCGACCGCGCGCCGCCGCCGCAGGGCCGGCCGGTCTCGCTGACGGAGCGGGCCCGCGTCGCGGCGGGGGCGCGTCCCACGGCCTCGGCGGGCCTGCACTTCGCGGTGCGCGGCAGCAGCGGCAACCGCTACGCCGTGACCCTGGAGGATCGCAGCAACGGGCCGCACCTGCGCTGTACCTGCATGGCCGGACGCTACGGCACCCGGTGCCGCCACGTGAAGGCGCTGCTCGACGGCGACATCACCGACCTCCTGTCGAGCAACCACGCCGACGTGGAGGTGCTGCGCGTGCGGATGACCGCCACTGAGGTCGGGTGAGCCGAAGCCTCAGCGCCGGATGAGGATGACACCGCCGATCAGGAGCGCCACGCCGATCAGTCGCGGCCCATCGACGGCGCGCTGGGCGAGGCCGAGCCATCCGAAATGGTCGAAGGCCACCGAGGCGAGCATCTGGCCGGTGACGAGGAGCGCCAGGAAGGTCGCTGCCCCGAGTGCCGGCACGAGAATCGTGGCCAGCGCGATGAAGACCGCGCCGAAGAACCCCCCGCTCCAGGCCCACCAGGGGATGCGCGCGGTCAGGCTCGCCGCCGGCAACGGATCGCGCAGGGCCAGGGCCAGCACCACCATGGACAGCA
>NZ_JAIEOF010000198.1 GCF_019750675.1 Methylobacterium sp.
AGCGGACGAGGCCGCGGGCCGGATCCTGAACCGGATTCAGGGGACCGAGGAACAGGCCTGATAGCGCCGGAGCTGTCCGGATGCACGGGACCCGGCGATCGGCCATGGCACTTGGCGACAGGACCGTGATCGGCTCCGACCCATGCGCGCCGAGACCGCCGGCGGCGCGTTCCGGGACATCCATGATGGTGTGGATGGCTCCTGCTCCCGGCTTTGCGTTGAGGCATAGTCGGGATGTTGTCGCCTCAAGCTGAGGAGCCACCCATGTCCGAGCTTGCTACAGTCGGTATCGATCTCGCGAAAAGCGTTTTCCAAATCCACGGTGTCGATGAGAACGGTCGTGTTCTCGTGCGTCGCCAACTGCGTCGAAGTCAGTTGCTCGCGTTTTTCGAGAAGCTGCCGCGATGCCTGATCGGCATGGAGGCCTGCGCGGGCGCTCACGACTGGGCGCGGAAGCTTCAGGAACTGGGGCATGACGTCCGGTTGATGCCGCCGTCTTACGTGAAGCCCTACGTGAAGCGCGGGAAGACGGACGCAGCCGACGCGGCGGCCATCTGTGAAGCGGTCACGCGTCCCTCGATGCGGTTCGTCGCCGTGAAGAGCGAAGCTTGCTCTTCGGTCCTGGTCGTCCACCGCACGCGGGATCTTCTGGTTCGCCAGCGCACGCAGATCTGCAACGCGATCCGCGCCCACATGACAGAGTTCGGCGTCATTGCAGCGAAGGGCGCGCAGAACGTCGATCGGCTGAGGACGCAACTGCATCAAATGCCGGAAGCGGCCCGATTGCCCGTCAGCCTTCTCTTCGAGCAGTTGGTCGATACCGACACGCGGATCGAGCGGTTGACGCGTGAGATCGAAGCGGCCCACGCCCAAAGCGAGACGAGCCAGCGTCTGGTGACGATCCCGGGCGTCGGCAAGCTCTCGGCGACGATCATCGCGGCGACGACGCCGGACGTCGGCAACTTCGACTGCGCGAGGGACTACGCCGCCTGGCTCGGCCTGACCCCCAAACCGCATTCCACCGGCGGCAAACAGAGGATCGGGCGGATCTCGAAGATGGGCAACCGGTATATTCGGCGGTTGCTCTATCTGGGCGCCATGTCGCAGATCATGGTGAGACACAGGTGCGGCCCGAGACAGGACTGGCTGTCCGACATGCTGGCCCGAAAGAAGACGAAAGTCGCCGCCATCGCATTGGCGCATCGCATGGCAAGAACGATCTTTGCCGTCCTCAGGGACGGATCACGCTACCAGCCGCTGGCGACTGCTGCCTGAACGGCTGAACGAACGGTCAGGGCGACGTGAGGTGATGGCGAACGAACGGAGAGGAAGAACCAGGACACCCCGATCAATCCGAAGCGCTCTGAGCGCGCTCGATTGAGTGGGACCTGTTCTCCAAGCGGACTTCATCAGGGCGCGCAGCGATCCCGCTGCAGATCAGACGCCGTATACATGGCCGCAGCCGACCAGTTCACCCAAACCGATCGCCATCCTTGACCCGCAGGAGCCATCCATACATGAAGCCGAGAGCAAGTCCGCCGCCGCCAGGGCGTCGCGGGTGGACGCTGCCGCGAAGGTTGACGGCGCCATGCGGGCGGCCATAGACAGGGCTGCCGGTTGATTGGGTAGCAAATCGGTAGCAACGGGCCATTTCCCGGTGCTTCGGCAGAGGCAAAATCTCTAGCTTCTGCAACGACTTGGAAGGGTGGCCGAGTGGTTTAAGGCAGCGGTCTTGAAAACCGCCGTGGGTGCAAGCCCACCGTGGGTTCGAATCCCACCCCTTCCGCCAGATTGAATTACCCCGGGGATTTCCGGAGGCTTCAACCCCCGCCAGGGCGGAGCCTGGACGAAGCGCCCTCTTCTCAGCCGAGACCCGCGAGCGTGGGGTGCCGATGGCACTGGGCAGTTGCAGCGAGGTCGCTCGTCTCGACTCCCGCCCGAGGGCGACGGTCCCGCCGGGATGCGCGTAAGAGTTCGTAAACGTCGGGACCGCTTGGCCAGGAACGCATGCACCCCGGCGCGGCTTGCCCTGTCATGTCACATCTGGAAGCGCTCATCGAACGCCTGAGGGCCGAGCAGGACCGGCTGATCCGAGACGCCGAGGCGAAGGGGGACATTCCCTCCCGACACCTGCTGCAGCAGATCGGCGACCTCGAGGATCGGATCCGGGCTGTCGAGACCCTGATCGAAGATCGCTGACACGTCGCGCGCGGACGAAAGCAGCCCGCCACGGCCGAGGGCCGGGCGGGCGGTAGGAATCGCGTTTCGAAGGGCTGAACTCAGCGGCTGCTGCCGCCGGCGCTGCTGTTCGGCACAGCCTGCTCCGGCTTGCTGGCATTGCCGCCCGCCGCGGAATCGGTGGTCACCGTGCTGGCCCCGGTCGCACCGCGGGATATCGACACGCTCGGATCGTTGCCCGTGGTGTTCGGCTGCGGCTGCACGACGGTGCCGCCGGGCTGGGTCGGCTCACGCACCGCCTGCGCTGAGGCCGCGACGGCGGACAGGCTGAGGAGGGCGGCACCGAGAACCGGAATCAGGATGGTCTTCATGGGGTCTCCATCGGTCGGAAAAAGGGGGTGGATACAGACGAATGCCCGAACCTGGCGCGGGGCAGGGCGCGAAGCCGTCGAATCGGGGAATCAGTCGCCGCAGCCGTAATGCCCGTTGCCGCTACGGTCGTGGCCCAGAACGTCACCGCCCTCGCGGGAACCGCCGTGGCCATACCCTTGAGCCTGGGCATCGGTCGCACCGAGAGCCCCAAGCGAGGGCGTCGCGGCGGAGATGCGGGCGAGCCTACGCAGGGCTGTCTCCTTCGCTTCGTCGTCGAAGGACCAACAGGTCGCGTCCGGATGGGTTCCGATCTTTTCGCCCCGGGGCGCGGCGTACGCCCGAGAGACTGTCCCCCTGCGCGGCAAAGCCGGGCGGTGCTTTGAGAAAGCTTGCCGATGCCCCCAGGATCGATCGCTACGGCGTGCAGCCGAGGTGGCGCTCCGCCGCGCGGATCCGGGCGAGCCGCGCCCGCTTGCGGGCCAGAACGGCGGCCGCCGCCGCGCAGGGTGTAAGACGCCTCATCTCGAAAACGCCTTCGCCCGGCGGGTCGCGGCCTCGCGCCACGCCTCGGTCCGGAGCGCGTTTCCGGGGCGGCCGCGTCCGGTCAAGGTGCCAGCCGCCCGAGGCGGTCGAGGAGGGCGCGGTCGTGGAGGAGGGCCATGCGCTCCTTCGGAGTGAGCCAGGCCCGGGCCTCGGCGATGCCGTCCGCCTCCACCACCTTGGCCTGGGCCAGCGCCCGGTCGGGGTCGATGGCCCCGCGCGGGCGCGGGGCGGCCTCGGGCAGCATCGCCGCATGGGCCCGGGCGAGGTCCGGGTCGGCGTGGAGGGCGGTGAGCGCGTCCGCGTCGTCGAGGCCCGCCTCGGCGTTGCGGCGGGCGAGCACCCCGGCCTGCGCCGCGATTGTCGGCGGGTCACGCTCCTCCGGGGTCATCAGCAGGCCGAGGCGCTTCAGGGCGAGCCCGAGGCCGAGCTGGCCGCTCGCCCAGGAGATGGGAATCGCGAGCACGAGGCCCAGGATCGTGGGCGACATCCAGAGGAACAGCGAGGTGGCGATGGCGAAGGCCGCCACGCCGGTGACCAGCCCCAGCGCCATGTGCCAGCGGTGGCGGCGCACGATGTCGCCCCAGGGGATCGAGCCGTCGTCGCGGCGCTGCGGGTTCCAGCCGGTGTCGCGCCCGAGCAGGATCTGGAACACCGATCCGGACTGGATCAGCATCGCGATGGGGGCGATCAGCGCCGAGAGCAGGATCTCGATCAGGCTCGACAGGACGAGGCGGATCGCGCCGCCGCAGGCCCGGCGCACGGGGCGATCGATGAGCGCGAGGATCAGGCCGAGGAATTTCGGCGCGAGCAGGATGCCCATGGTCAGGCCGAAGAGCTGGAGCGCGCGCACGGGGTCGAAGCGCGGCCAGACCGGGTAGAGCCCGAACTCGGAGGTGAAGTATTCCGGCCGCACGTAGGCGGTCTGGAGCACCAGGGCGATACCGACCACGAGCTGGGCGAGCCAGAGGGGCGAGGCGACGTAGCCGGCGATGCCGGTGGCGAAGTGCTGGCGGGAGGCGGCGGCCAGGCCCGCCGTGCCGATGATGCGGCTGTGCTGGAGGTTGCCTTGCGCCCAGCGCCGGTCACGCACGGCGACATCGATGAGCGAGGGCGGGCTCTCCTCGTAGGAGCCGGGCAGCGCCGGCAGCATGGTCACGCTCCAGCCGGCGCGCCGGATCAGGGCCGCCTCCACGAAGTCGTGGGAGAGCACGTGGCCGCCGAAGGGCGGCTTGCCCTTGAGGTCGGGCAACCCGCAGGCCTGTGCGAAGGCGCGGGTGCGGATGATGGCGTTGTGGCCCCAGTAATTGCCGTCGCGGCCCGACCAGACCGAGAGCCCCGTGGCGATGACCGGCCCGTAGATGCGGGCGGCGAATTGCTGGACGCGGGCGAAGAGCGTGTTGCGGTTGATGATGAGCGGCAGCGACTGGATGATGCCGGCATCCGGGTCGGCTTCCATGGCGGCGGCCAGATGCACGACGCAAGGCCCCGTCATCAGGCTGTCGGCGTCGAGCACCAGCATGTGGTCGTAGGCGCCCCCCCAGCGGGAGACGAAGTCGCCGATGTTGCCGGCCTTGCGGTGGTGGTTCTTCGGCCGGTGGCGGTAGTAGAGCCGGGCGTCCGTGCCCCAGCGGGCGCGCAGGGCCAGGAAGGCGCGCTCCTCGGCGATCCAGGCATCCCCTTGCGTCGAATCCGACAGCACGAAGTAGTCGAAGGCGTCGCCGAGACCCGTGGCGTCGATCTCGGCCCGCATGGCCTCGACGCCCGCGAAGGTCCGCGCCGTGGCCTCGTTGTAGACCGGCATCACCACCGCCGTGCGGGTGGTGAGCCGCGCCGGCAGGGCAGGGGTCTTCAAGCCCCGCAGGAGCACGAGGAAGCCGAGGATCGCGCCCGTGAAGGCGAGCGCGATCCAGGAGAAGTTCAGGGTGAAGAGGGCAAGCAGCACGTATTGCAGCGCCGTGGTGCCGCCGGAGACCGCCACCACCTCGTACATCTGCAGCGCGCCGTAGGCGGTGAGGAGCGCCGCCCCCCCGAAGACGAAGGCGCGGGCGAGCCAGGGTTTCGCGTGGGACACGGCCGGCCGGTGGCCGGAGGCCGGGTCCCAGCGCTCCAGGTCCTGCACCGGCATCGGCAGCGGCGCCTCCGGGGGCATCGCGGCGGCGAAGGGCAGGGGGGCCGGCCGGGGCGGGGCCGCGACCTCGGCCGGGGGCACGATGTCGGCCGGGGGAGCGATGTCGGGGGAGAGCGTGGATGCGGTCACGGGGTCCAACGGTAGAGCCAGGTTTCGGTGAGCGGCGTGCCAGCGCGCTGCAGGTTGAGCCGCAACTCGCAGGATTTCTCGCCCTTCGGATCGAGCTCGAAGGCCACCCGCAGGGTGTCGCGCTCGGGATAGCGGTAGAGGGTGCTCGACGTGATCGCCCCGGAGGCGGCGCTGAGCTGGGTCTGGAGGTCACCGGGTGCGGCGATCCCCGGGCCGGTGAAGTCCACCAGGAACAGGCGGCGGTTGTCACCGCCACGCCCGCTGCGCGTGCCCGAGACCAGGGCCACCTTCGGCGGCTCGGGAGGCTGCCAGCACCAGTGCTGGCGGTAGCTGAAGGGCATCTCGGCCCCGGCCGCCAGGGTCGCCTTCGGGCGCCAATAGGCCAGCACGTTCTCGTTGAACTCGGAATCGCTCGGGATTTCCAGCAGGGTCACCGCCCCCGGTCCCCAGGCGCCGAGCGGCTCGAGCCAGAGGGACGGGCGCCACTCCCAGTGCTGCACGTCGTCCTGGAAGACGCTGTAATCGCGCGCCCGCTGCATCAGGCCGAAGCCCTTTGGGTTCTCGTCTACGAAAGAGGAGATCTGCAGGGTCTCGGGGTTGCGCACCGGGCGCCAGATCGCCTCGTCGACCCCCGTGCGGATCTGGAGACCGCCGCTGGAATAGGCGCCCGCGCGGGCGTCGTCCGCCCCGCGCCGGTCGTAGGGGCCGAACAGGTAGCTCGTGGTCATGCCGCCGAGGCCCAGGTGGTCGATGGCCGCGCGGGCGAAGACCGTACCCTCGACGTCGCAGAGGGAGGCGTCGCCGGGACGCAGGCTCATGCGCAGGGCCGCGGCGGCGGAGGGCGAATCCACCAGCGCATGGACGACGAGGGGGCCGCCGGGGGCGGGCCGCTCGATCCAGATCGCACGGAACTCGGGGAATTCCTCGCCCTTGGCGTCGGCCGGGCGCAGGGTCAGGGCGCGGGCCGTGACGCCGAAGCCCTGGCCGGTGGCCAGGGCGCGGAAGAACGACGCCCCCTGGAACATCGCGAAGTCGCTGAGATCGCCGCCCCGGAAGCGGGCGCGGACGCGAAAGCCCGAATAGCCGGGGTCTTCCCTGAAGGGCGGCAGGGCGAGCCCTTCCGTCTCGAACCGGGCCGGATCGTAGGGCAGGGCACGCACCACCCCGTCCTCCACCAGGGCGAGCGCCACGCGGGAGCGGAACACAGAGCCGCGGTGCAGGGGCTCGACGGTGAAGCCCAAGCCCGCCTCCGCCCAGACCGCGCTGCCGGGACGGCTGCGGATGGCGGCGTATTGCTCGCGGTTGAGGCCGGTGAGGGCGTCGGGCAGGTCGTCCGTGCGGGGCGCCGCGTAGGCGCGCTTGGCGAGCGCCCGGGCCAGATCCGTGACGAGGCCGGGCTGGAACGGCGTGCCGTCGGCGGGGAGCGCCGGGGCCTCGTCGGCGAAGGCGGGCAGGGCGTAGGTCGCGAGCCCGCCGGCCAGCGCGGCAAGGCCGGCCCGACGCAGCACGGTGCGGCGGCTGGGGCCGGCGGCGGACGGGTCGTCGGGGAAATCCGGGTTCGGCGGCGTCATCGGGTCCGTCTGGTCGGCGCGGGCGCGCGAAATCGTGGGCCGGGCATTCGAGGGTCGGGCATTCGAGGGTCGGGAACGTTTACCATGCCGAGCCCTGAACCGCTGGTTAAGCCGTTCCGAACCGCGACGGTCAACGCAGAAGAGCTC
>NZ_JAIEOF010000324.1 GCF_019750675.1 Methylobacterium sp.
CGCGAGGTTGTTGTTGAAGCGCAGCGAATTGGTGACGTCGAGCTGCGAGATGTCGCCGGCCTGCTTGCCGGCCGAGGGGTTGGCCGCCGGGGGCAGCTCACTGGTGCCGCCGCCGGCCGTGGAGAACGAGCCGATCGAGTCGCGGATGCCGCCGCCGTTCTTGATCGAGACGGTGACGCCGGCATCGAACTGCCGGGCGTACCAGAGGTTCGCGTCCGACGAGAGGTCGCCGAGGTTGGTCTCCTCCGTGCGGACCTCGCCGCGCCGGCCTTCCAGGTAGACGCTGGAGCGGCCGAGGATGTTGCCGTCCTGGGCCCGGATGACGTCCGCGATGCCGGCGGTCTCCTGCACGCCGTCGTTGTTGGCATCCAGGCCCTCGATCACCTCGCGGACGAGGAAGCCTTTGCTGCCGGGGGTGAAGGCGGCGGCGGTCGAGCCGTAGAGCGCGGTCACGCTGGCATCGTCCACCGCCACGGCGCCGCTGGTGGTTGGGTTCACGGAATTGCGGATGATGTTGCCCTGGTCGTCGAAGGTGACGGTGAGGCGGCCGACATAGGAATACTCGGAGGCGGTGTTCACCAGGGCGAGGGCCTGGCCGCTGGCGTTGGTGTAGAATTGCGGGTAGCCGCCGGCGGCCGTGTCGCCGGGAAGCAGGCGGTCGTCGCCGTCGGCCAGCAGGGTGTGCGAGCCGCCCCCGATGAGCACGTCGACGTTGCGCAGGAGCGGCGCCAGGGCCTGCTCGTTGGCGAGTTGCTGCAGGTGCGTGCCGACGATGACCTTGTTCACGTCCGGGTTGAGGCTGAGCACCCCGTCGACCTCTGCGTTGATCTGGTTCGCCAGCAGGGCGATCTCGTCCCGGCCGGTGAAGCCGTCCAGCGTGACGTTGCCCAGCGTCGTCAGCAGGGGCTCGAGCTGGGTGGTGGCGCCGATGAACGCGATCTTCTCGCCGTTCTCCACCAGGATCGTGGACTTGGCGATCTTGTCCGCGCCGGTTCCGGTCTGGGTCGTTGTCGGCCCGGTCTGGGCGAAGCTGGCGTTGGAGACGTTCGGGTTGACGAGGCCCGAGAGCGCCGCCTCCCGCGAGAAGTTGAGGTTGGTGGAGAGGTAGGGGAACTGGGCGCCGACCCAGGTGTCGTCGGAATTGCCCGGCGTCGCGCCGAGATTGGCGCCGATGATATTGGCGACTTCCGTGGGGCCGGAATCGAACTCGTGGTTGCCGAACACCGCCGCCTGGACGCCGATGATGTTCTGGATGGTGATTTCGGCCCGGCCGACGGAGGCGCTAAGCTTGGTGTAGGCGGCCGAACCGGTGAGCCCGTAGAGCTGGTTGTAGACGCCGTTGTAGGTGGCGGCGAGCTGCGGGTCGGCGCCCGCGATGAAGAACGGGCTCGGAATCCAGCCGTCTCCGGTGGAGAGGGTGATCGAGTTCGGGGTCGAGTCCTCGAGCTTGTCGACGATGGCGGCGAAGTTCGCCGCCCGCTGCGTGGCCAGGAGGCCGGCTTCCCAATCGGACGCGTGCAGGATCTGGAGCGTGTAGGTCATGGCCGGCGGGGTCTCCGTCGTGAAGTCGAGCTGGTCCTGGGGGATGCCCGCGAAGGCGTTGCCGGCGGTGTCCACGAGGGCGCCCGCCGGGATGATCACGTCGTAGGCGGTGCCGGCCTTGAGGTCGGTGCTTGGGTTGATCGTCACCGTGGTGCCGCTGATCGAGACCTGGGACGTGTCGCCGACCGCGATGGCGCGGGTGTCGCCGGCCCCGTCGGTGATCGTGATGGCGCCGGTGCCGGCCTTCACCGCCTCGCTGAGCGTCAGGACGATGTTGGCGCCAACCGCGACCTTGTGGGCATTGTCGGCGGGCGTCGCGGCAACGAGGCGCGGCGCGGTCTGGTCGAGCTTGAGCCCGACCAGGATCGGATCGTGGTCGGATTCGCGGGCGGGGACGAGACCGTCGAAATAGGCGGCGGAGCGGCCGAAATCGAGGTTGTAGTCGATGGCGTCCGCCTCGTCGGCGTTGATGTGCCACTCGGTGACGCCGGTGACCTGGCGATTCAGGCCGGCATTGGCCAACGCGTGGTCGAGGGCGCCGTAGGCCCCGTCGAAGACGTAGGAATAGGGGTTGGCGAGGCGGTCCTCGGCGAGGTTGGTGAAGCCGCCGGCCTTGAGCACGTCGAGGGCGTCCTCCTTGATGTAGGCGTTGAAGTCGCCGAGCAGCACGACGTCGCCGTCCGGGGTGCCCGTCGGGTTGAGGGCGAGCCATTTCGTGAGGGCCGTGGCGGCGAGTTCGCGCTGCTGCTGCCAGCCGCCCTGGCCGTCGCCCTGGTCGGCGTCTGCCCCGGTGCCGGCGCCGCTCTTCGACTTCAGGTGGTTGATGACCGCCGTGAAGTCCTCGCCCGTGGCAGTCTCGCGGAAGGTCACCGCCAGGGCGGCGCGGCTGGTGTTGGCGCCGTTGAAGATGTGCCCGATCGTGCTCTGCTGGAGGAGGGCCGGGTCGAAGGCCTGGACGTCCGAATCGTCGAGCTTCTCGATGGTGGTGTTCAGCGCCACCGAGACCTTGCTCGGCTTGTAGACGAAGCCCACCGCGATGGCGTCGCCGCCGAGGAACTGACCCTGGTCGAGCTGGGCGCCGGGCCGGACCCAGTCGTAGGTGCCGGCGCCCGCGCGGGCGTTGAGCTGACCGACGAGGTATTCCAGCGCGTTGCCCGGGTTGCCGGGCTGGAACTGGTTCTCCAGCTCGGTGAGGCCGAACACGTCGGCCCCGGAGGCGATCACCGTGGTGACGAGCTTGGCTGTCTGGCGGTCGAACTCGGCGGCCGTGTTGGCGCCGCGCGGGTCGAGGCCGATGGCGGTCTTCACGCCGCTGGCGGAGCCGTCGCTGTCGAGGGTGCGGAAGTAGTTCAGCACGTTGAGGCTGCCGACCTTCAGGCTGCCGCCGACATCGTCGGGGGCGGCCGGGCGGGGATTGGCGTGTCCGAAGGCGTTGTCGCCGTCGTCGATCGCCCGGACCCGGTAGGCATTGGCGGGGCCGTAGCCGAGCACGCCCGTGAGGCCCGTCACCGTGTCGCCCATCCGGGGCGCGGTGGCGGTGGAATAGGCCGGGCCGAATCCGTCGAGGCGGTCGACCGGCTGGTTCTGGACGTTGAGCCCGTCGTCGTAGGTGATCGAACGCGCCGCGACTTGCGTAAGATACGCTGCGTAGGCGGCGGTGTTCGGCTCGAATTCGTTGGTGAAGGTCTCCGGGCGCCCGCCGGCCGCGAGGCGGATCTCGTTGAAGCGGTCGAGGTTGAACTGTTCGGTGATGGTGAGCGTCTGCGCCACCTTCACCAGCATGCCCTCGTAGCGCTCGAGATCCGGCTGCGCCGTGGTGCCGGTGCCGATCGTGGCGGCGGCGGGCAGGTCGACCGATGTCGCGGCGGCCTTGAGGGCGGCGGCCGAGACCGCGCCGGCCTGGACGACCTGGATCTGGGCCGCGTCCGCAACGGTGATCTGCGTCTCGCCGCCGAACTCGCCGACCGTGCCGGTGACCCGGACGCGGTCGCCTTCCTGGAGGTCCTTCAGGAGGTTGCCGGCGCCCTCGTAGACGAACACGCCCTCGGAGGTCAGGGGGTTGCCGTCCTGGTCCCTGGCCTCCTCCTGCAGGTAGAAGCCGCCGAGGTTGCGGCTGGCGTCTGCGTCGCCGGTCTGGAAGTCGCCGACGACGATCGCCTCCACCGTGACGGTGCGGCCGGCGAGCGGGCTTGCGGCCCCCGTGCCCTGCACGGCGGAGATCAGGGTGACGTCGTCGTTGAGGATGGTGCCGGTGGCCACGGTGCCGGTCGCCGCGAGCGCGGCCGTCACGCCGATCTGGCCGGCGCTGGCGCCCTTCAGGGTGACGGTGAAGCCCTCGTCGGCCTCCGGCAGCCCGTCGCCCTGGACCGAGACGGTGACGATTGCCGAGGCCGCGCCCGCCGGAATGGTGCCCGCGATGGTGGCCGGCAGGGTTGGCGCGCCGGCGAAATCGGTGCCGTCCGCGCCCGCGCCGGCGAGTTCCGCCGTGAAGGCGAGGCTGCCCAGCGTGCCGCCCGTGCGCTCCACCGTGAAGGCGAAGGTGGCGGTGCCGGCATCGCCCTCGGCCTTGGCGACCGCGAGGGAGCCGGGCTGGAAGGCGAGGGTCTGGGTGTAACCCTGGGGCAGGGCGGCGTAGAGGGTGGCCCCTCCGCCGGCCTCGTTGGCGGTGACGAGGAGCGGGGTGCCGGTGGGGTTGCGGTCTGCGGCGATGAAGGTGAGCACCTCCGGGCCGAGATCGGCCGAGACGCCCGCCAGCGGCGGCACGTAGGAGACGTAGGCGGCGTTCGCCGGATCGGTGACGTCGTAGACGATCACGCCGCTCTGGCGCTCCAGGCCCACGAAGGCGTAGGTGCGGCCGTCGATGGTGCCGATGGTGACGCCCTCGGGCTCGGGGCCCTTGTTGTCGGAGCGGTCGTCGGGGGTGTTGGCGACCGTCTGGTCGTTGTTGAAGCGCTCCGGCGCCAGGCGCGCGAAGATCTTCTCGAACTCGCCCCCGGTCTCGCGCACCTTGGTCAGCCCGCCGTCGGCCTCCTGGCGGAAGATGGAGATGCCGCGACCGCCGAGGGTATGGAGCTGGTCGATGACGCCGTCGTTGTTCGTGTCGCCGGTGCGCAGGAGGACGTTAAGGCGGGCATAGGCCGGGTCGGCCTTCAGCGCCTGCAACTCCGGGGTGAGGCGGCTGTTGGCGATGCTGGAGAGGCGGGCGACATCCGCCGCATCGTCGGCGCCGCCGATGACGCGCTGGTCGCCCTCGTTCGCGGTGACGACGTAGGTGACGCCGTTCACCGCGAAGCTCGCCGCAGCGTCCGGCTGGAGCAGGCCGTAGATCGGCGCGTTGGCGGGCGTGGCGGCGATGCGGATCGAGGCCGTTCCGCCCGGCCCGTCGCGGTCGGAGGCGTCGAACTCGTTGCCCGCCAGCGAATGGTTGACGGAACCGAGGGGCTGGATCGCGATCGGGGCGGTGCCCGGGTTGGCCAGATCGATCACCGCGATGCCGTTGACCTCCTGCAGGGTGACGTAGGCGAAGCGGTTGTCGGGCGACAGCGCGATGTATTCGGGCTCGATGTCGGCGGCGGCGCTCTTGCCCGGGCTGATCGCCAGGCCCTTGGCGCGCAGCACCGCCTCGCTGCCGTCGAGGGCGTCGAAGCCCACGGTGGCACTGACGGCGGCGGCGGCAGCGCCGCCGGACAGATCGAGGATCGAGACGCTGCCGACGGGGTTGCTGGCGCTGGTGAACTGCTCGCCCTCGTTGGCGACGAGGAGCTTCGTGCCGTCGCTGGTGAACACGATCTGGTCGGGACCGATGCCGACGCTCACCGATTTCAGCAGGGTGCCGGCCTTGTCGAACAGGGCGACGCGGCCGGGCTGGTCGCCCGTCGCGTTGGCGTAGGCCACGGCGACCAGGCCGTTGGAGACCGCCACCGAGTTCACCGAACCGTATTGCTCCAGGCCGGCGAGCCGGATCTCGCCGGACTTCGCGAGGGCGCCATCGGCGCCGATGCCGACGATCTCGATCCGGTTCTCGTTGGTGTTCTGAATGTAAAGGCTGCCGGTGGTGCGGTCGTAGGCCACCACCTCGGCATTGGGCGCGATGCCGGTCGCCGGGTCGTTGGTGGTGGCGTAGCCGCCCAGGCGCACGAGTTGCAGGGCGTTGGTGGCGACGGGTGCCGCGGTGGCGGTGGCGCCCTGCGCACCCTGGAGGGAGGGGGCGGCCGCGAACACCGCCACACCGTTGATGACGCCGGACGCGTCGTCGTTGAGGATCGTGCCGACCGCCTCGCCGTCCGCGACCGTCGCGCCGACCACGTTCGTCACCCGGAGCGCGAAGGTCTCGTTGGCTTCGGCCAGGGTGTCGCCGTTCACCGGCACCGCGATGGTGGTCGCGGTGACGCCGGCCGCGATGGTCCGACCAGTCAGGGTCGTGGCGACATAATCGGAGCCCGCGCTCGCGGTGCCGTCCGCGGTGGCGACGTCGAAGGTCACGCCGCCGGCCGGGGCCGGTGCGCTGAGGGAGACCGTGAAGGTCAGGTTGGTCTGGCCCGCCTGGCCCTCGGTCACCTGCGCATCGGCGATCGACAGGGCCGGCAGGCTCACCGCCGCGCTCTGGCTCGACACCGCGATGTCGTCGATGCCGACCCACTCGTCGTTGCCCACCGCGTTGGCTGTGATGATGCGGACCTGGAGGCCGGCCGCGCCGTTCGCCTCGGACGGCAGCGTGACGCTGACCGGCGTCACCTGCGTGGCGCCGCCCTGCGTGGTGGCATCCGCGACGTATCCGGCCGGCAGGTTCTTCCACGCGCCGGCATCGATCCGGTACTGGACGGCGATGGGCTGGATGGCATTGTCCGTCGAGCCGTCGATGTCGCGGGCGTTGAAGGCCACCACCACGTCCCGGCGCCCGGTGGCGTCGAGGTAGAGCACGAGGTGGGGCGCGTCCGCGGTGCCCGAACCCTGCAGGGCGATCGTCGGGTCGGACAGGGCGAACTCGGCGACGCCGCCCGTGTTCAGGGTGTTCGGGTTGGTCTGGTTGGCGATGACGTCGACGTCGTTGGCCACGCTCGAATCGGCCGTCAGGGTCTGAGGATCGGTGCCCGTGGCCGCCGTGATGTCCTGCCCGAGATACCCGACGATGCCCGGCACACCGCTCCAGTCGTCGTTCGCCGTGATCGCGCCGGCATTGGACCAGGCCTGGAGGAGGGGGCCGGTCGCGAGGACATGCGGCGTCGTGGTCATGCGGGCACTCTGCGGAGGACGAAACGCCGGAGATCGGCAGGCTTCTCGTGAACCCGTTCGGCGACGCGAAATCTCGGGGGAGACGTCTCGCGAGGCGGCACGCCCAGGCTCAAGCCGCGCTTAGATCGGCCACATGACAACCGGATGAATTCTGTTCGACCGAAGTTTTTCGAAGATGATCCGTATACGGCAAAGCATTGCCTGGATCGATCAAAGCAAGTGGCCCCGAATTTTAATCCGCTCCTTCAAGGATTTTTCTTCAACTCGTCGCCGGAGCGGCTCACCGACACGCCCCCCAGCCTCACGGGCGCGGGGGCGCGGCCTCGGTCCGCCCGTAGGCCTGCAGGGCCTCGAAGACGCGCAGGCTCGCCGCGA
>NZ_JAIEOF010000410.1 GCF_019750675.1 Methylobacterium sp.
CTCTCGGCGGCCTGATCCGGGGAACGCGCCCCGGCTACTCGGCCGCCGGTGCGACGGCCCTGCGGCGCAGGCGCCGCGCCAGCGCCATCAGGCGCGGATCGCGCTTGATCCGGCGCTTGAGCCGGGCGGTCCCCACCGCCCGCAGGGCGAACAGGTGGCCGCGCAGGGTCACCGGAATGGTGGTCTCCCCCAGCTCGATGGTCTCGTCGCAGATGCTGGCCTTGTAGCGGGCCTCGCCGACGCCGAGGTCGAAGGCACGCCGGCCCCGGGCGGTCTGGTCGGCGATGAGGTGATGCAGAAGGATGTCGCCGGGGCTCGACCGGCTGACCATCGGGTCGGCATCGAAGGATGTCATCATGCCGCTGTAGCGCTGGCCGTCGACGGCGCCGGCGAAGACCGCGAAGACCCGGTCGGTCCGCGTCGCCACCAGGGCCGTCACCTCGATGGCGGGGTCGGTGCCCGCCTCGATCGCGGTGCCGCGCGCCAGGAATGCCCGGATCAGGGGATCGGCATAGGGGTTGGCGATGCCCATGGCGGCGAAGCGCTGGGCCTTCTGCTCGTAGAAGGCGGACAGGTAATGCCGGACCTCATCGGCCGTGCCGGCGCGCCGGCAGGCGACGGGCCCGAAGGCCTCGACGAGCTTCTTCTCCTTCGAGCGCAGCTTCTTGCGCGCATCGCTGCTGAACACGCGCTTGACCGTCGCCTCCGGATCGGGACCGAGGATCAGGCCGTAGGCGTCGCTCGCCGCGCGCTCGGACCGGGCGCCGAGCGGGTTGGCGGCCCCGTCCCAGAAGCGGGGCTGGTGCGAGAGGGCGAAGACGTCGATGCCGGCGCCGCAGCCGAAGACCCGCAGGTGCTCGACGAGGTCCTCCGGCCGCATCGCGGCCGCCTCGCGCGAGGCGAAGAGCGGCATGTGGTAGTTGGCGTGCTTGCAGCCGACCACGCGGGCCACCCGCACCCCGCCCTCGCGGGCGACCACGAGGGGGAGCAGCACCCGCGGGCGCCCGCCCGCGTCGCGCAGGACGACGATCTGCAGGTCGGCGCCGGGGCGTGCGGCGGCGAAGGCCGAAATCCAGTCGAAGCGCTGATAGGGCGTCCCCATCACCGCGGCATCCGCCTCCATGCCGCGCCACAGCGCCTCGACGGAGGCCAGGTCGTCGAACACCTCGGCGCTGAAGCCGCCCTGCAGCCGCGCGTGCATCACTCCGGTTCCGACTCCCTCGTGGGCAAGAACAGCCATGCCATGCTCCCTCGCGGCCGGCGAATCACCCGGCCGACCCTGTCCGTCCTTCCTGCCGCCCGACCCCTTAATCGCGGGGTGACGCGGGGGCGACGGGCCCGGCCTCTCTGCGCGCGTGGGTAACGAAACCTTGCCGGTTGCCGTGGTTTCCTGCGGTCGCGCACGGAAGGATTCACCATGCCCGGCCCCGAGACACCGCCCTTGAGCCGCCGGCACCGCCTGTTCGCCGCGGGCTTTCGCGCCATCGCGGCGAGCCGGGCGGACCTGTGGCTGGGGCCGCTGGCGCGCGGACGCGGTCTGATCCTGACCTTCCACCACGTGCGCCCCGGCGCCCCCGGCACCTACGCGCCGAACGCGCTGCTGGCGATCACCCCGGACTTCCTCGACCGGACCCTGGCGATGGTGCGACGGCGCGGATTCGAGATCATCGGCCTCGACGCCCTGCCGGAACGCCTCGCGGGCGGGGGCCGCCCGTTCGTCGTGCTGACCTTCGACGACGGCTACCGCGACAATGCCGCGCACGCGGCCCCGATCCTGCGCCGTCACGGGGCGCCCTGGACGCTGTTCGTGACCAGCGACTTCGCGGACGGGCGGGGCCGGCTGTGGTGGCTGGAACTGGAGGTGGCGATCGGCCGCCTCGACCGGGTGCGGGTGCCCGAGGCCGGCCTCGACCTGCCGGCCCGGGACGCCGCCGGGAAATCGAGCGCCTTCGAGGCGGTCTACCGCGCCCTCCGGGCCGGGCCGGAGGAGCGCCTCCTGGCGGTGATCGCGGATCTGTGCGCGCAGGCCGGCTTCGCACCGGGGCGCATGGCCGGCGACCTCTGCCTGGGATGGTCCGACCTGCGGGACCTCGGTCGCGACCCCCTCGTGACCTTCGGCGCCCACACGATCGGCCACCCGATGCTGGCCAAGCACGGCGCGGCGGCCGCGCGGCGGGAGATCGGGGAGGGGCGGGCGCGGATCGCGGCCGAACTCGGGCGCCCGGTCACGCACCTGTCCTACCCGGTGGGCGACCCGACCTCGGCCGGCCCCCGCGACTTCGCCCTCGCCCGCGAACTCGGCTTCGCCACGGCGGTGACGACCCGGCCCGGGCACCTCTTCGGGCCCCATGCGGATCACCTGCACGCGCTGCCGCGAGTCTCGGTGAACGGCCACCACCAGACGGAGGCCGCGCTCGCAGCCCTGCTCTCGGGCGTGCCGTTCCTGGCGTGGAACCGGGGCCGCAGGCTCAACGTCGCTTAAGGCGCTTCAGCGCCATCCGGTCGCTTAAGGCGCTTCAGCGCCAACGGTCGCCTGAGGTGCTTCAGCGCCGGCGGCGGTGGCGGCGATACGAGCGGCTCTCGCCGCCCGCGATGGCGAAGCTCGCGCTCTGGCGGCCGTGGCGCGCGTAACGCCCGCGCCGTCCGCGACGCCCGATGGACGCGATGGCCGCCCCCGTGGCCGCCGCGCTCGCGGCGATGCTCTGCGGAATCGCCGCGAGCGCGCTGGCGACATCGGCCGAGGCGGTCCCGGCGGAGACGCCGCTGGCGACGTTCCGGGCGGCCGGGCCGAACGTGGCGAGGCACTGGTTGTAGGCGAGATCGTTCTTCAGGCGCTCGCAATCCGAGACCGAGCGCGGCCCCGCCTGCGCCTGCGCCGGAGATGCCGAGACGAGGTGGAACAGAGCCGGAACCACGAGGCCGAGCAGAAGCAGATGCGTGCGCAGGGATGGCATTGAGCGGGACGACGACCTCTAAACAAATGAGTGTGAGCGGTTCTGGCGCTCGAGTGCGGCGAAAAACCGACGCCGCGCCGGGAATTCCACCCACCCCGGCCTCAACGCGGCTGCGGCGGCCCGTTCGAGGCATCGTCGCTGCCGTCGTTCCGGCCCATCCAGCTGATCAGCGGCATCAGGGGGAAGATCCAGGCGATGCCCAGCAGGGCGTAGAGTATCGCCTGCACGGGGGCCGGCGTCTGCGAGATCCGGCTATCGGCCAGCGCCATGGCCAGCGGCGCGTAGACGATGATGAAGGCCAGCATCACGATGGTGCCGATCAGCGAACGGGTGCGGCGGCGCATCGGCCTGATCCTCGAAGCGAACGGGGGTATCAGCGGGGTAGAGCCACGCACGAGCGATGGCAACGGCCGGGCCCGCGACCCTTTCGGCAGCCGGCCGCGATCCGTTCCGGCCCCGGCCTTCAGAGTTCCGCAGAGCGGTTCGACAGCTCCATCCGCAATTGCCGGGCGGCTTCCTGGAGGGCGGCGTCGCGCCGCCGCCGGGGCCGGGGCACCGTGATCGGCATCTCGGCCGCCAGCCGGCCGGGGCTGCCCGCGAGCACGACGACCCGGTCGGCGAGCGTCACGGCCTCGTCGATGTCGTGGGTGACGAACAGGATGGTCTTGCCCGTCGCCGCCTGGATGCGCTGCAACTCGTCCTGCAGACCCTCGCGGGTGAAGCTGTCCAGCGCCGAGAACGGCTCGTCCATGAGCAGCACGTCCGGGTCGACCGCGAGCGCCCGCGCGATGGCGACGCGCTGGCGCTGGCCGCCGGAGAGCTGGTGCGGCCAGCGCTGGCCGAGATCGCTCAAGCCCACGAGGTCGAGCATGGCCTGCGCCTTGGCCAGGCGCTCGGCCTTCGAGAGGCCGCTGCCCTCGAGCCCGAAGGCCACGTTGGCGACGACCCGGCGCCAGGGCAGCAGCCGCGCATCCTGGAACACCAGGGCCATCGGCGTGCGGCAATCCGGGCGGGCGTGAAGCCGCACGGTGCCCGAACTCGGCTTGGCCAGCCCGATCAGCACCCGCAGGACGGTGGACTTGCCGACCCCGGATTCGCCCACGATGACGAGGAACTCGCCGCGCGCCACCGTGAGATCGAGGTCCGCCAGGATGACGTTGCGGGTGCCGGCGCGCTCGTAGGCGAGGCTTAAGGCCGCGATGGAAATGATCGGCTCGGACGTGATCGATTCGGTCATCTCAGGCGCGCCACCGTAGGAGCCACCCCTGGAGGGCGACGAAGGCCGTGTCGAACAGGCCGTAGAGGGCGGCCATGGTGAGCATGTAGACGACGACGATGTCGGTGGAGAGCAGGCTCGAGGCCTGCATCATCCGGGCGCCGACGCCGGGCACGCCGAAGATCTCGGCGGCCACCACCGCCATCCAGGCCTGGCCGAGCGCCGTGCGCAGGCCGACGAGGATGCCCGGGGTCGCGGCCGGGAGCAGGATCTTGGTCAGCCGCGCCCAGGGCGAGCCGAAGCCGAAGGCCTGGGCCACCTCGACGAGGTCGCGGTCGACGCCGCGCACCGCCCCTTGGGTCGCGAAGAACACGATCCAGAACACGCCGATGGCGATGATGAACACGGCGGCCTCCGGCTGGACGCCGAACCAGATGATGGCGAACGGCACCCAGGCGAGGCCGGGGATCGGCCGCAGCAGGCGCACGATCCAGGCGGTCGCCGCCTCGAACCAGCGGAACATGCCGCTGAGGAGCCCGAGCGCGATGCCCGCGCCCGCGCCGACCCCGAGGCCGGTCACGTAGTGGCTGAGGCTCGACAGGACCGCCTCGCCCCAGACACCGAGGCGGACCTCGTTGAGGAAGGCCGCCGGGATCGTGCTCGGCGGCGGCAGGAAGGCCGGATTGATGAGGCCGAGGCGCGGCATCGCCTCCCAGAACAGCAGGAAGGCGAAGAGTCCGGCCGCCGCCAGGGCGGTGGAGCGCAGGGCCATCATCGCAGGTCACCCGGGACGCCGTGGAACGGGCCGTCTCGGCGGGCGCGCCGGGGCGGGAAGGGTCTGGAGATCATCGGGGGGACATGCTTCGGTCGGAACGGAAGGGGAGGTGGTCTGATCGAGAAGATAGTCTCGTGGAGGAGGAGTCGCCGGAGGGGGGCCTTCGCGGATCAGACCCCGTAATAGCCCCGGTACCACGACACGAAGGCGGGGATGCCGAGCCTAAGTGGCGTTTCGGGCACCCCTCCGATCAGCGCCCGCAGGAGGTCGGTGCTCGCCTCGGTGCGGGGTACGTCGCCGGGGGGCAGGGGTTGGAGGATGCGCTCGGCGCGGGCGCCGAGGGCGCGTTCCAGTTCGTCGATCATCGCGTCGACCCGGACCGGGCGGCCGCCCCCGATGTTGACGAGGCGGAACGGCGCCACCGGGCTCAGGGTGTCACCCGCACAGGCCGGGCCTTCTCCGTCGCCGGGACGGGGCGGGGGCCGGTCCATCAATCCGCGGATCGCCGCGACGAGGTCGTCGATATAGGTGAAGTCGCGCTCGGCCGCGCCCCCGGCGAAGACCGTGATCGGCGCGCCCGCCAGGATCTTCCGCGTGAACAGGAACAGCGCCATGTCGGGCCGGCCCCAGGGACCGTAGACCGTGAAGAACCGGAAGGCGGTGGTCGGAATGCCGAACAGGTGGCTGTAGGCATGCATCATCGCCTCGCCCGCGAGCTTGGAGGCGGCGTACAGGGTCAGCGGCGTCACCGCGGGGTCGGTCTCGCGGAACGGCAGGGCGGTGTTGCCGCCATAGGCCGAGCTCGTGGAGGCGAACAGGAGGTGGCGCACCGGGTGCGCCCGCACCGCCTCGACGAGGTTCGCCGTGCCGACGAGGTTGGCCTCCACGTAGGCGCCGGGATTCTCCAGGCTGTGGCGCACGCCGGCCTGGGCTGCGAGATGCACGACGATCTCGGGCCGCGCCTGCCCGACCGCCGCCAGCAGCGCGCCCGGCGTCTCCAGGCGGGCCTCGACGGGGGTGAAATCGGGATTGCCGGCGAGGTCGGCGTGGCGCGCCCGCTTCAGGGCGACATCGTAATAGTCGCTGAAGCCGTCGAAACCCGTGACGGCATGCCCTTCGTCGAGGAGACGCCGCGCGAGGTGGTAGCCGATGAAGCCGGCGGTGCCGGTCACGAAGACGCGCATGGGGTTCCTTGCGGCCGTGGCGAACCGGGTGAGCATGCGCCCGGACTACACCCGAGGCCGCGCGACCTCAAGAAACCAGGGTCTATCCCCTTGAAGCGCCTGACGCGGACCGCGCGCGCGGCCCGCTTGCGGCGGTGTGGACGGCCCAACCGTCTGTGCGTTGCAGCACACCCATGCGCGATGCCTTGTTTCCCGAGGGTCAAACCCCAGATATAACAGCATCATGACGCTGTCGCGTCTGGTTCGGCCGCGCTTTCGATGCCCGCGGCGTCGACGTTTTGCCTCACGAATGTCCGCGGTGTCGTGCCGGGTTCCTGTGAGGCGAAGGCCTGCCAGGACACGACGCGCTTCTCACCCGAAACTTTCCGTGGGCCCTCGCCCGCGAAAAACCAGTCCGCGAGCCATTCGATCCATGAACCAGCTTGTCCGCATGTCACAGGTCGGCGAGGCCGACGCGATCGCCGAGCCCTCCGCCGAATTGCGGGTTCCGTTCGCGCAGTCCGGCGCCTTCGTGTGCAAGTTCATCATCGGCGAGCCGAACGATCGCGCGGTCTGCTGCGGCGCGCCCGCGCCGGACGGCAAGAGCTGGTGCGCGTTCCACCGCCGCATCGTGTTCGAGCCGGCCCGCCCCGGCCGCCTGCGCTGATCGCACCCCGCCGGATCATCCCCTCTGAAAGCCCCCTTCGGTAGACCCGGCGGGGGCTTTCGTTTGCGCGCGCCCTAATCGTCGGCCTCCTCGTCGAGGGGCTGATAGGTGCGCAGGCGGCGGCCGTCCGGAAACTCGACGGTGTGGGACCGGACCACGATGTACCCGGCCTCCTGGGCCCGGCGCACCCGGGCCGCCCGGTCGTCCTCGAACATCCGCCCGCCGACGAACACGCCGGAGCGATCCGGGGCCGCCTCGACGGCGTAGCCGTAGCGGGACATCGGCGGCGCGACGGCCGGGCGCATCGTCACCGCGCGGATGGCGGGCCGGGGAGCAGGTGCGGTCACGCGGGAGCGGGGCAGGGCCGCCACGACGGGCCGGCGTGGAGCGGCGGGCCGAGCCGCCGCCACCCGGCGCGGAGCCGGACGGGCGGCCACCT
>NZ_JAIEOF010000042.1 GCF_019750675.1 Methylobacterium sp.
ACCACCCGCACCCGCAGCCCCGCCGGCAGCTCCGGCCCCGCCGTTCACGCCCACGAAGCCATTGGTGATGTCGACGGCCTGCGCAGCCTCGGAGGCCGAAGCGACGGAACCGGAGAGAATGATCGAATTGCCGGCCGAGCGAAGGTCGAACCGCCCGCCCGGGATGCTACGCATGAGGATCTGGCTGAGTTCGCCGAGATTCAGGTTCGTCGCGACCGTGACGTCGAGGGCCGTGATCTGCCGGCCCTCGGCGTCCATGATGAAGATCGAGGTCGCCCCGTTCTCCATGCCGATGACGAAGACCTTGCGGGTGGACCGGACGACGGCGTTGGCGACCTTCGGATTGGCGACGAAGACTTCCTTGGCGTCCCGCGGCAGATCGATGACCAAGGACCTGCCCATGGTGAGGTCGACACGCCGGGCCGTGCTGCCCTCGTTTCCGCCGACCGCGAGGACCGGCGCCGGGATCGTGTTGCGGCTGGGTTGGGCCCGGACAGGGCCGGCGGACGCCGCGACGACGAGCGCCGCTCCGATCGAGCCGAGGCGAAGAAATGTGCGGGAGTGGGTCATCGGCGCGTCCTCTGTCGTCAGGTGTGCGTTTCGTCTCAGCGCCGCGATTGTTGCTTCGCGACGCCGAACCGCACGACGGTGAGCGCTGTTTCGGGACGTGCTTCGAGTGTCGGGTCGCTGCTGCGACCGCTGTCGACGAGGCTCCGGAGGGAGAGGGAGAGTTGGCCCGCCTTCTGGGCCATGGTCACGAGTTCGGCCTGGGCGGGGGTCAGGGCGAGGGTGGCGGTCTCGCCCGCCACGACGTTGTTGCCGTTCTTCTCCTGCACGATCTGTCCGATCGCCAGGACGCGGATGTCCTGAAGCAGGGTTTCGGAGGCCTGGGTGTCGCCGTTGCCGCGCCCCGCCTCCTCGTCACGGTAAGTGCGGATGATGTCGACATGGTCGTTCGGCAGGATGAAGCCGCCCGCCGTATTCGATCCGCGCGTGTCGATGGTGATCGCGACCGCGCGCATGCCCGCGGGAAGGACTGCAGCCAGGAATCCGCCATCCGACCGGGCGAGCTTCTGCGGGCGGATCGGCTCCCCGGCGAGGAAGTTCGAGCGTGTGATGGACCCGATGGTCTCTTCCATGCCCTTGGGCGAGGCGGTGCGGGTGATGTAGCCGGCCGACAGCGCATCGTTCGGCCAGGGCTGCCAGCGTAGATCGGGCGCCTGGATGTTCTGCCCCATGGGCAACTCGGCGGATGCCACCAGCACGTCCGTCACCGCGACAGCGGGGGGCGGCGCGACGGCGATCGGCTGAACCGTCGGCTTTTCCTCGCCGCTCATCAGGAAAGCCGCCGCTCCGCCCGCACCGAGCGCAATCGCGAGAACGGCAAGTCTGGCTGGTTTCATCACCGGGCTCGAACCTAAGGACGGCGGATCGCCGTACGGTTCGGATTTGAGGCCGGATTCCTCAAATTACGGTTAACAAGCGGTAATCAATGCGATCGAAATTGTCATTTGGTAGAGGCGGCTCGTCAGATCCCCAGGCTACGGGTCCAGATGACGGTCTCGGGCAGGACCAGAAGAGCGGCGAGCGCCAGCGCGATTCCGTAGGGGACGCCGGTCTTCGCATCGTGCAGATGCAAGGCGAAGGGCAGCCGTGCGACCGGGCCGGGAAGCGGAAGCGCCCGCATCGCCAGGAGGCCGAGGGTGAGAGCACCGCCCGCCACGGAGGCGAGGAGAAGGTACTCCGGCAGATGGTCGAAGCCGATCCAGAGGGCGGTCGCGGCGGCGAGCTTGGCATCGCCGCCCCCGATCAGCCCGAAAGCGAACAGGCTGAACGTGACCAGCAGGGTCACGGCTCCCGCACCCAGGTGATTGGCGATCTCGCTCAAACCGAATCCGCTCGCGATCGCGAAGGCCGCGAAGGCGACCGCCAAGGCGATCGACACGGTGTTGGGGATGAGCATGGTCAGAAGGTCCCGGGAGGCCGCGTAGGCCATCAGGAACGGGAAGACTACGAGGAGGCTGAGGTTCGCCATATCGGTTCACAGGCTCGCGCGACGGGATCGGCGCACGGACCACACACGGGGCCGGGCCTCTCTGGGGTGATCCGGGACGTGTCCATGGCGACCGTCGACCCTCCGGCGAGATCGCCCGCCGGGATGGGTCGGTCGCGTCGCGGTCGAACGGCGGAGAGGGCAGCCACGCGAACGTGGCATGCCCGGGAATTCCGTGGACTGCCGGTCACACGCGGACGGCAGTGCCCTTCTTTGAACAGTCGGGCCCGGTGCCCGATCCATGTGCGGCGGTGCGATGTCCGCCGATCGTCTCCGGCGAGGCCCCTTAGACGATGTCGGCCCGCCAGGACCCGAGCGGCGCCCTCACGCTGCGTTGCACCGGCCAATTGCCGGAACGCAACGCTCCCGGCGTTACTTCGTGGTGGTCGACCCGAGGTTGGTGGCGACCGCATTGAGCTTGGTGTTCAGGTTGGTGCCGATCGTGGAGAGCGTGCCGATGATCACGACAGCGATGAGGGCGGCGATCAGGCCGTACTCGATGGCGGTGGCGCCGGACTCGTCGGCGGCGAAACGCTTGAAGATGGAGGTCATGGCAAAGTACCCCTGAAGTGGATGTGCCGCACACGCCCTCGGCGTCTCTCCGGCGACCCAGTCAGAATGTCAGGGGCCTCTTGCGATTGGGTTAAATCGATCCGCGAAACCGGATTCCGCTTCAGGGCCTCGGATCATCATCAAGAAATCCTTAATGCCGTCGGCGGCCATGGCGGAACCCGACGGGCGCGACCGGAGCGTGCCGCGATCCTCCCCTCGGTGACCGACGCGGACGCGTTGCCCGTGGAGCGCCACGCCCCGAGATGGCGCGATTATCGGTTCGTTTACCCTGAGCGTGTTTCCTCAGCGGACCTCTCTCGGTGCGCCGGCTCGTTTCGGATGCACCGGCATCAAGCTTGATGGGCGTCGTGCCGTACGGTTTCAGTGAGCCTCCGATGCAACAGCGCGCGAACCCGTCCCGCATAGCCGCCCGGACCCTCGCCGCCGCCCTGTTGTCCGTCTGGTCCGCCTTCGGCTGTCCTGCGGTGAAGGCCCAGCCGACGACGGGGGCACCGACGATCGTCACGGTCACGGTCGACAATGCCAAGGTGATCCGGTTGCCCGACCGGACTCAGACGGTGATCGTCGGCAACCCCATCATCGCGGACGTCGCCCTCCAGAAGAACGGGGTGCTGATCCTCACCGGCAAGAGCTTCGGCAGCACCAACCTGATCGCCCTCGACGCATCGGGGAGCATGCTGGCCGAATCGACGATCAGCGTTCAGGCGCCCCAGGCCGCCGTGATAACCGTTCAGCGCGGGCTCGACCGCGAGTCGTATTCCTGCACTCCGAACTGTCAGCCTTCGATCCAACTCGGCGACGCGACGAAATACTACGGGGACGTCAGCGGCCAAGCGGAATCACGGCGTGCCATGGCGACGGGTGCCGGCGCGGCCGCCCGCTGAGATTCGCCGACGGGCGCCTGCGGACGGCTCACCCCTCGGACAAATAGCGCGGCTCCGCACCGTCCCGAATCGCGAGACGGAAACCGTCGAGACCTTCGATCGTCGCCGCGCGCCCCGCGCGCAGGTCCGCCACGTAGCGCAGGGCCCCGGCGACCACCCGCTCCGAATACGGCTTGGCGATCACGCCCATCGCTCCGGCGAAGTCATCGGGAATGCGTTTGGCGTTCGCCGTCATGAACACCACCGTGGTGTGCGGATCGGCGCTCAAGGCGCGGGCCACCTCGACGCCGGTGGGGCCGTCCACCAGGTGGATGTCAACGAACGCCACGTCGGGGGCCGTCGCGATGCCGAGGGCGATCGCCTCGGCGGAGCTTCCGGCGACGCCGACCACATCGTGGCCGAGTTCATCGAGCAGGCA
This sequence comes from Methylobacterium sp., assembly GCF_019750675.1. Taxonomy (GTDB): domain Bacteria; phylum Pseudomonadota; class Alphaproteobacteria; order Rhizobiales; family Beijerinckiaceae; genus Methylobacterium. The sequence continues at coordinate 3,929 of NZ_JAIEOF010000042.1, forward strand.
TTCGAGTTCGAGGGCAATGAGGACCTCGTCCTCGACCACGAGGACACGCAGGGCCGGACTGGTCATCGTGTCGTCCATTCCGCTTCCGCGACCCGCTCCGTACCGGTCCGCAGGGAAACCGCATCGAGCGGCACCGTGATTTCGACGCGTGTGCCGGGGGCGACATCGCTCCAGACGATCACGCCCCGAAGCTGGCGGACGACCATTTCGACGAGGGAGCGTCCGAAGCCGGCGGGATTCGGCTTGCCGCCGGCAAGACCGATCCCGTCGTCCTGGATCAGCATGCGCAGACCCTCGTCGCTGCGCTGCGCGGTGATCGTGATCCGCCCGGCCCGGCTGTCCGGAAAGGCGTGCCGGACGGCGTTGGTCGCCAACTCATGAAGCATCAGCGCCAGGGGAGCGGCCATCGCGGCGGAGACGGCGATCGAATCGATCTCCGCACTGACGGCCGTCCGTTCGTTGTCGATGCCGGCGACGAGTTCGGAGACGAAGTCCTCGGCGAATTCGCGCAGATCGAACCGGGTCACGTCTCCGGTGGAGTAGAGCATCCGATGAACGGTCGAGAGGGCGCCGACGCGCTCCGCCATGCCCTGCAGTGCGTCGCGGACCTCGCCGCGCGGCGTGCGCCGCGCCTTCAGCAGCATCAGGGACGAGATGACCTGGAGGTTGTTCTTGACCCGGTGATCGACCTCGTGGAGCAGCGCGGTTTTCTGCTCGAGTGCGGCCCGCAGGTCCGCGGTCTGTTCGGCGACCCGTCGCTCGAGTTCGTCGTTGGCGTCGCGCATCGCGACTTCGTGGCGATATTTGCCCGTCATGTCGGCTTGGGCGGAGTAGAAATGGACGATCCGCCCGGTGGCGTCGCGCACCGGTGCCACGGTCATGCCGTTCCAGAAAGACGTGCCGTCCTTGCGGTAATTGACCAGCTCGATCTCGATCGGCCGACCCACCCGCACGGCCTCGCGAAGGCGGCGCACCGCACGCGGATCCGTGTCGGCCCCCTGGAGCATCCGGCAGTTCCGGCCGTCGAGATCCTCCCAGGCATAACCCGTCAGGGCGAGGAACGCGTCGTTGGCCCAGACGATCGGGTTGTCGGCCAAGCGCGGATCGGTCAGCACCATCGGCGTCGGGCTGGCCGTGAACGCGGCCACGAATGCACCGGCGTCGATCCCGAGCTTGCGCGGGCCAGCGGCGGGGGGATCCCTATGCGTCATGATCGACGTCGGCCAAATCTGTCCACCCGGTCTGCAAGTTCAGATATCCAGCCGTTGCTGCCCCACCGGATGAAGCGATCGAGTTGACCCCTCTGAGCGCCCGGCCGTCAACGGAGAATCCGCCCCTGTCCGGTCGCCCGGGCCGGTCTACCAACAGGAAAAATGCGAGACGTCGCATTAAGGTTTCAGAAGGCATGCTGCGTCCGGTGAGCGCCGCGCAACGGCCTGCGGGTCCTGGGACGACTCCGGGCGTGGGATCGGAGCCGAGGGCTGATATGGTTTGCGGGCATCAAGCCCGTTCGACCCCTAGGAGTTCCATGTCATGGCCCGAAGCGACGCAACGGCCCGAAGCGACCTGGGCGACGCCCCGACCCGGCGCCTCCGCCTGAAGGACATCGTCGAGGACCGGCGCATCCTGCTGATGCTGGCGCTGGGCTTTTCGTCGGGGCTGCCCCTGCTGTTGGTGCTCGGCACCTTCTCGACGCGGCTCGCCTATTCGGACGTCGACATCAAGTCGATCGGCCTGTTCAGCTACCTCGCGCTTCCCTACACCCTGAAGTTCCTCTGGGCGCCGCTGATCGACCGGTTCGACGTACCCGTCCTCAGCCGCGCCCTCGGGCGCCGCCGGGCCTGGATGATCGCGACCCAGTGCGCGGTGGCCATCGCGCTGACGCTGATGGCCTTCGCCGATCCGGGTACCAGCCTGGCGCTGCTCGGGCTCGGCGCCTTCCTCGTCGCGATCTGCGCGGCGACCCAGGACGTGGTCATCGACGGCTGGCGCATCGACGCCGCCGGCACGGACCTCCAGGGCGTGATGGCGGCGACCTCGAACCTCGGCTACCGGCTCGCCCTGATGTCGGCCGGCGCGGGTGCGCTCTTCATCGCCAGCGCCTACGGCTGGAGCGTGGCCTACCTGTCGATGGCGGCCCTGATGGGCGTCGGCATGTTCGCGGCGCTGTTCGCCCCGGCCTACGATCGCGCCTCCAGCGAGCGGGCGCCGGCGGCACCCAAGCCGGCCTGGACGCTCCGGAGCGCGATCCTCGAGCCCCTGGCCGAGCTTCACGCACGGCTCGGGCACAGCCTCTGGGCCATCCTCGTCCTCGTCGCTTTCTACCGCATGCCCGACTTCATCTCCGGCGTGATGGCGAGCCCGCTCTACAAGACCGTCGGGTTCAGCCTCGTGGATATCGGCTTCGTCTCGAAGCTCTACGGCATCTGGGTCGGCATCGCGGGGGCCTTCGTCGGCGGCTGGGCGATGACCCGCTTCGGCCTGTTCCCGACCCTGATGGTCGGCGCCTTCCTGGGTGCCGCCTCGAACCTCTCGTTCTCCTGGCTGTCCTTCGGCGGCCCGGAGGTCTGGCGGCTCACGGCGGCGATCTCCATCGACAATTTCTGCGGCTCCTTCGCCGGCATGGCCCTGATCGCCTACATGTCGAGCCTGACCGCGCCGGGGTTGGCCGCCACCCAGTACGCCCTGTTCTCCTCGCTCTACGCACTGCCCGGCAAGTTCGTCGCGGGCACCTCCGGCTACATCGTGGCGGCCTTCGGATATCCGGTGTTCTTCGCCCTCACCGCTGCCGTCGGCATCCCGGTGGTGATCCTCTGCATCTTCGTGGGACGAGCCGGGGAGCGCGACGCGGCCGCCGCCAGCGCCGCGGCATCCGATCCGGTCCGCCCCGAGGCCGCCGCCGGAGACGAGATCGCCGGGAACCATCCGCGAGGCCCCGGGCTTGCTTCCACCGGCAGCAGCCCCTCGGGGAAGACCCAGCCGGACATGGCCTCATCGGAAACGAGCCGCGCCGGCCGCACCCACCCCGCACACGGATGAGACCGCAGACGTGAGCAACATCAAACTCGTGGACGACACCCTGACCGCCCCGGCCCCCATCGCCGACTCGCCTGGCCTGAGCGATGCGGACCGCGCCGCCCTGCGCCGGGCCGTCGAGGCCCTGGAGAAGCCCGGGCTCGCCGCCCGCCTCTCGGCGGTCGCCGGCGCTCCCCTCGACCTGATCGGGCGGGCACTGCCGGCCCCCGTGACCGACGCCGTGGCGCAGGCCACCGAGAGCGCCATGCGCGCTTCCCTCAAGCTCGCCCTGGCGACCCTGCCGGCGGGCCGGGAGATCCC
>NZ_JAIEOF010000104.1 GCF_019750675.1 Methylobacterium sp.
AGCAGCACGCGCTTGCCGGTCTGGGCGAGGCGCCAGGCCATGGTGCCGCCGCCCGGCCCCGAGCCCACGATGACCACGTCGTAATGCTCTTGGCTCATGGGGGTCCTTCGCGTCCGGATCGTCGGGTCGCGATCGGGGCCGGGCGGCCGGGATCGGGCCGCCGGCACGGTCTCGCGCCGAAGTCATGGTCTCGCGCCGAAGTGAGGCGCCCGACGCTGGAACGTATGAACCGGCGCGGGGATGCCGCGTTCAACCGCCGAGGGCATCACGTTCCCTTGCGCCTTCTCATTCCCATGCACGCCGCCGCAGGCCCGTCCCGGCGCGCGGCATCAGCTCAGGACCGCGCCTTGGAAGATCTCAGCATCGGCATCGCCGTGGCGGTCCGGGTCCTCCTCGTTCTGCTGTTCCTGCCCTTCAGTGCGCTCGACAAGATCCTGAACTTCCGGGGCGCGGTGGGCCAGGCGCGGGAGCGGGTCGCCAGCACCGGGCTCGCCCGCGCGCTCATCCTCGCGGGGCTGTTCGTCGAGGTGGTGATGTCGGCCGGCATCCTCACCGGCATCGCCGACCGGGCCGCCGCCTTCGTGCTCGCGGGCTATTGCGGGCTCACGGCGCTGCTGTGGAAGCAGTTCTGGCGCCCGGGCGACTTCTGGGCCGGCGGCGACAGCAAGGGACTGGGCCTGTTCTGGGACTTCCTGAAGAACTTCGCCCTGGCCGGCGGGTTTCTGCTCATCACCTTCGGCACCGGGGCCGACACCGTGCGGCTCTTCCTCGCCGACCCGCTGGCCTCCTCGCAGCCCTATCGCATCGCCCCTTTTCCCGAGCCCGTCAGGACAAGCCCATGAGCGATTCCACCAGCGCCGAGAGCCGCCCCGAGAAGCCCAGCGTGCCCTACTGGCACCTCTGGACCGACGCGGAGGGCGTCAGCCACCAGACCCGCTGCGCGCTCACCGATTTCGACATGAAGTCGATGCAGCCGCCGGCCGACCCGCAATGGCAGGGCACCAAGACCCATGACGGCGCCACCGTGATGGTGACGGTGCAGCCGGTGGGCTGGACCGGCGCCTGGCACGAGAACCCGAAGCCGCAATGGATCATCCCGCTCTCGGGCCGCTGGTTCGTCGAGTCGATGGACGGCACCCGGGTCGAGATGGGCCCCGGCGAGATCTCCTTCGGGGAGGACCAGAACACGCGCGAGCGGGACGGGCGCCAGGGGCACCTCTCGGGCACGGTGGGCGACGAACCGGCCGTGCTGATGGTGGTGCAGTTCGATGCGCCCCCGACCCTCGCCACCCCCTGCCGGTTCCGGTAGCGGCATGGTGTTCCCGCGCGAAAATCCGGGCTTCGAAGTCGTCGATCCGCGCTTTGCCGGGTACCTGCTCGGCAATGCCGAACTCGAGGAGATCGCCACGGGCTTCCGCTGGATCGAGGGGCCGGTCTGGTTCGGGGATGCCGACTGCCTCCTGTTCCAGGACCTGCCCCGCGACCGAACCATGCGCTGGAGCGAGGCGGAAGGGCTGTCGGTCTACCGGGCGCCCTCGCACTTCGCCAACGGCCAGACCCGCGACCGCCAGGGCCGGCTGATCGCCTGCTCGCACCGGAACCGCTGCCTCACCCGCACCGCGTACGACGGTGCCGTCACCACCCTCGTCACCCACCATGCCGGGCGCCGCCTGAACGCGCCCAACGACGTGGTGGTGGCCTCGGACGGCGGGATCTGGTTCACCGATCCGGTCTACGGCATCGCCAACGACTACGAGGGCGGACGCCAGACCTCCGAGCAACCGCCGGCACTGTACCGCCTGGATCCGGATTCGGGCGAGGTCCGCGCCATGGCCACCGATTTCGACGGGCCGAACGGGCTCGCCTTCTCGCCCGACGAGCGGAAACTCTACGTCTCCGAGACCGGCGACCAGAGCCGGCCGAACCCACGACAGTACATCCGCGTCTTCGACGTCGGGCCGGACTTCGCGCTCTCCGGCGGCGCGGTCTTCCACACTGTCGCGCCGGGCTATTGCGACGGGATGCGGGTCGACGAGGACGGCAACGTCTGGAGCAGCGCCGCCGACGGGGTCCACTGCATCGACCCGGCCGGCAACCTGATGGGCAAGATCTTCGTGCCCCACCGGGTCTCGAACCTCGCCTTCGGCGGCCGGATGAAGAACCGTCTGTTCATCGGCGGCTCGCACACCCTGTACGCGATCTTCCTCAACCGGCGCGGCGCGCAGACACCGTGAGCGCCAGCAAGACGTGCGCCGGACCCCTCCGCCTGAGCCGCATCCGCCTCGTCAGCGCCGATCCCGAGGCCCTGGCCGGATTCTTCGCCACGGCCCTCGGGTTCGTGCGCGCGCCGACGATCCGGCCCGTGCCCGGCGAGACCGTGGTGCCCCTGCGTCTCGGCGCGCAAGCCGTCGATCTCGTCGGCTTCGATCAGCCGGGCAGGCCCTATCCCGCCGACGTGCCGGGCTGGAGCCCGCTGTTCCAGCACATCGCCCTCGTGGTCTCGGACATGGGGGCCGCCCATGCCCGCCTCGACGCGTGCCCGGGCTGGCGCCCGATCTCCACGGCCGGGCCGGAGCGCCTGCCCGCGGCCTCGGGCGGGGTGAGCGCCTTCAAGTTCCGCGACCCCGAGGGGCACCCCCTGGAATTCCTGAGCTTTCCCCCCGGCGGCACGCCGGAAGCCTGGCGCCGGACGGGCCCGGACCCCTGCCTCGGCATCGACCATTCGGCGATCTCGGTGTCGGACGAGGCCGCGAGTCTGGCTTTCTACGAGGGCCTCGGCTTCTCGGTGGCGTCGCGCTCCATCAACACGGGGCCCGAGCAGGCCCGCCTCGACGGCGTGCCCGACCCGCGCGTGGCCGTGACGGGCCTGCGCCCGCCCGGCGCCCCGACGCCCCACCTCGAACTCCTCTGCTATGCCGGCGCGTTCCCGCGCGCCGGCCTCGCCTGCGGCGATCACGACGTCGCCGCCACCGTCCTGGTCTTTTCCGGCGCGGAGGGCGCGCCCCGCGCGGTCCGGGACCCGGACGGCCATCGCCTTCGGCTCGCCTGAGGGACGGCGCACCCGGAGGCGAAGCGTCAGGATACCGCCGCCGGCTTCAGATGGAGATAGGCCGGGTCGAACTCGGCGCGCTTCGTCAATTGCACCCAGTCGTGGATCACGAGGCGCTGCCCCTGGAGGGTGAGCAGGCCCTGGCCCCGCAACTCCTGCAGGACGCGGTTGACGTGCACGTTCGAGACGCCGATCGCGTCGGCGACGTCGCTCTGCGTCAGGGGCATCTCGCAGGCATGGTTCTCGGCAAGCCCCATGGCGTGGAGCTTGAGATAGAGCTCGCAGAACAGGTGGGTGATCCGGCCCAGCGTCGAGCGGCGGCCGATATTGGTCATCCATTCGCGGAAGATCGCGGCATCGACCAGCGTGTCGCGCCAAAGGGCTGCGGTGAGGCCGGGATAGTTGCGCGTCAGCTCGAACAGGGCGTCGTGCGGGATGAAGACGACGGTGCAGGCGGTCAGCGAGCTGAGGTTGTGGTCCATCACCGGCAGGTGGAGGCTCTGGAGATCGGGGATGTCGCCCGGGATGTGCATCGACAGGATCTGGCGCTTGCCCTCGTCCAGGAGCTTGTAGCGGAAGGCCCAGCCATCGAGCAGCAGGCAGCACTGCGAGGGATGGTCGCCGTAGCGCACGATGTCCTGGCGGGCGGGCAGCTGCCGCCGGGTGACGGGGAGCCGCTCGAGGGCCTGACGCTCCGCATCGGAAACGGTGATGATGGTTTCCAGTTTCCGGATGAGCAGGCCGAGATCGGCGCCGGCTGCGAAGCTCATGGTATCGTTGCCCTTCCTGCGGCTGACCCGCGCCCTGGCGCCGCGCCCGTCCCGGGCTCGTCCGGCTGCGTGCGTCCGCCTTCCCGGTATCACAATGGCTGCGCTTTGGCGGTGGTCAGATTGTCCTGTTCAGCTCATGGAAACGGGCCCGTTCTCCGGTCGACACGGCCGCGCTGTCCGGACCGGGGAAGGACCCTGATGCGCGGAGGAATCTAGAATCGGATCGGGCCGGCGGATAGATCCCGGGCCCCAAACCGATGCGCCGGCGCTGGGTAATCCCGCGCGGCGGCGACGGTCGCGTGGAATCCCACGACCCTGGCGGATCCGCGCCGTGCCAGCTTTCGATGCGTGCCGGCGAAGCATTCGCCCCGTCACGCCGCAGTAGACGCCGGGCCGTCCCGCACCGTACAAGAATTCTAAATACCAGGCCTGCGCACGCGCCTCCCGATCCTGCGCGACGCGCGACCGTCGAACCACGGCAGGGAACGCATGATCCGTCTGAACCTGAACGGCACCGTCCGCGAGGTCGAGGCCGAGCCCGACACGCCGCTCCTCTGGGTGATCCGTGAACAGGCGGGCCTCACGGGCACGAAGTACGGGTGCGGCATCGCCCAGTGCGGCGCCTGCACCGTGCATATCGACGGCACGGCGGTGCGCTCCTGCTCGATGCCGGTCTCCAGCGTGACGGCGGATCAGAAGATCGTGACGATCGAGGGCCTGTCGAAGGACCGCTCGCACCCGGTCCAGAAGGCCTGGGCCGAACTCGACGTGCCCCAATGCGGATTCTGCCAGTCCGGGATGATCATGGCCTCGGCGGCGCTGCTCGCGCAGAACCCGCACCCGAGCGAGGCGGAGATCCGCTCCGAGATCACCAACATCTGCCGCTGCGGCACCTACAACCGCGTGCTGGCGGGCATCAAGCTCGCCGCCGACGGCGGCCAGGCCGGTTGAGGAGAGAGCCATGAACGCTCCCATGAAGAACCTCTCCCGCCGCGCCTTCGTGGCCGGCACCGCTGCCGCCGGCCTCAGCCTCGGCTTCCACGTGCCCTTCCCCGGGGCCGCCGCGCAAGGGAACGCCCCCGCGCTCACGCCCGAGGTCAATGCCTGGGTGGTGATCAAGCCCGACGAGACCGTGGTGATCCGCATCGCCCGCTCCGAGATGGGCCAGGGCACTCTCACGGGCCTCGCCCAGCTCGTCGCCGAGGAGCTCGGCTGCGACTGGTCGAAGGTGGTCACCGAGTACCCGACGCCGGGCCAGAACGTCGCCCGCGGCCGGGTCTGGGGCGATTTCGGCACCGGCGGCAGCCGGGGGATCCGGGAATCCCAGGACTACGTCCGCAAGGGCGGGGCGGCCGCCCGCATCATGCTGGTCGAGGCCGCCGCCAAGGGCTGGGGCGTGGCTCCCTCCGAGTGCCGGGTCGAGAAGGGCGTGATCAGCCATGCCGGCTCCGGCCGCACCACCACCTTCGGGGCGGTGGCGATGGAGGCGGCCAAGGTCACGCCGCCCAAGGACATCGTCCTCAAGGATCCGAAGGACTGGACCATCGCGGGCAAGCCCGTGAAGCGCCTCGACACCGTCGAGAAGACGGACGGCAGCCAGATCTACGGCATCGACCTCACCATGCCGGGCCTGCTCAACGCGGCCATCCGGGACTGCCCGGTCTTCGGCGGCACCGTGAAGAGCTTCGACGCCAAGGCCGTCGCGGGCATGCCCGGCGTGAAGAAGGTCGTCGCGGTGGGCGATTCCGGCGTGGCGGTGATCGCCGACACGTTCTGGCGCGCGAAGACCGCGGTGGAGGCCCTCCCCATCGTCTGGGACGAGGGCCCGAACGCCGGCGTCTCGAGCGAGACCATCGCGGCGACCCTGCGCGAGGGCCTGGACGCGCAGGAAGCCTATGTGGGCAACAAGGGCGGCGACGTCGCCGCCGCCCTGAAGGGCGCGGCCCGGGTGGTGGAGGCGACCTACGGGGTGCCGTTCCAGAACCACGCCACCATGGAGCCGATGAACGCCACGGTGCGCTGGACGCCCGAGCGCTGCGAGGCCTGGGCGCCCACCCAGAACGGCGAGGCGGCGCTGGCCGCCGTCGCCGAGGCCGCCGGCCTCTCGGCGAACCAGTGCGACGTCTACAAGCTCCTCCTCGGCGGTGGCTTCGGCCGGCGCGGCGCCACCCACGACTGGCTGCGCCAGGCCGTCCTCATCGCGAAGGAGATGCCCGGGACCCCGATCAAGCTGATCTGGACCCGCGAGGAGGACATGACCCACGGGCGCTACCACCCGATCACCCAGTGCCGGATGCGCGCCGGGCTCGACGAGGCGGGCAACCTCACAGGGCTGCACATGCGCATCTCCGGCCAGTCGATCCTGGTCTCGGTGGCGCCGAACCGGATGGTGGACGGCAAGGACCCGGTGGTGTTCCAGGGCCTCAACCCCGGCGGCGCGGAGGCCGCGATCGGCTACGCCATCCCGAACATCCTGGTCGATCACGCCATGCGCAACCCGCACGTGCCGCCGGGTTTCTGGCGCGGCGTGAACATGAACCCGAACGCCATCTACCTTGAGTGCTTCATGGACGAGCTCGCCCATGCGGCCGGACAGGACCCGCTCGCGTTCCGCCTGAAGCTGATGGACAAGCACCCCAAGCACCGGGCGGTGCTGCAGGCGGTGGCCGACAAGGCCGGATGGGGCACGAAGCCCGCGGACGGCGTCCATCGGGGTCTGGCCCAGATGATGGGCTTCGGCTCCTACGTGGCGGCGGTGGCGGAGGTCTCCGTCTCCGATGACGGGGGGGTCAAGGTCCACCGCATCGTCGCGGCCACCGATCCGGGCCATGCCCTCAATCCGCAGCAGATCGACGCCCAGATCGCCGGCTCCTTCGTCTACGGCCTGTCGGCGGCGCTCTACCAGGAATGCACGGTCAAGGACGGCCGCATCGAGCAGACGAACTTCGACACCTACCCGGTGATGCGCCTCGACGCGATGCCGGTGGTCGAGACCATCGTGATGCCGTCGGGCGGGTTCTGGGGCGGGGTCGGCGAGCCCACCATCGCGGTGGCGGCCCCCGCCGTGCTGAACGCCATCTTTGCGGCCACCGGCAAGCGCGTGCGCCAGATGCCGGTGAAGAACACGGACCTGCGCCGGGCGTGAGGCGGGCTCGGGTCGGTCACCTGAAGAATCAGGACCGCAATGCGCCGGCTCTCCCGCACGGAGAACGCCCGTGCGCCCCGTGGGACCGCCGTGAGGAGGGCCGGCATCCCGCGCCGTCCCACGTCCCCTCGACCGTGGGCTCTACCCTTCTCGCGGGCGGCTCGGGTCCCCTCTCCTGGAAGGAGAGGGACAGGGTGAGGTGTGGTCCACCTCCGGAAAGGTCACACACCTCTCCCCAACCCTCTCCTTCCAGGAGAGGGAGTCCGCTCGCGCCCTACGCCTACAGACGGATGTCGTTCTCGGGCCGATCCTCCGGGATGCGTATCATCCGTCTTG
>NZ_JAIEOF010000028.1 GCF_019750675.1 Methylobacterium sp.
AGGGATGGCGGGTGAATCACAAGAAGGTCCGCCGCCTCATGCGCGCGCATGACCTGCAGCCGCGTGTTCGCCGCCGCTACGTCACGACCACCGACAGCGATCACGACAGCCCGATCTTCCCGAACTTGGCCCGGGACATCGTGCCGAACGGGCCCGATCAGCTCTCTCGTCGCGGATCTGACCTACGTCGCGGTAACGGGCGGCTTCGTCGACGTCGCGATCATCCTGGATGCCTGGTCGCGCCGCGTGGTCGGCTACGCACTCGGTTGGTCGGTCGATCGATGCCCGCCTGACCCTCGCGGCTCTGAGCGCGGCGATCGAGCGGCGTCGGCCGGCACCGGGACTGACACACCACACGGACCGCGGCAGTCAATACGCTGCCGAGGCCTATCGGAAGGTGTTGGTCGAGCACGGGATTATCGGTTCGATGGGCCGGCGCGGCAATCCCTACGACAACGCCAAGGCCGAGAGCTTCATGAAGACGCTCAAGGTCGAGGGGGTGTACCCGATGGCGTTCGAGACCTTCGCCGATGTCGCAGCCGAGCTACCCCGCTTCATCGACGAGGTCTACAATACCAAGCGGCTGCACTCCGCGCTCGGGTATCTCAGCCCCGTGCAGTTCGAGGAGCAACACGCCCGGCCGACGGTCAAAACCGCCGCCTGATCGTGCCCACCGTCAGGGGCCCACTCCACAGGCCGGTCGCTTTCAGAACCGCATGGGCGAAGCGCCTATCGATGTGACCGCATGCGAAAGGATGCGGGGGCCGGTGTCGACAAGCCGGAAGACATCGGCGGTTGTCCGTCGCACCCCGCGTCAGAACATCCACCGGAAGGCGCGCCGGATGCGCGCACGTCCCATCCGGCCATCACGCAGATGGTACCGAAAGAGCTTTTGCAGGGCGTAGACCGCGAGGTCGTATTCGGTGCCGCATTGCACGGCGCGCGCCTTGGGCAAGGCGCTGCCCGCGACGAGATAGCCGAAGGTTCCGCGATCCGCGCCGTAGGCGAGGCAGAGCAGGTTGTAGAGGCGCTGGGCGGTCAAGCTGTGATCGTCGGCGAGCACGGCTTGGTCGAGCGTCTCCTCGGCAGCTTGGCTGCGAAAGAGGTAGGCGATGCCGTCGATCGCGCGCCGGGCCTGCACGGGCGGCAGTTCGAGCAGCACCAGGGCGGCGAATTGATCGGCCGCGTCCTCCTCCCGACCGAGCACCGGCACATCGAGGAGATCGTACAAGGCATGCCCGAGTTCGTGGAGAAAGACCTGCGCGATGGGTCCGAAGATCGCGTCGCGCCGGGTCACGCCGGTCTCGGACCGGATCTTGGAGGCCCGGTCCGCGACATCCCGAACGTACTCGTAGCAAACCGTCAGGGTCCGGGTCTCGGGGGCGTACCACGCGTTGGGTTCGCCGCCGCAGACCGACAGGCGGAGCGTGAGCGAGTGCGGCAGGCGCACGCCCCTGACGATCCCCCGCAACCCTTCCAGCACGCGGCGTGCCTTCAGGTCGCGGTAGATCGCGTGCGTCTCGGCCTGCTGAGGCCGCTGATAGACGATCTGGATCCCCGCTCCCGAGAGCCGGTCCGCGCGGACCGGGAGCGCGCTGACGACGAGTGCAAGGCTGGCTACGCGGACGACGGCGGACCGCATCTGGCGTGCTCTGGACTGTTCCCGTCACTGGGACAGGACGCGCACGATCCGGCGGGAATCGAGATCGACGACCACGGCCTTGTCATCCGGCGAGATGAAATACCCATAATAGCCAGACGGGTTCAGGCCCGGGATCGACTGATTGCGGAAGGACCCCATCTCGATCCAGGACGGGACGGAGCTGCCGATGCCGACCCGGCGGCCGATTCCATTTTCGACCGTGTAGCGCGGCCCCGCTTCGAACAGGGCCGCGACCGTGACGGGTTTCCCCCCGACCTCGATCTGTCCGGTCATCGGACCGCGCGGGTTGACCTGGAGGACGAGCGGCTGCGCCTGGACCGCTGTCGCAGCCAGTGCTGCCAGCCCACAGAAAACGACCCGCACGATCATTCGAGGCGTGCTCCGAGGCAGATCTGAGAGATCGGTTTTCATGTAAACCTCCTGCCTATGACGGTGGTGCGAACGGGTCCACGCAGTCCCAGGAAGAATAAGTGCTTCCCTCCGGCCTGCTTGATCGAACGCGACCTGGATCGCGCTGAGCGGACCGAACCCACGCCGGCACACGAAGGTTGATCGCGAACCCATTCGTGCGCGCGTGCCTCCGCAGCGGAAGCACCGGCCCAGTCCACCGCCGGCCGGGGAACGGGCGCGGCCGGAGCCTCGTCCTCCGAGCATGGCCCGTCCCGTTCTCCCGTCCCGCGCCCCCACGATCTCTTCCGCGCTCGGCCTCTCCGCTTCGGCGCCCCCGCCTCTGGTTCAGGCTGCCTCTCGGGAACGAGCCCGACCCGGATCCGACCGGCCGGGTGAATTCCAGGTCGCGGACCGCCCTCGGCGCGCCGTGCCGGGAAGGCGGCACGAAGAAATCACCAGGCAACGGGAGCGCCTGTCTCATCCAAACAAGCGTCGAGGCCACGGGAGGGTATTGTCCTGACAGGTTTCCCGAGGGCTTCGGCGCCTCCGAGATTCCGACACCCCGAAGATATTGCTGATTGATACTTGGCCTGCGCGGCGGCTTGCCGTGGTGGGAGGCTTCTTGCCGTGACGATCGTCAGTGCCAATGGGTACGGCGCGCGTCGCTGCGCCCCGCTCACCGTCGCCGCAACCGGATCGGCGATCCGGTGCAGTGATCGACCATCCGAACGACCTCGGACCCCGCAGAACAATGAGGAGGAGCGACGAAATGGCCGAAACACGCGGAACGGCCGGCACGCCGAGGAAAGGCCGTGGCCACGGCGGGCAGCGCCTACCTCCGCAACCGGCAACGCGTCCGGAGCGCCTGGCCTTCACCCTCGACCTGAATACTGGCCAGATCATTCGCGTCGAGGGCGTAGATGCCGAGAATATGCGCCACGACCTCTCCCAGACGGAGATGACCGTCCTGCGGAGCGACACGGGGCGGCCACGGGTCGAGACCCTGCTGGAAGAAGCCTTCGAGGCTGGCATCGCCTGCATCCTGGGCGGCGGCTCCGACGAAACGACTGAAACGGATGGCGACGCTGGTCTCCGGCAGATGATCCTCAAGCCGCTGATGGATGACAGCGCGGCGGCACGCTTGATGAAAAGCGATGTCCTCGATCAAGCGATCGTCGAGACTTTGATCGAGCACGCGCTCATCGCGCGTCGCGCCGCGCCAAAAGGCGAACCGCAAGATTCAAGTTCCAACGGCTCCGCTTCAACGCATTGAGCAGCCATACGCGAGAAGGAGATTGTTATGACAGTGGCACTTCGTGACGATGACTTCGCCCACGTCCTCATCGGAAGCCGGCTCCTGCGTCGGAACCGGATACGGCGCCTTCTCCTCGCTCACCTGCTGCGCGAGAAAGGCGCGGGCGAGGGGGAGGATAGCTTCGCGGAAGATATGGAGGATGAAGACGAGGGCGATGACGAGAGCGGTATCCTCCGCATGCCCTTGGCCAGCCGCGTGGCACGCAGACACCGGATGCGTCGACAGTTGCTGGCGCATCTCCTGCGCGAAAAGGACAGCGAGAGCGACGAGGACGAAACGGAATCGTCCGGCGAGGAAGACGAGGACGACGAGGACGCGGAGCGCCGCATTCTTCGCTTGCTGATCGCGAGTCGCATCCTGCAGCGTCGCCGCGTCCGCCGGGTCCTGCTGGCCCGCCTCCTGCGGGCGAGGCGCGCCGGCGAGGACGAGGAGGAGTTCGGCGAGGGCGAGACCGGCGAAGCCGAGGAGGGCAGCGAAAAGGAGCGTCGCCTCATCCGTCTTCTCATCGGCAGTCAGATCCTGCGCCGGCGGCGCGCCCGACAGATGTTGCTCGCCCATCTCATGCGCGAAAGGCGCGCCGGCGCAGAGACCGGCGAGGACGAGGAGTCGGGCGAGGACGAGGACGAGGATGTCGGCGAAACCGAGGACGGCAGCGAAAAGGAGCGTCGGATCCTGCGTCTCCTGATCGGCAGCAATGTCCTGCGCCGGCGGCGTATCCGGCGTATGGTCCTGGCCCACCTCCTGAACGAGCGCCGCAAGGCGGCGTGAATACCGACGCGAATCCGTCGCTGTCGAACCGGGGCCGAAGGGAAATCCTTCGGCCCCGTTGCGTCCTCAAACCCCCGCGGATTGTCGTTCGGCCTCCGACCTCGACGTTTGGACGAACGCGTGCCGCCGACAGAGCGACCAGCATCCGACGGACTTCCTCACCCTGACCGATTTCGCGGCGGCCGCTTGCTCCTTTCGGGTCCGCTAGGTTCCCGATCCGCTCGCAGCACCCGGCCGACTGGACGAGCGGACCCCTGATTTTCGATCTCGGGCGTCCGTGCGCCCATCCATCGAAGTGGATGCGCCGCAAGGAAGAGGTGACCGGACAGAGCATGGCACCGGCAGAGCAATCAGCGGGCCTCCCTCACTTCTCCCTGCTCGGCGGTCCCCTGCATCGGTTCGGCACCCAACTCGGCCTCGTCCGTGCCGACACCAACACCCTTCCGTTGGGAATGGTCATCGGCGCGATCCTGGGTGGTGTTTGGGTGATCCTGAATCTGACGCGGGGAGAAAATCCGTTCGTCCTGTCGAACGCGGCAACGCTGACACGCCTGTTCCTCGCCATCCCGCTTCTCTTTTTGAGCGAAACGATCCTCGGCCCACGCCTGACACAGTTCATTGGTTCGGTCGTGCGGTCGGGGATCGTGCCCGGTGAGGCCTTGCCGAGGTTTTCGGCACTGATCAAACGTGTCACGGACCGTCAGAACGGCTGGGTACCGGATGTCGTGTGTCTGGCGGGCGCACTGACGCTGACATGGATCATGCCACAGCTGCGCGGATTGAGGCTGAATTGGGGAGTTCAGGATCCGATATTCGTAGCACCGACACTCGCGCAAGGGTGGTATTGGATCGTCTGCCTCACGGTGTTTCGCTTTCTCCTGTTGCGATGGGTTTGGCGCCTCTGCGTATGGACGTTCGTGCTCTGGGTGCTGTCGAGAATGCCCTTGCGACTCCAGCCCAGCCATCCGGACGGCGTCGCTGGATTGGGCAATCTCGAAGTCGTGCACGAGCATTTCGCACCGTTGATTCTGAACATTTCCGTGGTGCTCGCGTCTTCCTTCGCCGTCGACATTGCGGCCGGGACGCTGACTGTCGAGGAGGTCTATCCCCGTCTCGGCGTTGTCCTGATACTCGATGCCGTCCTCTTCATCGGGCCGCTGATGTTCTTTCTTCCCAAACTCGCCGCCTGTCGCGTTCAGGGCATCATCGACTACGCGGATTTGTCGGAGCGATACGCTCGCACATTCGAGGCGAAATGGTTTCACACTCGGAGCCCCACCAACGAGCCGCTCCTCGGCAGCCCGGACATTCAATCGCTCGCCGACCTCGGCGCGGGCTTCAATCGGGTGCGGGACATGCGTTGGGTGCCGATGGGCAAGGCCCTCCTGGTTCGCCTGATGATCGCGGCGATACTGCCGTTTCTACCATTGCTGCTGTTCAAATATCATATCATTACTCTATCGACCAAATTGATCACGCGACTGATTGGTCTTTGATCGCTGGCGAACAGGATCACGGGGGATCCTGCGCCGCCTTCCTGTGATCGGCGTCACGCAGCGGTCGGTCACGCCGAGCGCATCGCCGTCTCGGCGATGATCGAGCAGGGGGGCGGATCGATCTGGGGCGATCTCGGTGGACGCGGGCTGTGGCTCCCCATGGGCCGAACGTCAGGCCGACGGCCCGCTTCGCGGGGGGATCGGCGTCCACACCATCGACGGAATCCCCGTCATCGCCCGCCGTTGGTCGATTTCCTGAACAGTCTGCCTGGCCGAGACCGTGAGGCCTGGCTCGCCAGCATTTCTACTGTTCTTGCGCTGTTCGCTGGCGTCGACGCATACGTCGAGACCGCCAGAGCCATCTTCGACCACGCCGATCCCGGGCCCAAGCCCCGACGGCCTCGTCATCGGAGTGCAGACCGCATGACAGTCGCGGTGCGGCTCAAAGGTTTTTCCAGGGTTGGCTTAGCCTCGGCAGCCTTGACCTGCGGCGCCGTCCAGAGCGGCGCCGAGATCGTCAGGTACGCGGCCGTTCCAGCGAACCGGTTCTTGACGTCGAACTCCCGGAAAAACGGACATTGGCGGAAACTGGAACGCCGTTCAGCTTGAACGTGTATCCGATCTGTGCGCCGAGCGACGTCGCCCGCCCCTTGAACGGTCCGATACGGTCTCCGGAGCCACTGTCACCCGTGATTTGTTTGTAATAATAGCCGACGAGACCGACCGAAAGCTCTTTGCTCAAATACTTTGACGCCGACCATTCGAGGTGAAACTCAGTGCCAGTGAGATACTGGGTCGCCGGGTTGATCCAGTTGAAGGTGATGCCCGGCACAATCGAGAGTTCGTATCCGACAATCGGGTCAAGGTAGGTAAGCGCGCCGCTGAGATCGATCGCCGGGCGATTGAGCGCGAGGTTCGACAACTGGCCGGACTCGTAGGAACCGGACGGCACAACGCCGAGGAGGGTGCCGGTCCAGTGGAAATTGCCGGAGTGCCAGCCGACGAACGAGGCGAGATAGATGTCGCCGACGTTGAAGGCGGCGTCGTGCTCGCGCCCGACAATGGTGCGATCGATGCGCGGCGACGACAGGACCGCTCCGGCGCCCACGTTGGGGGTGCCGAACGGGATCGTCAGGGAAAAGCCGAGGTTTCCTCCTAAGATTTCGACTGGCGTGACCCAGACCGGCGTCACGAAGTTCGCGCTCGTGTCGAGCTTGACGTTCGCGGCAACGATGCCGCCGCTCTGGAAAGTGCGGCTGCCGGTGAGATTGCCCGAATAGTAGTATGTTTCGTTTTCGAAGTAGAAGCCGGGCGGCGGTGTGACGCCCGCAAGCGCACCACGATTGCCGAGAACGTAGACGCCCTGAGCGGATTCGGCGGCCTGTGCGGCCGGTGCCGCGAGAAACCCCATGCCAAAGACAAGGGCGTACCCGGCCTTCCGCCATCGCTCGAGCATGGGCGACCCTCCAAAGCCAAAACCAGACACTGGGGTTTCAAATCTCGGATTACTTGTCAGAGTTCAATATATTCTGGACTGTGTCTCCGTCTATATCATATGTCATATGACGGGCATCGCCGATTGGAAACCTGATTCAACTGGGTTTCGATCCGATTGGCGTGAAGGCGCTATAGCTGTTGTGACCCTGACCCAGGGAATTGGTCCGCACTGAGCGCAGGTTTTTGGGCATCCTGACC
>NZ_JAIEOF010000387.1 GCF_019750675.1 Methylobacterium sp.
CAGAAAAAGTGGTGCCGGTTGAAGGACTTGAACCCTCGACCTACCGCTTACAAGGCGGTTGCTCTACCAGCTGAGCTAAACCGGCGCGTTCCTGATGCGCTATCAAAGCCGTCGATCCGGCGCAAGCCTGTCCCATCGGCCTCGGCCCGTCACGCGACGCGTCGGGAATCGGTGAAGGTGCGTCCGTCGCCGAAGCGGTAATGGATCGTCTCGGTGAGGCGCCCGCTGGCACGAACCTGGATCGCCTCCGGGCGGGTCAGCGCGTGTCGCCCGGCGATGGCCTCCGCGACGCGCATCGGCGCATCGCGTCCGCCGCCGTGCTGGCGCCACCACTGCACGGCCTTCTCGCGCGGGTAGCCGGCCTGTTCGAGATCCAGGACGATCCCGTGGCTGCGACGCTCGGGGAGGTGGAACACCACCACCAGGGCGTCGGGGAGGGCGGAACGCGCATGCGCCGTGAAACTCCAGCCGACGACCGGCTGCCAGTCCGCGAGCGTCGCCGAGAGGATGGGATGCGCGTCGTCCGCCGCCGCCTCGTGGCCCGGCGCCTCGGGTTCGGACTCCGGCTCGACCCAGCAGGCTTCGCAGGTGCTGGCGTTGAGGGCGATGAGGGCGCCGCAGCCGGGGCAGCCCTTGGCCCGCACCTCGCCCTCGCGGCCCCGGATCGCCGCGGCGCTCCGGGCGGTGACGATGTCGACGGGGCCGTGCATCCGCACGAGGCCGGCATAGTCGAGGATGAGCGCGTCCGACTTGCCGGGGGCGCGGCGCAGGGCCCGGCCGACCTGCTGCACGTAGAGGCCGGTGCTCTGGGTCGGGCGCAGCAGGGCGACGAGGTCGACCTGGGGCACGTTGAATCCGGTGGCCAGGACCCCCACCGAGGTCAGGCATCGGATCCGGCCCTCGCGAAAATCGCGGACCATGCGGTCGCGCGCCCGCTTCGGGGTCTCGCCCGAGAGGGTCTCGCAGGTATGGCCCTCGGCCCGGATCGCGTCGCGCACGGCGGTGGCGTGGGCGAGCCCGGCGCAGAAGGCGAGCCAGGCGCGCCGGCCTTGCCCGTAGCCCACCATCTCCTCCACGGCCGCGCGGGTGATCCAGTCCTGGTTGACGGCGGCCTCCAGGGCGCTCGGGATATAGTCCCCGCCGCGCCGGGGCACGTCCGTGACGTCGAGGGCCGTGGCGGTGGCCTTGGAGATCAGGGGCGCGAGGTAACCCTGGTGGATCAGGTCGCCGACATTGGCCTCGTACACGATGGCGTCGAACAGCCGTCCCGGACCCTCGTCGAGGCGGCCGCTGTCCAGGCGGTAGGGCGTGGCGGTCAGGCCGACCACGCGCAGATCCGGGCGGGCGGCCTTGAGGGCGGCGAGGAAGCGACCGTAACGGGTCTCGGCGTCGCGGGGGATCAGGTGGGCCTCGTCCACCACGACGAGGTCGAACGGGCCGATCTCGGGCACGCGGTTCCAGACCGACTGGATGCCGCAGAACAGCACCTGTGCCCCCTCGTCCCGGCGCCCGAGCCCGGCGGAGTAGAGGCCGGCCGGCGCACCCGGCCAGAGCTTCAGGAGCTCGCCGTGGTTCTGGGCGATCAGCTCGCGGGTATGGGTGACGACGAGGACGCGGTGCGCCGGGTTCGCCGCGAGGGTCTCGCGCACCAGAGCCGCGATGACCAGGGACTTGCCCGCCCCGGTGGGCAGCACGATGAGGCCGGCTCCGTCGCCCCGCGCCCAGGCGGCGTGGAGTGCATCGAGGCTGGCGCGTTGATAGGGGCGAAGGTCCATCCGCGCGGCTTCTAGCGCCGGGGCGCGCCGCTGTCCGTGTCCATTCTGCCGCGCGGAACACGATGGGATCGCATACAACAAAAGCCCCGCCCGCCGGTTCGGCGCACGGGGCTTCGCAAAGATGTCTCAGGTCAACGACGCATCAAGGTCCGGCGGGGCGTTCCGCGCTCGACCTCGCTGCGGGCGTGATCAGCAATTGTCGGCGCTGTCACCCTTCACGACCTGACCCTCGGCGGGCTTCTTCTCGCCCGGGGCCGGCTGCGTGTTCGCACCGACATTGTTCATCGCACCGACGGTGCCGGGCGACTCGGCCTTCGCACCGGGCGTGACCTTGGCGCTCGATCCACCATCGACATTGGAAGACTTGTCCATAGAAGCGGACTTGTCCTTCATGCTGCTGGTCGTGCCCGTCGCGCAGGGGGCGGCGAAGGCGGTGGTCGCGGTCAGCATCAGGGCGGCGGTGGCGACGGCAAGATTACGAATGGTCATGTTTCCTCCAGATCAATTCTTCTGGAGCTCAACCCGATTCCGACCCACTCGTTCCGTGTTCGGCGGGCAAAAGTGGAAGAATAAATCCGGCAACGTGGCATGTCGCCGGATCGGTCTCCTGGAAAATACCGGGTTCAGGCCACCGCGAGGGCCGCCGCCATCTTCTGCGCGAAGGCGACGGGATCGCGCGGCGTGTCCCCATCCTGCACCCGGGCGAGGTCCAGAAGCGTGCCGGCGGCCTCCGTGATGTCGCCCTGGGTCTCGACCTTGGCGGCCAGCGACCGGATCAGCGGATGGCGCGGGTTGATCTCCAGCACCGGCATGCCGCCGCCGCCGCGTCCCGCCCGCCGCAGCAGCCGCTGCATCTGCAGGTCGGGGCCGTGACCCGAGGCCGAGAGCACCACCGCGCTCTCCACGAGGCGGTCGGTGGCGCGCACGTCGGAGACGTTGGAGCCGAGCGCCGCCTTCAGGGCCGCGACCAGGGCCTCGACGGAGGCCGGGGATTCCGCGCCTTCGGGCGCTTCCCCGGCGAACTTCGAGAGATCGACCGCCCCCTGCGTGACCGAGCGCAGCGGCTTGTCGTCGAAGCGGGCGAGCGCCTCGGGCCAGAAGGCATCCACGTGGTCGGAGAGCAGCAGGACCTCGACACCGCGCGCGCGGAAGCCCTCGAGCTGGGGCGAGCGCTTCAGGGCGTCGGCGTCGTCGGCGACGAGGTAGTAGATCGCCTCCTGGCCGTCCTTCATGCGGGAAACGTAGTCGGGCAGGGAGGTCCAGCCGTCGACGGCAGAGGAATGGAAGCGCAGCAGGGGGGCGATCTCGGCCCGGCGCTCATGGTCCTCGTAGATGCCCTCCTTGAGGACGGGACCGAAATTCTCCCAGAACGGGCGGTAGCCCTCGGCATCCTTGGCGCGGTTGGTCAGCTCGGTCAGCACGCGGCCGGTGACGGCGCGGCGGATCTTCGTGAGCACCGGGGTCGCCTGCAGCATCTCGCGGGAGACGTTGAGGGGCAGGTCCTCGGTGTCGACCACGCCCTGGACGAAGCGCAGCCAGGAGGGAAGGAGCTCGGCCTCGTCGGTGATGAACATGCGCCGCACGTGCAGGCGCACCTTGCTGGCGCGCTCGCCCTCCACGGCCTGGAACGGCTTCATGCCGGGCACGAACAGCAGCGCCGAGAATTCGAGCGCGCCCTCGGCCCGCCAATGCAGGGTCGCCCAGGGCTCGTCGAAGTTCATGCCGACATGGCGGTAGAACGCGGTGTACTGCTCCGGCGTGACCTCGGATTTCGGCTTGCGCCACAGGGCGGTGCCCTGGTTGGCGTTCTCCTCCTTGCCGTCCTCGCTCGTGATCGCGATCGGCACCGTGATGTGGTCGGCCCATTTGCGTACCACGTGGTCGAGCCGGTAGCTCTCGAGGTACTCGTCGGCATCCGCCTTGAGGTGCAGGACGATGTCGGTGCCGGGCTCAGCCCGGGTGGCGGGCTCCAGGGTGTAGCTGCCCTGGCCCTCGGAGGCCCAGGTCCAGGCCTCCTCCGAGCCGGCGCGGCGCGAGGTGACGGTGACCCGGTCGGCGACCATGAAGGCCGAGTAGAAGCCGACGCCGAACTGGCCGATCAGGCTCGGCTTGTCCTCCGGCTTGATGTCGGCGGCGTTCTTGGCGTCGCCGAGGGCCTGGCTGAAGGCGCGGGTGCCGGAGCGGGCGATGGTGCCGAGGTTCTGGGCCAGCTCCGCCTTGGTCATGCCGATGCCGGCATCCGAGAGGGTCAGGGTCCGGGCCGCCTTGTCGGGGACGATGCGGACCTTGGCATCGGGGGGCAGCGCGGAGGCCTGGTCGGTCAGCGCCTCGAAGCGGCGCCGGTCCATGGCATCGGCGGCGTTGGCCACCAGCTCGCGCAGGAAGATCTCGCGGTCCGAATAGAGGGCGTGGACCACGAGGTCCAACAGGCGCCCGACTTCGGCACCGAATTCGTGCCGCTCCACGGTGTCGCTCAAGGGATCGCCTCCGGATGTCGAAAGGGTTTGGCTGTCGGGCGCGATATGCCTCCGCCCCCTGGAGAATTCAATGCCGGTCAAGGTTGGCCCGTCGCCGATCACCCCTCCCGCCGCGCGGCGGCGACCGGCGCCTGCTTTTTCTGGGAAACCTTGCGGCACCTCGAGCGTAGCGTTGGCTTAAGACACCCGCCGGAGGAGCGAGCGCGATGGAACCGATGAAGCCGATGGAACCTATGAAGCCCATGGAACCCATGAAGCCGATGAAGGGCTCGGAGCCCTGGTGGCCGAAGGAGCTCGGCCAGCCCTCGAGCAGCGGCGGCCAGAACGATATGCGCTACGCGTTCTTCCCCGACAAGCAGCGGCTCCTGGTGGAGACCGACGGCAAGCTGACCACCTACGACAGCGGCGACCACCGGATCAGCGGCGTCTCGCAGTCGAACGGCCGGGCACCGAGCTTCACCAGCCAGAACGGCGACGTGAACGTGAACGACCTTAAAGTCGTGGATTGAGCAGGGTCGTGGGTTAGGGATTCGCCCGGCGCGGGGCATTCCCGCGCCGGCTTACGCCACGGCGCGGGAACTGCCCGTGCCGACGGACGACCAGCGCTCGATCATCCGGGGCACGTCGCGCGCCGGCCCGGGCTTGGCGAAGAAGTAGCCCTGGCCTTCGTCGCAGCCCTCGCAGCGCAGGCGATCGAACTGCTCCTGGGTCTCGATGCCCTCGCCGGTGGTGCGCATCCCGAGGCTGAGTCCGAGGCCGATCACGGCCCGCACGATCAGCCCGGAATCGGTCTTGCTCGTGATGTCGCGCACGAAGGACTGGTCGATCTTGATCTTGTCGAACGGAAAGCTGCGCAGGTAGCTCAGGCTGGAATACCCGGTGCCGAAATCGTCCATGGCGATCCGCACGCCGAGGCGGCGCAGGGCGTAGAGGGTCGCGAGCGTCGCAAGGTTGTCCTTCAGGAGCACCGATTCGGTGATCTCCAGCTCCAGGCGGCCCGGCGGCAGGCGGCTTCGGGCGAGGGCCGCGCGGACGGACTCGACGATGATCTCGTCGCGGAACTGCACCGCCGAGACGTTCACCGCCACCTTGATGCCGTCCGGCCAGCGCATCGCCTCCGTGCAGGCCGTGGTGAGGCACCAGGCGCCGAGGGGGACGATGAGGCCGATCTCCTCGGCGACCGCGATGAACTCGGCCGGCGGCACGAGGCCGCGCACGGGGTGGCGCCAGCGGACCAGGGCCTCGAAGCCGCCGATGCGCCGGCCCCGGAAATCGTAGATCGGCTGGTAGTGCAGCTCGAACTCCTCGCGCTCCAGGGCCTCGCGCAGGTCGATCTCGAGGGCCCGGCGCGCCTGCAGACTGACGTCCATCTCGACCTCGAAGAAGCGCCAGGTGCCGCGCCCGTCCGCCTTGGCGCGGTAGAGGGCCACGTCGGCGTTCTTGAGGAGCTTGTCGCAGGTGGTGCCGTCGCCGGGGGCGAAGCAGATGCCGATGCTGACCCCGACGCTCGCGCGGTGTCCGTCCAGATCGTAGGGCGCGCTGACGACCTCGACGATCCGGCGCGCGAGGACGGCCGCGTCCTGCGGCTGCTCGGCCCCCGCCAGGATGATGGCGAACTCGTCTCCGCCGAGGCGGGCGACGGTGTCGACCTCGCGGGTGCAGGCGCGGAGCCGGTCGGCCACCGCGCGCAGGAGGGCGTCGCCCACGGGATGGCCGAGGGTGTCGTTGACCTCCTTGAAGCGGTCGAGGTCGAGGCACAGAACCGCGAAGGGGCTCCCGCGGCCCAGATGCGCCACCGCCTCCTCGATGCGCTCGCCGAACATCGCCCGGTTCGGCAGGCCGGTGAGGACGTCGTGGCGGGCCATGAAGGCGATGCGGGCATCCGCCTCCCGGCGTTCGGTGACGTCCTCGAAGGTGGCCACGAGGCCGCCGCCGTGCACGGCCTTGTGCGAGACCGCCACCACGCGGCCGTCGCCGAGGTGGAGGAAGTCGGAATCGCTGGGCCGGCCCGGGGCCGCCTCGGCCAGGGCGAGGGCGAAGGCGTCGGGTTCGTCGTGCGCGTAGGCGGTGCCGGCGCCGCTGAGGGCCGCCACCTCGCGGTAGGGCAGGCCGAGGGGCAATTGCGCGGGGCCGAGGCCGAAGATCTCGCAATAGCGCCGGTTGACCACGGTGAGCCGGCCGGCGGCATCGAAGAGGCACAGGCCCTGGGACATGTTGTCGAGGGCGGTGTCGAGGCGCAGGTTGGTCGACTGGAGGGTGGCCTCCTGCTGCTTGAGCAGGGTGATGTCGCTGCAGACCGCGATGAAGCCGCCGCTGCGAGTGGCGTTCCGGCTGATCCGGAGCCAGCGACCGTCGCCGAGGCGCAACTCGCTGCGCTCCTCCCGTGCGTCGAGGAGCGCCCGGGCGAGGCATCCGGCGCCCGCGGCCGAGCGCGCCACGAGGCCCGCGATGGCGCTGCCGGCCGGGAGGGTGCCGGCGGCAAACCCAAGATAGTCGTCGGCCTGGCTGTTGGTCAGGGTGATGCGGCCGGCCTCGTCGACGACCACGATGCCCTCGCGGGAGGTCTCCAGGGCGTCCGCGAGCTGGTCCTCGGCCGAGATGCGCTGGGCGACTTCCTGCTCCATCGCGTGGCGGATGTTGTCGCGCATCACGCCCATGGCGACCAGGAGCGTGCCGATCTCGTCGGCGCTGCCCGTCGGCATGGTTCCGCTGAGGTCGCCGGCCGCGATGCGCGAGGCCGCCCGCGAGGCCTCGGCCAGGGGCCGCATGATGCGGCGCGCGAGGCCGAACGCCACCGTACCCGAGAGGAGCACGGCGATCAGGGTGCCGAAGAGGTTGATCTGGGTCTCGCGCGCCACGATGGCGCGCGCCTGCTGGCGGTAGATGAAGCCGTCGCCGGCGGTGTGGTTGATGAAGAGGTCGAAATTCTCCTCCGCGATCGCCGCGTAGCGGTCGAGATCCGCGTAGGCTTCCTCGGTCCGGCCCTGGTCCGAGAGCTTGGAGCGGGCGGCGGACCAGGCCGACACGGCCTGCTCAGCGGCCCGCGCGGCCTCGGTGGCCCGGTCGGACTGGGCGCGCTCGACGGCGATCGCGAGGTCCTCCACCAGCGAGCGCTGGAGGCTAAC
>NZ_JAIEOF010000368.1 GCF_019750675.1 Methylobacterium sp.
GGCATCTCCCGCACGCCCCTGCGCGAGGCCCTCAAGGTGCTGGCCTCGGAGGGGCTGATCGACCTCCTGCCCAACCGGGGGGCCCGGGTCCGCCAGCTCGGCCCCGACGAGATGGTGGCGCTGTTCGACGTGATGGGCGGCCTCGAGGCCCTGGCCGGCCGCCTCGCCTGCGAGAAGATCAGCGAGGACGCCTACGCCGAGATCGAGCGCCTGCACCACGCCATGTATGCGTCGTATCTCCGCCGCGACCTGCACGGCTACTTCGCGGCCAACCAGGCCATCCACGACCGGATCGTGGCGGCGGCCGACAACGCGCCGCTTAAGGCGACCTACGCCAACTTCGCCGGGCGCCTGCGCCGGGTCCGCTACGCGGCCAACCTCGACAAGGACCGCGACCGCTGGGGCGAGGCCATGCGCGAGCACGAGGAGATCCTCGATGCCCTGCGCCGCCGGGCCGGCCCGGAACTCAGCGACATCCTGTTCCGCCACCTGCGCAACAAGCGCCGTGCCGCGGCCACGCAGGAGACCGCGGCGGCCGGCGCCTGAGCCGGCCCCATGCTCAGCCCGGTCTCAGCGCTGTCCGGACAGGCGCGTCGCCGCGGCGCGGATCACCTCCGCCGACCGCAGGATGTCGGCCTCGTCCACCTCGAGATGGGTGGTGGCGCGGATCTGGTGCGCGCCGATCGCCCGGACCCTAACCCCTTGATCGAGGCAAGCTTTCGCGAACGCGGAGGCCATCACCCCGAGGGGCTCCACCGAGAAGCACAGGATGTTGGACTGCGCCGCGCCGGCCGGGATGGCGAGGCCGGGTGCGCCCGCGATCCGGTCGCGAAGGAGGGCCGCGTGGGCGTTGTCGCGGCCGAGCTGGTCGATGTGGTGGTCGAGGGCGTAGAGCCCCGCCGCCGCCAGGATGCCGGATTGGCGCATGGCCCCGCCGAGGCGGTACTTCCAGCGCCAGGCCTCGGTGATGAAGTCCCGGCGCCCGCACAGGACTGCCCCGACCGGGCAGCCGAGGCCCTTGCTGAGGTCGATCCAGGCGCTATCGAATCCCTCGGCGTAGTCCCTGGCGGCGATGCCGGTGGCCGCCACCGCGTTGAGGAGCCGGGCCCCGTCGATATGCGCCCGCAGGCCGCGCGCGTGGGCGATGTCGCGGATGCGCCGCATGTCGGGAAGCGCCCAGACCGACCCGCCGGAGAAGCTCGTCGTCTGCTCGATCGACACCAGGGCCGAGCGCGGCGCCGTGCGTGCGGGCGGGCGGATCGCGGCCGCGAAGGCCTCCGGCGTGTAGACCCCCGCCGGGGTCTTCAGGGCCGCGACGGAGACGCCCCCGATGGCGGCCGAGCCCGCGGCCTCCGTGTTGTAGATGTGGGACTGGTCGTCGACAATGATCTCGTCCCCGGGCCGGGTCTGGACCAGGATCGCCACCAGGTTGCACATCGTGCCGGAGGGCATGAACACGCCCGCCTCCTGCCCGAGCAAATCCGCCACCCTGGCGCAGAGCGCGAGGGTCGTGGGGTCCGAATCCGACTGTTCATCCCCCACCTCGGCCCGCGCCATGGCGTCCCGCATCCCCGGCGTGGGCCGCGTCTGGGTGTCGCTGAACAGATCGATCATCGTGCGGGCCCAACTGTATACAAAATATCGGCGCCATCTTAGCTCTGAGCGGCCTGTCCGCCAGCCCATCCGGCTCGAATCGACACCCTATCCGAGGACGATGAAGCATGACCGCCACGGCTGAGCCATCGACCACGCCCCGCGCGGCGACCCGCACGCCCCGCGCGGCCACTCGACAGAACGCCGGGTTCGCCCGCCGGCTCGCCGAGGCCCTGCAGGGCGAGGCCCGCTTCGATCTCTTCACCCGCGGACGCTATGCCACCGACGCCTCGATCTACCAGATCATGCCGGCCGGCGTGGTCCTGCCGCGCTCGGCGGCCGACATTGCCGCGACGCTGAAGATCGCGGCCGAGCACGACGTGCCCGTCATCATGCGCGGCGGCGGCACCTCGCAGAACGGCCAGCCGATCGGGCACGGCCTCGTGGTCGACTGCTCGCGCCATTTCAACGGCATCACCGCCTACGACCCCGAGGGCGGCACCGTCACGGTCGAGCCCGGCATGGTGCTGGAACGCCTCAACACCCGGGTGAAGGCGGAGGGCTGGTTCTTCCCCGTCGAGCCCTCCACGGCCACCCGCTGCACCATCGGCGGCATGGCGGGCAACAACTCCTGCGGGGCCCGCTCGCTGCGCTTCGGCAAGATGAGCGACAATGTGCTGGCCATGCAGGCCCTGCTGCCCGATGGCGCTCCCTTCGGCTTCGGCCTCACCGGCAACGACGGCACGGGCGTGACGGGCTCGGGCCGGGCCGAGCATCTCGCCGCCGCGATGCGGGCGCTGGCCGAATCGGAGCGCGACGAGATCCTGGCGCGCTTTCCCCAGGTGCAGCGGCGGGTCGGCGGCTACAACCTCGACGCCTTGATCGAACCCCGCCCGAACCTCGCCCACCTCCTCGTGGGCTCCGAAGGGACGCTGGCGGCCACCACCGGCGTCACCCTGAAGCTGTCGCGCCTGCCCGCCCACCGGGTCATGGGCGTCTGCCACTTCCCGTCCTTCCGCTCCGCCATGGAGACCACGAAGGCGCTGGTCGACCTCGGTCCGGTTGCCGTCGAGCTCGTCGACAACAACGTCCTGGTGCTCGGCGCCGACATTCCGCTGTTCCGCACCACGCTGGCGGACATCACCCGCGGCAAGCCGAACTGCCTGCTGCTGGTGGAATTCGCCGGCGACGACCGGGACGCGCTCCTGGCCGACCTCAGGCGCCTCGACGCCTGCATGAGCGACCACGGCTTCCGGCACGCCGTGGTGGAGGTGCCCGAGCCCGTCCGCCAGAAATCGGTCTGGGAGGTGCGGGAGGCCTGCCTCAATATCATGATGTCCATGAAGGGCGACGCGAAGCCGGTCTCCTTCATCGAGGATTGCGCGGTGCCCCTGGAGCACCTCGCCGACTACACCGACACCGTCACGGAGGTGTTCACCCGGCACGGCACCCGCGGCACCTGGTACGCCCACGCCTCGGTGGGCTGCCTGCACGTGCGCCCGATCCTCGACATGAAGCAGGGCGGCGACGTCGCCAAGATGCGGGCTATCGCCGAGGAGGCCAGCGCCGCCGTCCGCCGCTTCAAGGGCTCCTATTCCGGCGAGCACGGCGACGGCATCTCGCGCTCGGAATACATCGCGCCGATGTTCGGGGCTCGGCTCACCCGTGCCTTCGAGACCGTCAAGGACGGCTTCGACCCGGACAACCGCCTGAACCCCGGCAAGATCGTCCGGCCCCTGCGCATGGACGACCGCGCGCTGATGCGCTTCCAGCCCGGCTACGCGGTGACGCAACCCGGCACCACGGCCCTCGACTGGTCGGACTGGGGCGGGTTCGGCCCGGCGGTGGAGATGTGCAACAGCAACGGCACCTGCCGGAAGCTCGCCGGCGGCGCCATGTGCCCCTCCTACCGCGTCACCAAGGACGAGCAGCACCTCACCCGGGGCCGGGCGAACTCCCTGCGGCTGGCGATTTCGGGTCAGCTCGGGCCCGACGCCTTCACCGGCCCCGAGATGAAGCGGACCCTGGATCTCTGCGTCTCGTGCAAGGCCTGCCGGCGCGAATGCCCCACCGGCGTCGACATGGCCAAGATGAAGATCGAGTTCCTGCACCATTACCACGCCCGGCACGGCCTGCCCCTGAAGGAGAGGCTGGTGGCGGCGCTGCCCCTCTACGCCGGCACGGCGGCGTGGCTGGCCCCTCTCCTCAACCTGCGCGACCGGCTGCCGGCGCTCGCCCGCCTCTCCGAGCGCGTCGCCGGCCTCTCCGCGCGCCGCACCCTGCCGCAATGGCGCCGGCCCTGGCGCGAGACCGGCGAGCCGGCGCACCCGGGCGACGTGACCGGCGACTTTCGCGACATCGTGCTCTTCGGCGATACCTTCAACCGGGCCTTCGAGCGCGAGAACCTGGAGGCGGCCGAGCGGGTTCTGATCGCGGCCGGCTACCGCCTGCACCGGGTCTTCCCCCATCGTGGGCGCCGCCCGCTCTGCTGCGGACGCACCTATCTCGCATCCGGCCAGACCGATCGCGCCCGGGCGGAAGCCCGGCGGACGCTGACGGCGCTGCTGCCCTACGTGCGAGCCGGTGCACGCATCGTCGGACTCGAACCCTCTTGCCTGCTGACCTTCCGCGACGAGTTCGCGTCGCTGCTGCCGGGCGCCGAGTCGGCCGAGTTCGGCAAGGCGAGCTTCCTGTTCGAGGAGCTCCTGGCCATGGATCTGCAGGCGGGGCGGATCGCGCTGCCGCTATCCGACCAGCACGGGCGGGTGGCACATCTGCACGGTCACTGCCACCAGAAGGCGTTCGCCGCGATGGGTGCGGTGGAGACGGTGCTGCGCGCGGTGCCGGGACTCGATCTGCGCGTCATCGAGTCGAGCTGCTGCGGCATGGCAGGCGCCTTCGGCTACGGCGCCGAGACCATCGACGTGTCCCTGGCGATGGCGGAGCTGTCCCTGTTTCCGGCGCTCCGCAAGGCCGGCCCCGACGATATCGTGGTGGCCGACGGCACCAGCTGCCGCCATCAGATTCACGACGGGCTGGGTCTCGAGGCGCGCCATGTGGCGCGGGTGCTCGACGAAGCCCTGGCGCACAACCGGTCGTGACGGGAGGGAGATCACAGGACGGTCGCGGGCCCGACGGGAGCGGACATGATCGTCCCGCTCCGTCGAACCGGTGTCTTTCGTTATACTCGGTCGCGGCTCAGTTGCTCACCGCGAGCGCGGCGCGCGTTACCGGGAGGCTCGGCGGCGTCGCATCGGCCACCTGATGGGAGGAGCGCTGAGCGGCGGCCGGCACCATCCAGTCCGATGCGATCTGCGCAGACAGCATCAGCACGAGGGCGGCGATCAGCCCGTGTGCGGCGATCCGGAAGGGTTTGGCCGCCTGCTGGACGGAGCGCAGGATCTCGTCCGAGCCGGTGTTTCCGGGAACGCGTCCATCCGAGATCGGGAGCAGCCACGGCTCGCTCGGCAGTGCGTGAACGCCACCCATCTCGTGGGCGCCGGGTAGGTTCTGGAATAGTCCGCTCGACATATCCATCCTCCTGGATCGGTTGCGGCAGGCCAGTCTGGGTACCGTTCGTTCATGTTCAGTTAATCTGGAAATTTGTTCATTTCAAGTTCAGGTGGCCCGCGCGCCCTCCGCACTGCCGCTCTCCGGCGCCTCTGGAAGGCCCGTCGCGAGGATGGTGCGGCCTCGATTCGGGGTCGCGGCCGGGTTCCTTGGCCTGGGTCGAACAGGCTCTCCTAACGATCGGCAGTGCTTCTCCACGCGTAGGTCGTCACCGACGGCGCTTCGCTGCTCGGGGTGATTGCCCGCCTATTCGTGGCGGCCGAATGGGCCGACGCAGTCCCGGGCCTCGATTTTCGGAGTGCCGGGGCACACGCCGGTCCGCCACCTCCCGGTTTGGAGTCGGGAGCGTAACATTCGCACGCACGGCGGAAACATGGACCGCCTACTATGCTTCGCTCCCCCCAGTTCCTCGAGGGCGAAATCATGAAACGCATCGTCGCCGCCGGCCTCATCAGCCTGTCCGCCATCGCCACCTGCGCGGCGGAGCCCGCGCCGGGCGGTCCGCCCAGCCCGAATCCGGGAATGGCGGACGGAAATCGATCCGAAGGCCCGCGCCGGGGACCGCCGGAGGGTGACCGCGACGGCGGCTGGCGCCGCCATCCGCCAATGCTGGGTATGAAGGGCGGCCACCTGCGGTTTCGCAAGGGCGAGACCGGAATCGACTTCAAGTGCGCGGCCGATGACAGCACGAAGGCCTGCGTCGATGCCCTGATGCCCCTCGTGGACAAACTGCTCCAGGCGCGCTGAAGCCGCCGCCCGTGCGTGTCGGTGGCATCCTCTCGCTCCCCGGGAGGATGCCTGATACGCGAACGGCACATCGCACCGCCGGGGCGGCGCGGGACGAACGGGAGAAGAAGTCCGATGAGCAGTGTCGCGCCCGAGGCCGAGATGGACGTCGCGGTGATCGGCGGCGGCATGGTGGGCCTCGCCTCCGCCCTCGCGCTGCGGGAGCGGGGCTTGCGCGTCGTGCTCCTCGATCCCGGCGAGGCCCGGGCCCGCACGTCCTACGGCAATGCGGGCGTGATCAGCCGGGGCTCGATCTTCCCGATGTCGAGCCCGGCGCTCTGGGCCAAGCTGCCGTCCTACCTGCGCAATGCCGATCGCGGTCTGCGTCTGCGCCATACTCATGTCGCCCGGGTCATTCCCTGGACGGCGCACTTCCTGGCGGCTGCCCGCACCTCGGCCTGGGAGCGGGCGGCCGCCGCGCTGCTCCCGCTGACGAGTGCGGCCCTGGCCGAGCATGCACGCCTGGCGGAGCGGGCAGGTGCTTCGCACCTGCTGAGCCGGCCCGGCTGGATCAAGCTCTATCGCACGGACGATGCGTTCGCGGCGGCCGAGCTGGAGCGCGCGATCCTCCGGCGGCACGGCATCGCCCTCGACATCCTCGATTCCGACGCGATCCGCGACGTCGAGCCGGCGCTGGTCCGGACTTATGCGCGGGGCATGTTCCTGCCCGAGACGGGCGCCGTCAGCGATCCCGGCGCTCTCGTCGAAGCCTATGAGCGCCTGTTCGTGGATCTCGACGGGCAGATCCTCCGGCAAGCGGCCCTGCGGTTGGAGCCGGTCGAGGACGGCTGGCAGATCCATCACGCGGCCGGCGTGATGCGGGCGCGTCAGGTGGTGCTGGCGGCAGGGGCGGCCTCGGCCGAGATCGCGCGGGGCCTCGGCTATCGCTTCGCCTTCGCGGCGGAGCGCGGTTACCATCGCCACTTCGCGCTCCACCCCGACAGTCCGCCGCTTACCCGCCCGGTTCTCGATACCGGCGCGGGCTCGATCCTGGCGCCGATGGGGGACGGGCGGGTGCGCGTCCTCTCCGGCGTGGAGCTCAATGCCCGTACGGCGGCGCCGGACTATCACCAGATCGAGGCGGCCTCCCGGGAAGCCGCCGGGACGCTGCGCCTCGGCGCGCCCCTCGACAACCGGCCCTGGATGGGCGCGCGGCCCTCGACGCCGGACGGCATGCCGGTGATCGGCGCCGCACCCCGCCATCGCGGGCTGATCTTCGCCTTCGGTCACGGGCATATCGGCCTCTCCACCGGCGCGATCACGGGGCGCCTGGTCGCG
This sequence comes from Methylobacterium sp., assembly GCF_019750675.1. Taxonomy (GTDB): domain Bacteria; phylum Pseudomonadota; class Alphaproteobacteria; order Rhizobiales; family Beijerinckiaceae; genus Methylobacterium. The sequence continues at coordinate 7,228 of NZ_JAIEOF010000368.1, forward strand.
GACCTCGCCACGGGCGCCACGCCCGCGGTTCCGCTGGCGCCGTTCGCGCCACAACGGCTGCTCGGCTGGCCACGCTGGCGGCTTCCGAAGGAGGAACGGCGCTCCGCGTGAAACGCCGGTTGACGACCCTCGCCCGAGCCGCCAAGCGAAAGAACGGCATGCGAA
>NZ_JAIEOF010000066.1 GCF_019750675.1 Methylobacterium sp.
GAAGAGAAGCTGCGCTTCGCCATCCGTGAAGGCGGACGCACCGTCGGCGCCGGCGTCGTCGCCGCCATCAACGAGTAGTTCGAACTCCACCGGGCGGCCTTCCCGGTCGCCCGAGCGGCAACGAACGTGACGCGGCGCCCCGGCTCAGCCCGGGGCGCCGTCGTCGTTTTACGGGGCTCACGCAGGCGGCCCGCACCGCAGCGCAGGTTCTTCGCTGACGACGCGGTTTGACCATTGCGAAGCCGTCTCGGCCGGTCTATAGCAGCGCCGCGGCGGAGGACTCGTCCTCCGCATAGGAGTGTAGCTCAACTGGTCAGAGCGCCGGTCTCCAAAACCGGAGGTTGCGGGTTCGAGTCCCTCCACTCCTGCCATTTGGCCGCGTCAGACCTGTCGACCCTCCCCGCCCTCTTCCTTTCCAGTAGATCGCTACCTCGCGACGTCAGGCCGGGCGCAGTCGACAAGCCCGGCGACTTGCGTTAGAGCGGTCGCCTTCCGAGATCGATGAAGGTCGTCGATGCAGGCTCCTCCCCGGAGCCGCCGCATGGCGCTTTCCCGAAGCTCGGGCCGATCTCCCTGTTGTTGGCGCCATGGCATCGAACGAAGCATCGAAGAACGTGGATCTCGCGCGCACCCCGCAGCGCGGTTCCGCCACGCCGACGCCCCCGCGGGCGACCCCGCCCGTGCGCCCCGCGCAGAAGCGCGTCGGCCCGGCAGAGTTCCTGGCCCAGGTTCGCGACGAGGGCCGCAAGGTCACGTGGCCGAGCCGCAAGGAGACCGTCGTGACCACCGTGATGGTGTTCATCATGGTGGTGGTGGCGAGCATCTTCTTCACGGTGGTGGACCAGGCGCTGCGCTATCTCGTGACCCTGATCCTCGGGGTCGGCGCCTAACAACTTCTCGGCCTGGGCACGCTGCGGCGCGATCGGGCTGACTGACGTCAGGATTTGGTGAGAACCGTGTCGAAGCGCTGGTACATCGTCCACGCCTACTCGAATTTCGAGAACAAGGTCGCGCAGTCCATCAAGGATCAGGCGGCCCAGCGTGGCCTGATGGAGCTGTTCGACGAGGTCATGGTCCCGACCGAGAAGGTCGTCGAGGTGCGTCGCGGCCGCAAGGTCGATGCCGAGCGCAAGTTCTTCCCCGGCTACGTCCTGGTGAAGTGCGACCTGACCGACGAGGTCTACCACCTCATCAAGAACACCCCGAAGGTCACGGGCTTCCTCGGGGCCGACAAGTCGAAGCCGGTTCCGATCCCGGATGCCGAGGCCGAGCGCATCAAGGGTCAGGTCGCTGAAGGCGTCGATCGTCCCAAGCCCTCCGTCTCCTTCGAGATCGGCGAAACGGTTCGCGTCTCCGACGGCCCCTTCGCCTCCTTCAACGGCACCGTCGAGGAGATCGACGAGAGCCGGTCGCGCCTCAAGGTCGCCGTGTCGATCTTCGGCCGCGCCACGCCGGTCGAACTGGAATACGGCCAGGTCGAGAAGGTCTGACACGACGCAAGTTCGGGCGAGCCGCCAGCAGCTCGCCCTTCGATGTTCCGCTCGGCTCCGGCCGCGGCGCGAAACCACCGTCCTCCGCGACGGTGTCACACGCGGGAGGCCCGCCCGGTTCGCCGCCGGGACGCACGGACCGCACCGCGACCTGCAACCGCCCGTCCCACCTGCGCTGAGGCCAGCCGGGTGCCGGGCATTCTTTGGGAGCAGTCCCTATGGCAAAGAAGATCACGGGCTACGTGAAGCTTCAGGTTCCGGCCGGCGCCGCGAACCCGTCGCCGCCCATCGGCCCCGCGCTCGGTCAGCGCGGTCTCAACATCATGGAATTCTGCAAGGCCTTCAACGCGAAGACCTCTCAGATCGAGAAGGGCACCCCGATCCCGGTCGTCATCACGGCGTACCAGGACCGCTCCTTCACCTTCGAGATGAAGCAGCCGCCGGTCACCTTCTTCCTGAAGAAGGCCGCCGGCCTGAAGATCGGCAAGAAGCCGGCTTCCGGCTCGAAGACCCCGGGCAAGGGCCCGACCGTGGGCAAGGTGACCGAGGCGCAACTGCGCGAGATCGCCGAGAAGAAGATGCCCGACCTGAACTGCGACTCGGTTGACGCCGCCGTCGCCATGATCCGTGGCTCCGCGCGGGCCATGGGCCTCGACGTCGTCGCTTAAGGGGAGGGCACAATGGCACACGAAGGCAAGCGCATCCGCGCCGCCCGCGAGGGCATCGACGCGCTCAAGCTCTATCCCATCGACGAGGCGATCAAGCTCGTGAAGGAGAAGGCCAGCGCCAAGTTCGACGAGACCGTCGAGATCTCGATCAACCTCGGCGTCGACCCGCGCCACGCTGACCAGATGGTCCGTGGCGTCTGCAACCTGCCCAACGGCTCCGGCCGTACGGTGCGGGTGGCTGTGTTCGCCCGCGGCGCCAAGGCGGATGAAGCCAAGGCCGCCGGCGCCGACATCGTGGGCGCCGAGGACCTCCTCGAGATCGTCCAGAGCGGCAAGATCGAGTTCGATCGCTGCATCGCGACCCCGGACCTGATGCCCCTCGTCGGCCGTCTCGGCAAGGTGCTCGGCCCGCGCGGCCTGATGCCGAACCCGAAGGTCGGCACCGTCACCATGGACGTGAAGGGCGCCGTCGCCGGCGCCAAGGGCGGTTCGGTGGAGTTCCGCGTCGAGAAGGCCGGCATCATCCATGCCGGCATCGGCAAGGTCTCGTTCGATGCCGACAAGCTCGTCGAGAACATCAAGGCGTTCGCCGACGCTGTGGCAAAGGCCAAGCCCGCCGGCGCCAAGGGCCAGTACGTTCAGCGCGTCGCCGTGACCTCCTCGATGGGTCCGGGCGTCAAGGTCGAGCCCTCGACGGTGCTCACCGCCTGATTCACGCCCTTCGCGTGGACGAATAGGAAACGCCCGGCCTCACGGCCGGGCGTTTTTGTTTGCGCTCAAGCCCGCCAGAACGGCTTCCAGCCTTCCACAGGCGCATCGCGACACCCCGCTGCGCGGCCCCTAACTCCAATCCCGTCCTTCAGAGCCCGCTCAGCGACACAATGAGCGCCGAGCGCCGCGGAGCAATCGCCCGGCTGCTCGCCGCACACGACCTCGTCTGCATCGAGGACGCGGTCTACGGCTCATCCGCGAGCGCCTTCACGGTCGGCCCCGCCACCCCGCCGAACGGCGTCCGCCTCGCTCTCGGCTCCCCGCCGCTGGCGCGGCTCGGCACCGGGCTCCAGATCCTGCGGAGCCTGGCCCTGAACGGGGACGAGGCTCACGTGGAATAGGAGGCGCGCCCGTTCAAACACGCGTGATGGCGCTCAGCCCCGCGCCCTCACCGAGTGGGGAAGCCTCCGAAAAGACCCGAGAAAACAACACGTGAGGGTGACGCCTTCGCGGATGCCTGTGCTAGGTATGCTCCCATGCGATGCACCCTCTCCGTGATCTCGAAGCGACGCATCCTGTGCGTCTTTCCCGCCTATACGCCGTCCTTCGGGACCTTCTCTCACGCCTACCCCCTGATGGGCGGCGTGAAGGCCTTCATGCCGCCCCAGGGGCTGCTGCTGATCGCAGCCTACATGCCGGAGACCTGGGAGTACCGGTTCATCGACGAGAACATCACCCGGGCGGGACCGGCGGACTTCGCCTGGGCCGACGCGGTGTTCGTGTCCGGCATGCACATCCAGGCCCCGCAGATCCGGGACATCTACGCGCGGGCGCACGCGGCCGGTAAGGTCACGGCACTGGGCGGTCCCTCGGTCTCCGGCTCCCCCGAGCAGTACCCCGAATTCGACTACCTGCACATCGGCGAGATCGGCGACGCCACCGACGAACTGGTCGCGATCCTCGACCGGGACGTCTCGATCCCGGCGAGCCAGGTCCGCCTGGAGACCAAGGAGCGCCTGCCGCTCTCGGACTTCCCGGCCCCGGCCTACGAGGCTGCCCCGCTCAAGCGCTACCTCATCGGCTCGCTGCAATTCTCGTCCGGCTGCCCCTATCGCTGCGAGTTCTGCGACATCCCGCAACTCTACGGCCGTCAGCCCCGCCTGAAATCCCCCGAGCAGATGCTCGCGGAGCTCGACGCCATCGTGGCCCAGCCCGGCCATCCGGCCGTGGTCTACTTCGTCGACGACAACTTCATCGGCAACCGCAAGGCCACGAAGGACATGCTGCCCCACCTCGTGGCGTGGCAGAAGAAGAACGACTACCCGCTTCAGTTCGCCTGCGAGGCGACGCTGAACATGGCCAAGCAGCCCGACATCCTGGAGCTGATGCGCCAAGCCAACTTCATGACCGTCTTCGTCGGCATCGAGACCCCGGAGGAGGACGCCCTTGCGGGGATCGACAAGAAGCACAACGCCGCCGTGCCGATGTACGAGGCGATCGAGACGCTCAACAACTTCGGCCTTGAAGTCACTTCGGGCATCATCCTCGGCCTCGACACGGATACCGACCAGTCCGAGCAGAAGCTGATCGACTTCATCGACAAGTCGGCGGTGCCGGTGCTGACGATGAACCTGCTCCAGGCCCTGCCGAAGACGCCGCTCTGGGACCGGCTGACCCGCGAGGGCCGGCTGACCCACGATGCGGCGCTGGAATCCAACGTGCTGTTCAAGCGTCCCCACGACGACGTGGTGGCGAGCTGGCGCCGAGCCATCGCCCATGCCTACGAGCCCGAGAACCTGTTCGCGCGCTTCCGCTACCAGGTGGAGCGGACCTACCCGCACCGGATCAAGACCCCGACCAAGGGGAAATTGACCCGGACCAATCTGCGACGCGGCCTGATCCTGGGCTTCAACATCGCGGTGCGGGTCGGACTGCTCTCCGATTATCGCGGCGTGTTCTGGCGGGCCGCCGGCCATGCCCTGCGGCGCGGACAGATCGAGGCGGTGTTCAACATGGGCTTCGTCGCCCACCACCTCATCCGCTTCACCCGCGAAGCGCTCCGAGGGGAGCACAACGCCTCGTTCTACGCGGCGAAGGCCGATCAGAAGCGCGCGGCGCGCGAGCCGTGGTGGCGCGTGGCGCGCAAATTCCTACCCGTGTAAACTCCTGCCCGTGTAAGTTCCTGCCCGTCTAAGTTCTTGCCCGTAGAAGTTCTTGCCAGTCTGAATCCGGCTCGCCCGGGGCATCATGCGGCGCGGGCGGAGTGCGCCATGTCAGGGGCGCGGCATCACGGCCGTGACCGGCGGATGCTGGTCCGAGGCGTCAAGCGAAAAGCGCTGTCCGCGGCGCTTTTCTCGGGTCGGGGCACTTGGCAGGCTGCTTGCAAGGCTCTATAGACCCCCTCAACGTTTTCATACATGCGAAAGGAATCGACCGCTGGTCGTATTCCCTTTGAGAGATCGTCTGGGCAACCAGGCGGTATTGGCCGGAAGGCTTTGCGGGGCATAAAACCCCCTCTGAGCTTCGTCCGGTCATGTCCTGTCCGAGACTGCAGGCGCCGGGTCACCGGCTTAATCCGCAAGCCTGCACAGACTGGGAAGACCGAAATTCTACTGCTCTCACCCGGTCCGCCGTGCGGACAGGGTCAGGCATCGGTTTGAACCATCTCACCCGTGTCGTCCACCCGTTCCGGGGGGCGATGGGGGACAGGGCCGTGAAGCGTCGCCAAGGACGTTCCGGCTTCTCGTTAAGCCGAGTTCCGTCCCGGGCGGCATGTGCAACCGGCGGACCCATCCTCGGGTTCCGCCAACCGGAGAGAGCCCCAGTGGACAGGACAGCCAAAGCTGATCTCGTCTCGACGCTCAACGGCGTGTTCGCGAACACCGCCGTCGTCGTCGTGGCCCACTACAAGGGCCTCACGGTCGCCGACATGCAGAAGCTGCGCTCGCAGATGAAGCAGGCCGGTGCCACCGTGAAGGTCACCAAGAACCGCCTCGCCAACATCGCTCTCGATGGCACGGACGTCGCCTCCATCAAGCCCCTCCTGAAGGGCCCGACCCTGCTCGCCTATTCGAGCGATCCGGTCGCGGCCGCCAAGGTTGCGGTGGACTTCGCCAAGGTCAACGATAAGCTCGTGATCCTCGGCGGCGCCATGGGCACGACCGCCCTGAACCCGGACGGTGTGAAGGCGCTCGCCTCGCTCCCGTCCCTCGACGAACTGCGCGCCAAGATCGTGGGCCTGGTCCAGGCTCCCGCGACCAAGATCGCCCAGGTCGTCAACGCACCGGCGGCCAAGCTCGCCCGCGTGTTCGGGGCCTATGCCACCAAGGACGAGGCTCAGAGCGAAGCGGCCTGAGGCCGCATCGCCCTTTTCAACCCATCCGTTCAAACCGATCTACGAAGGAATACCAACATGGCTGATCTCGCCAAGCTCGTCGACGACCTGTCCTCGCTGACCGTTCTCGAGGCCGCTGACCTCGCCAAGATGCTCGAAGAGAAGTGGGGCGTCTCGGCTGCCGCCGCCGTCGCCGTGTCTGCCGGCCCCGCCGCCGGTCCGGCTGCCGCCGCCGAGGAGCAGACCGAGTTCACGGTCATGCTCACCGCCGCCGGCGACAAGAAGATCGAGGTCATCAAGGAGGTCCGCGCGATCACCGGCCTCGGCCTCAAGGAAGCCAAGGACCTCGTCGAGGGCGCCCCGAAGGCCGTCAAGGAGTCCGTCAACAAGGAAGAGGCCGAGAAGCTCAAGGCCCAGCTCGAGAAGGCTGGCGCCAAGGTCGAGCTCAAGTAAGACTCTTCCGGTGGGCCGCACCGGCCCATCCGCTTCCGTCGGGTCCCTCCGGACCTGACGGCCCCCAAGGCCCGCGGGTTCACGCCCGTGGGCCGAGGTCGCTTGCAGCGACCCGACCGGCCCGCGCGAGGGCCACGAGTTTTTCAGTTCGGGTGGGCGTCGTCCGGCGGGGCGGGCCCATCGCCTGGTTGCGGGAGGCGTAAGGCCTTCCCCGGGCACCCGGTACGCGGGACGTAGGAGCGAGGTCACCCATGGCCAACACGCTGGTCGGTCGCAAGCGGATTCGCAAGTTCTTCGGCAAGATCAAGGAAGTCGCCGAGATGCCGAACCTCATCGAGGTTCAGAAGGCATCCTACGACCAGTTCCTGATCATGGACGAGCCGGAAGGCGGACGGGGCGACGAAGGCCTGCAGACCGTGTTCAAGTCGGTGTTCCCGATCTCGGACTTTTCCTCCACGGCGCTCCTCGAATTCGTGAAGTACACGTTCGAGCAGCCGAAATACGACGTCGACGAGTGCCGCCAGCGCGGCATCACCTTCGCGGCCCCGCTCAAGGTCACGCTGCGCCTCATCGTGTTCGATGTGGACCCGGACACCGGCGCCAAGTCCGTCAAGGACATCAAGGAGCAGGACGTCTACATGGGCGACATGCCCCTGATGACGGAGAACGGCACCTTCATCGTCAACGGCACCGAGCGCGTCATCGTCTCGCAGATGCACCGCTCGCCGGGCGTGTTCTTCG
>NZ_JAIEOF010000286.1 GCF_019750675.1 Methylobacterium sp.
GCTTGGAGCTGAGGCGGGGCTAACCGCCCGCGACCACGACGAGGCGTTGCACCTCGCCGCGCAGATAGGCCTGCAGGAACTTCTCGTAGTCCTTGAAGGAGACGCATCCATTCGAGGCACCGCTCGCGCCCAGCATGTAGGTGTGCGCGAGGAGACCGACCCGGCCGTGAACCGCCTCCGGCCCTCCGACGGGATGCAGACGCAGGGCACGCACGCCGTGGAAGGGTTGTTCGCGCTCGGTGATGTCGTAGGTGCCGACCGGGGTCGGCCCCCGCATGCGGACATGCACGTGCGCGGGATCGTCCATGCTCGCGCCGAGCCCCGAATGCGCCTCGAGCTTCTCGCCGTTCGGGAGCGTCACCACCTTGGCGCGGATGTCGTAGACCGCGACGCCGCCGGTTCCGCGGGGGACGAGATTCAGGGCCCTGCGGAAGACATCCTCGGTGGGCTTCGTTTCCAGGGCCGCGTAGGCGAGTCGCGGCGGCTCGGAATTTCCGAGGCCGAACAGTTTCTCCACGAAGGAGCGGGTGTCCTCCGGCGGGGTGGCGGCGACGGGCAAGGCCTGGCGCGCGGCGGAACGCGGCGCGCGTGAGGCGGCACGGCCCGAACGGAACTCGGGAGGGCGTGGCACCGGAAGCGGGACAAGCCTCGGCGCCAGGGGCGGCGCGACGGCCGCGAGGGTCGATGATGGTTCCGGGGCGGCATCCTGAGCCGACGGCTCGGGCGCAGCCACCGCGAGGGTCGGCTCGGGCGGCGCCGTGGGCGCCTCGCCGTGCGTGCGTTCAGCGGATTCGGCGGGCGCCTGCGTCTCGGGGGCGGGTCCTGCCGCGATCTCGGCCACCTCCGGCTCGGGCATGGCCGGAACCAGCGGCGCGGCAGCCACGGCGTCGTGCCGAGCCGGATTCGGGTGACGGGACCAATAGGTCAGGCCACCTCCAAGGAGGACGGCCAGCGCGAGCGTGCCACCGGCGGCGACACCCGGCCATATCCGCCTGGTGCGCGCGTTAGAGCCGACACCGGCATCGTCGATCCGGGTATCGTCGGAGTTGGGAGGGTCGATCATGGTCAGCGCGGTCCGCCGTTCCGGGCCGGCGCCGATGCCGGTCCCTCCATCCGCGCCCTTGCAGGCTCGGGCGACGAACGTGGAAGTATTCGCCCGTCACGCGGGCATCTCATTCGGCCGGGCAGACATTTTGATGGCGGCATTGTGCCGACTTTGGGCGCCTATACTCGTCGATGCGGCGCCGGTCTGGTCTTTGCGATCCCCGAACAAATCCCGGGGTGCCGCCGAACCTTGTCGTTCCGGCCCCACGAACATTGAACGGGCGCAGTCGGCGCGTTCCGCGCCGCCTGGCCTACCGGCCCGGGGTCAGGCGTCGCCGAGCAGGCGGTGCTCGCAGAGCATGCGCCGGACCGTGCCGCTGGCCGAGCGGTAGACCACGGTTTCGGTCTCGATCACGCCGGGCCGGAAGCGGACGCCCCTGAGGAGGGCGCCGTCGGTGACCCCGGTGGCGGCGACGATGACGTCGCCGCGGGCCATGTCGTGCAATTCGTATTTCCGGTTCGGATCGCTGATGCCCATCCGGGCGGCGCGCTCGCGCTTGTCGTAGCTGTCGAGGATCAGGCGGCCCTGCATGTGTCCGCCGATGCAGCGGAGCACGCCGGCGGCGATGACGCCCTCCGGGGCCGCACCGATGCCGAGATAGATGTCGGCACCCGTGGCGTCGGCGTTGGCGGTGTGGATGATGCCCGCGATGTCGCCGTCCGAGATCAGGCGGATGCCGGCTCCGGTCTCCCGCACCGCCGCGACGAGTTGCATGTGGCGCGGCCGGTCGAGGATGATCGCGGTGATCTGGGCGGGGTCGACGCCCTTGTGGCGGGCGAGCGCCCCGATGTTGTCGGCCGGGCTGGCATCGAGATCGACGAGGCCGGCCGGATAGCCGGGGCCGATGGCGATCTTCTGCATGTAGACGTCGGGAGCGGCGAGCAGCGACCCGGCTTCCGCCAGGGCCGTCACCGCGATGGCGCCGGGCATGTCCTTGGCGCAGAGGGTGGTGCCCTCCAGGGGGTCGACGGCGATGTCGACCTTCGGACCGTCGCCGGTGCCCAGGCGCTCGCCGATATAGAGCATCGGCGCGTTGTCGCGCTCGCCCTCCCCGATCACGACGGTGCCGTCGATGGGCAGGAGGTTGAGTTCGAGGCGCATCGCGTCGACGGCGGCCTGGTCGGCCTCCTTCTCGCGGCCCTGTCCGCGCAGGCGGGCGGCGGCGATGGCCGCGCGTTCGGTGACGCGCGCCAGCTCCAGCGTGAGAGACCGGGCCACCGGTGCGCGTGATTCCAAGATGCCACCGGACATGTAAACCTCGCGCCCCTGCGCCTCTGTCGGGCGCTCCTTATGAACTAAAATGCGCTTGAGACATCACATTTCGCGAGTTACGCGCATTTTTCTTCGTTCTTCCACCGATCGTTCGCTGGCATACGAAACGACGCTATTCGCGCTCGATCCGGATCAGCTGGGGCGCCTCGGCGAGCAGGCCGTCGGCCGCGATGGCGTCGAGGGCGTCCCGGATCGTGCCCTCGGTGGCGGCGTAGGTGATCAGCACCAGGGGCACCGGCTGGCCCGAGCGGCCGTGCGGGTCCTTCGAGGCCGCGCTCTCGGAGCGGCGCTGGAGAATGCTCTCGATGGAGATGTCGCGCTCGGCCATGCGGGTGGCCACACCCGCGGCGACGCCGGGACGGTCGTGCACGGTGAGGCGGATGTAGTAGCCGCCCTCGTGCCGCTGCATGGCGACGCGCTGGGATGGGCTCAAGGACGCCGAGGGCCGTCCGAAGGTCGGGCGGCGGGTGCCGGCGGCGATGTCGGTGATGTCGGAAACCACGGCCGAGGCGGTGGCCTCGCCGCCGGCCCCGGGGCCGATCAGGGTGAGTTCGCCCACCGCGTCCGCGTCGATGGTGACGGCGTTGGTCACGCCCATCACCTGGGCGATGGCTGAGGATTTCGGCACCATCGTCGGGTGCACCCGCTGCTCGATGCCGCCGGCCGCGGTCTGCGCGACGCCGAGTAGCTTGATCCGGTAGCCGAGTTCCTCGGCCATGGTCAGGTCGAGGGGCTGGATCGCCGAGATGCCCTCCACGGAGACGCCCTCGGCGTCGATCTCGGTGCCGAAGGCGAGGCTCGTCAGGATCGCGAGCTTGTGGGCGGTGTCGAAGCCCTCGACGTCGAAGGTCGGGTCGGCCTCGGCATAGCCGAGGGCCTGGGCGTCCTTGAGGCAGGCCTCGAAGGTCAGGCCCTCGCGCTCCATCCGGGTGAGGATGTAGTTGCAGGTGCCGTTCATGATGCCATAGACGCGCGACACGGTGTTGCCGGTCAGGCCTTCGCGCAGGGCCTTGATCACCGGGATGCCGCCGGCCACCGAGGCCTCGTAGGCGAGCGCCACGCCAGCCGCCTCGGCCTGTCGGGCGAGCGCCGCGCCATGCTTGGCCAGCAGCGCCTTGTTGGCGGTGACCACGTGCTTGCCGGACGCCAGGGCCGCCTCGACCGTCTCCCGGGCCGGCCCCTCGGCGCCGCCGATGAGCTCGACCACGCAATCGACCTCGCCGGAAGTCGCCAGGGCAACGGGATCGTCGAACCAGGTCACCCCGGAAAGGTCGAGGCCGCGGTCGCGGCCCCGGTCGCGGGACGAGACCGCGGCCACGCGAACCGCCCGCCCGCTGGTCTGGCCGAGGGCTTCGGCCCGGCGGGCGACCATCCGGACGACGGCGGCGCCGACAGTGCCGAGGCCGGCGACGCCGAGGCGAAGGCTCTGTGTCATGGTGTGTTCCGTCACTCTGTCGCGCCGTGGACCTGCCGCATCCGGGACCTGCCGCGTCCGGCGGCGGCGCGGGACGCGGCGTCGGTCGGCGCAGGCGAATGCCGCGCTCGACGCGGCCCGATCTTCTGCAACGATTTGCCGGGGGGCGCAACAAAACGGCCGGTCCGGGCGGGGTTCCGGCGTTACGATCGGCGCCGACGGTAGCGGGCCGCGACGGCGATCAGCCCGTAGAGCACGCCAGCGTTGAGCAGGTGCCAGAGCGCGTGGGTTCCCAGCGGCCAGACCGGGCAGACCGCCCGGTCGAGGGTGCGGAAGGCGAGCGAGACGGTGAACAGCGCGGCGATGGCGAGGAGCGCCCGTCCGGCCTCGTGGCGGGCCGGGGCGAGGCTGCAGCCCTGCGGCGCCAGCAGGCCGGCGGCGACGCCCGCCAGCGCCAGGATCGCCGGGGCATAGCCGATCGAGCCGTTGGTCAGCGCGTCCGTCGACCGGCCGGTCAGGCCGTTGAGGACCGGCTCCAGGCCGACATTGACGGCGGCGAAGGCCACGGTGGCGGCGAGCGCCGCCCCGATCCCGAGGTCGAAGTAGCGCCGCATCGCCAGGAGAAAGTAGGCGTAGATGAACAGAGCGATCGGGATGACGTCGGCCAGCAGCGACCAGCGCACCGCCAGGGTATGGAACAGGAACGAGCCGACCCCCACCACCGCCACCAGGGCGCTGAGCAGGAGGGCCGGCGCATCCGCCGTCCCGGCGCGGCGCAGCCGCCACGCCGCAAGGCCGGCCGCGATCAGGAAGGCCGCGTTCGAGAGGGCGTTGACCGGCTCCGCCCAGAAGCCGGGATCGCCGCGCTCGCAATAGGCGCAGATCGGCGTCAGCCAGTAGTCCCCGGCCATCCGGACCTCTCCATCTTGCGCCCCGCCTTGCCGACCAGGAGCCTTCCCCGTCAGGAGTCTTCCCCATCAGGAACCTTGCCAGCCCGAGGCGAAGGCCCGATGACGGACCCCCTCGCCCACCAGCGCCCAGAGACCCCCGACCCATGCGGATCGCCACCTGGAACGTCAATTCGATCAAGCAGCGCGTCGGCCATCTCGTCGGCTTCCTCGACGAGGCCAAGCCCGACGTGGTCTGCCTGCAGGAGCTGAAATGCCAGGATGAGGGCTTCCCCCGGTCGGAGATCGAGGCGGCGGGCTACGCCGTCGAGACCCTCGGGCAGAAGGCCTACAACGGTGTCGCCCTGCTGGTGCGCGCGCCCCTGGCGATGTCCGAGATCCACCGCGGTCTGCCGGGCGACGACGGCGACGAGCAGGCCCGCTACATCGAGGCGCTCGTGTCCGGCGAAGCGGTGCGCCCCGTGCGTGTCGCCTCGATCTATCTGCCCAACGGCAACCCGGTGGACAGCCCAAAATACCCCTACAAGCTCGGCTTCCTGGAGCGTCTGCGGCGCCATGCCCAGGGCTTACGCGCGGCCGAGGAGGCGGTGGTGCTGGCCGGCGACTACAACGTCATCCCGGAGCCCGAGGATGCCGCCGATCCGGAGGCCTGGCGCGCGGACGCGCTGTTCCTGCCCCAGAGCCGGGCGGCGTTCCGTGCGCTCCTCGCCGAGGGCTACACCGACGCCCTGCGCGCCTGCGACCCGCGAGCCGGCCTCTACACCTTCTGGGACTACCAGGCGGGGGCCTGGAACCGGAATGCCGGCATTCGGATCGACCACCTCCTGCTCTCGCCCCAGGCCGCCGATCGGTTGGTCTCGGCCTCGGTGCAGAAGCACCTGCGCGGCCTGGAGAAGCCATCCGACCACGTACCGGTCACGGTCGAACTCACGGACGCGTGAGCGAACGATCCCGTCTCCCGTGAGTTGGTCCAGCATCGATCCCCCCACATGGAGAACCCCCCCGCGTGAAACTCTACGGCACCGGCTACTCGCCCTACGTCCGCAAGGTCCTCGTCGCCCTGGCGGAGAAGGGCGAGGCGGCCGAGCACATCCCGCTGTTCTTCCACGACAAGGACCCGGCCTTCCAGGCGGCGAGCCCGCTGGGCAAGATCCCGGCGTTCGACGACGACGGGTTCCTCCTGGCCGATTCCTCCGCGATCCTGACCTATCTCGAGGCGAAGTTCCCGAGCCCGGCCCTGTTCCCGTCCGAGGCGAAGGCGCGCGGTCGCGCGATCTGGTTCGACAAGTACGGCGACACCGAGATGTTCGACATCATCATCAAGCCCTTCGCCAACCGGGTGGTGAAGCCGAAGCTGCTCGGGCAGCCCGGGGACGAGGCCGCCGTCGCCAAGGCCCTGACCGAGGAACTGCCGAAGATCTACGATTATCTCGAGGGCCAGATCGACGGGGCCTACCTCGTGGGTGACGCCTTCAGCATCGCCGACATCTCGGTGGTCACCGGCTTCCACAACCTGCATCTCGCCGGCGAATCCGTCGATGCCGATCGGTGGCCCAAGCTTGCGGCGTACGTCACCCGCACTTTGGCCCGGCCCTCCTTCGCCACGGCCCTTGCCGCGCCCACCAGCCCGCAATGAAGCCAGGGCGGGTGGGTGCCACCGGTGCGGCCGCCCGCCGATGTCTCAGGCAGGCCGGCTCTGATGGAATCGTGCGGTGTATCCGGACTGGATCCCGATTGCCGGACTCATGAGCGGTCCTCTATACGCCTGATCAAGGATCGGAGACCGCCGGAGTTTTGAGTCGATGGCCATTCATCTCTACTGTATGTGTTTGAATGAAGAGGCCATGATACCTTATTTTCTTGCCCACTATCTTCCGATCGTGGACAAAATTTATGTTTTCGACAATGGTTCGACGGACAAGAGCCTTGGCCTGCTGAGCGGCGACGACAGAATCGTCGTCGCCGACGTCAAGACCCAAGGTGGTTCCTTCATGGATACCTACAACGCGCTGATGAATTCGGCCTGGACCCGCTCGCGGGGCGAGGCCGAGTGGATCGTCACCGCCGAGATGGACGAGCATCTCCACCATCCCGACCTGCGCGGCTACCTCGCGCGCTCGCGCTATGTCGGCGTCACCTTCATCACGGCGCTCGGCTACAACATGATCGCCGACGCGTTCCCCACCGACCCGCGTCCACTGTGGCAGCACGTCGTGCGGGGCGCCCGGGAAACGGCCTACGACAAGCCGGCCATCTTCGATCCCCAGGCCGTCACGGAGATCAACTACTACAACGGTCGTCATGCGGCCGCGCCGACCGGGCACATCGTTCACGAACCGCAGCGGCAGGTGAAACTGCTGCACTACAAGAGCCTCGGCCTGGATTACGTCTGCGCGCGAAACGAATCCCTGGCCGGCGGCCTGCAATCCGAAGACATCGAAGCCAGGCACGGGGCGCATTACCTACGCAACCGCGCGCAGACGGAGGCCGATCTCAGAGCCATCCGGGCCTATGCGCGCCGGGTGCCGGGGCTCCACGCCTCGGACGAGACCGACGGGGAACTGAGTTTTCCGGAGGAGATGGACGTTATCGCCGCCTCGCAACTGTTCGACGCGGGTTACTACGTCGAGAAGAACCCGGATGTCGCGACCTCCAAACTCGATCCGCTGACGCATTACTGCGCGTTCGGCTGGCAGGAGGCCCGCC
>NZ_JAIEOF010000439.1 GCF_019750675.1 Methylobacterium sp.
ACCGATGCGCAACTCGGCTTCCTGCAGGGTTCCGCGTTCGTGCTGCTCCATGCCCTCGGTATGCCGGCCTGGGGCGAGATCGCCGACCGGGGCCACCGGCGCGCCTTGCTCGTCGCCGGCATTCTCCTGTGGAGCGCCGCCGGCATCGCCTTCGGATTGGCGGGGTCTTTCCTGCTCCTGGTCGTCGCGCGGATGCTGCTCGGGCTCGGGCAGGCCGTGGTCGCGCCGACTGCACTGTCCTTGCTGGCCTACCGCTCGCCGCCCGGCCGCCTCGGACGGGGCGTGTCCTGGCTGACCGCCGGCGCGAGCCTGGGGCGCAGCCTCGCCCTGCTCGCGGGGGGAGCCCTCCTCGCCCTGCTGACCGCCATCGGGGGATTGTCTCTACCGATCGCCGGCCACCTCCCCCCGTGGCGGGCCCTGTTCATCATCGCCTGCCTTCCCAACCTGCTCGCCCTCGTGGCTGCCCTGAGCATCGCCGAGCCGACGGCGCGGCGGCCCATCAAGGCCCGGGCACGCCGCGCGCGCGCCTGGGCCTGGATGGGCCGCCATCGCACCCTCTATCTCGCCTTGTTCGGAGCCGCCGCCTGTGCGGTTCTCGTGGCGCAGACCCTCGCGGCCTGGGCACCGACATTCTACGTCCGCTCCCACGGGCTAACGCCCGCCGAGAGCGGCGTGCGCCTTGGCCTGGTGATGCTCCTGATCGCACCCCTGGGTCACCTCGCGGGGGGACATGTCCTCGACCGGGCAGGCGCGTCCGGCCGGCGGAGGGCGGCGGTCCGGATGCTGTGCATCGGGCTGCTCCTCGTGCCGCCCTGCACCGCGATGATGACGCTGTCGGCGAGCCTGCCGGTCTCGCTGGCGGGATTCGGTTTGCTGGCGGCGGCGCTCGCCCTCACGAGTCCGGCGGTGCTGGCCTTCCTGCAGTTCCTGACCCCGGCCGCCATGCGGGGGTACGTCAGCGCCGTATTCATCGCGGGCGTTGTACTGACGGCGCTGGGCCTGGGGCCGATATCGGTCGGGATCCTCAACGACCGCGTATTCGGACCAGCTGCCGTCGGGTCGGCCATGCTGACCGTGTTCGTCGCGACGGCTCTGCTCGGCACGACGCTGACCTATGTCCTTGGCGGGCCAGCCCGCAGGAAGCGACGGGCCTCGCTTCGCAAACCGGCCCTCGGACGGATTGGAACCGCGGATGCCCCGCATCGGCGGTGATGCGACACGTGTCCCCGTTCAACTGCGCCGCATGGGTTCGCGAGCCGCGCCCATGCCACCACACTCACGGGGACTTCCTCCACCCAACGGGACGGCCAGCCACCGGGCGAACGGGGTGGTGCGAGACGGGCGCAGAACCGATCGCGAAAAGGTTCCGACAAGCGGCCCTCAGCCGCCCGAAGCGCTCGTCTCCCAGCCGGTTCGGCCCTCGGCCATTCCATGTTGCAGGAAGTGCAAGAGCGGACAGACGCGGATCGCGGCAACATCCGGGTTCGCGTCGAGGTAACCATGGGTACTGAAATCCGGACCTGGATCGTTGCGATTCTTCCAGCCGATCAGAAGGTAGTGTTCTATCGGGCTCAGATCGTGTGCAGCAACCTCCGGGTACTCACGAAGATAGTACGCTTCATCGAAATACCGCAGCGTAGACTTTCGGCCATTCTTCGATCTGAAACGAATTCTTTCGACAATAGACATCTATGGTCTCACGAACACCAAGCATGTGTTGACGGTGCTCGATTCATACTTCGGCAGATGCGCACCAACAATCAGCACACTGTCCGTTTTGGTTGTCGGTGCGTCCCAAATTCCGGGGTCGAACCCGAACGAAGCCGATGCTCGCCGTGAGACCTCGCCGAGCCCGACCGAGGGGTCGGGCCCCACTGGAGGATGTAGGCTCGCACTGAAGCATCAAGGCGCGCCGCGGCGGGCCTGGCGCGGCCATCGAACGCGGCTGGCGATGAGGACAGTCCACCGGTCGATCGGCCCGCCTCCGCGCGCAGGACGACCGGTGGGGCATCGTCGGCAGCATCCGAGCCCTGATGGGTGAGTCGCCACCGGCGCGATGGCCCACCGGGCTACGATCAGTCCGTCCGCGTCACGGCGAGGATGCCGGGAGGGTGGTTCGGCCGCCCTAGCGATCGCGAGGTCTGGAGGCCTGTCGCTTCAGTGACCGCCACCCAGATAGGCCGCCTGGACGGCAGGATCGTCCCGAAGCTGCGCGGCCGGCCCCTGGAACCGGATCCGGCCGTTCTCCAGCACGTAGGCGTAATCGGCGACCCCCAAGGCCGCCATGGCGAACTGCTCGACCAGGAGCATCGTGACCTGCTCCTCCTTCAGCCTGCGGATGGTGCGGAACACCTCCTCGACGAGTTTGGGGGCGAGGCCCATCGAGGGCTCGTCGAGAAGGAGGATATCCGGGCGCAGCATCAGCGCCCGGCCCATCGCGAGCATCTGCTGCTCGCCCCCCGACAAGGTCCCGGCAAGCTGGTGACGCCTCTCCCGGAGGCGCGGAAACAGCTCAAAGGCGCGCTCGCGGTCGGCCGCAACATCGCCCTTGGGGCGGGCACCCGTCAGGCGTGGGAAGGCGCCGAGGGTCAGGTTATCCTCGACGCTCAGCGTCGCGAAGACACGACGGCCCTCCGGCGAGTGGGCGAGCCCCGCGCTCGCCACGTCATGGCTCTCGAGGCCCCCGACCTCGCGGCCGTTCAGCCGGATCGATCCGCTGCGTGGGCGGATCATGCCGGAGAGCGCGCGCATGGTCGTGGTCTTTCCGGCGCCGTTCGAGCCGATCAGGGTCACGATCTGTCCCTTGGGCACCTCGAACGAGAGTCCGTGCAGGACTTCGATCTGGCCGTAGCCGGCCGAGAGGTTCGTCACCTCAAGCATGGGCGGGCTCCTGGTCTGCGACGGGACTGCCGAGATACGCTTCGATGACCTTCGGATCCTTCTGGATCTCGCGGGCGCCGCCCTCCGCGATCTTGTGGCCGAAGTCGAGCACGCTGACGCGGTCGCACAGGCCCATCACCACGTCCATGTGGTGCTCGATCAGGATCACGGTGATGCCGGCATCGCGGATCTTGCGGATGATCGCCGTGAGATCGGCGATATCGGGTGCCGTGAGGCCGGCGGCGGGTTCGTCGAGGAGGAGGAGGACGGGGTCGAGGGCGAGTGCGCGCGCGATCTCGAGCAGCCGCTGCTTGCCGTAGGGGAGATTGCGCGCCTCGACCTGGGCGAGGCCGCCGAGACCCATGAAGTCCAGGATCGCGACCGCGCGGACCCGTGCCTCCCGCTCCTCCCGGCGACGCCGGGGCGTGCCGAAGATCGCGTCCACGATGGTGCCCTTGAAGGTGTGGTGCAGGCCGACGAGCACGTTCTCCAAGGCCGTCATCTCCCGGAAGAGCTGGACGTTCTGGAAGGTGCGGGCGACGCCGGCCGAGGCGATCTCGGACGGGGTCCGTCCGTTCAGCCGCTGCATTCCCCCGTCCCGCGCCAAGGTCACCGAGCCGCCGGTCGGGATGTAGATGCCGGTGAGCACGTTCATCATCGTGCTCTTGCCCGATCCGTTCGGCCCGATGAGACCGTGGATCGTGCCCGGCCGCACGGCGATGTCGACGCCCGCGAGGGCCTTGAGGCCGCCGAACTGCATCAGGACGGACTCGATCTTCAGGAGCGGATCCGCGTCGGCCCCGCCGCGCTGCGCGACGAGGGCCGCGCCCTGCGCCGTCAGGACCCGGCCCTCGGCGGTATGGGCCGGTCGCAGAGCCGGAATCTTGTCCCGCAGGAACCCCACGATGCCGTCGGGCAGGTAATAGACCACGAACAGGATCATCAGGCCGAACACGGTCAGACGGAAATCCGTCACCGATTGCAGGGCGAGGGTGGCGGGCAGGAACAGCACGCAGAGCACGACCGGCACGAGGATGGCGTACCGGTTCTCCTGCCGGCGCAGGAAAGCGCGCACGCCTACCACGAGGGCGGCCAGGGCGATCGCCCCCGCCATCATGCGGACGAGTTCGATATCGGCCAGGATGTTGGGCATCATCACGATGATGGCGGAGCCGATCAGGGGCCCGGCTCTCGACTTGCGTCCGCCCATCGTCACAGCGAGCAGGAACAGCACCGTCAGTTCGAAGCCGTAGGAGTTCGGGGCGACGTAGCGCTCCGACCACGCAAACAGCGCGCCGGCGAGCCCCGCGAGGGCCGCCGAGATGACGAAGGCGTAGACCTTGTAGCGATAGACGCTGACGCCCATGCAGTCGCAGGCGATCGGCGAGTCGCGCAGGGCCTCGAAGGCGCGACCGAACGGCGAGCGCACGACCCGGTTCACCACGACGATCGTCAGCAGCAGCGCGGCGCAGACGAGATAGTAGAATTCCAGCTTGCGCCCCGCGGCGCCCCACGGCGACGACATGCCGATCAGCGAGAAGTCGAGGACGCGCGCCGGCGGCAGCGTGATGCCGAGGGGCCCGTTGGTGAGGGGCGTGAGTTCGTTGATGAAAATCTGGATGATGGTGCCGAAGGCGAGCGTGACCATCGCCAGGTAGGGGCCTGTCACGCGCAGGGCCGGGACCGCGAGCAGAAGCCCGAAGACCGAGGTCACGGCAGTCCCGGCGATCAGCCCGGACCAGAGGCCGAGCTTGAAGTGCAGGAACAGCACGGCCGCCGAATACGCGCCGATGCCGAACAGACCGGCATGCCCGAGACTGACCTGCCCCGTGTAGCCGACGACGATGTCGAGCCCCAGGATGAGGATCGCATAGATCGCGATCACGACCAGCAGGTGGATGTAGTAGGAACTCGTCACCACGTGCGGGAAGGCGGCGAGGAAGACGACGAGGAGGATGGCGCCGAGGAGGCCGACATGGCGGCCGAGCCTCGGCGCGGCGGCGGGCGTCGCCGCCGGTGCGAGGGTGGACTGAGCCATGGCGTCAGGCTCCTGCTGGCTGGATGCGGGGGAATACGGGAGGGCGGGGAGCGAGGAGGGGCACGCTCAGACCTTCTTGATCACGGCCTTGCCGAACAATCCGACGGGGCGGATCGAGAGGACGACGAGGAGGAGGATCAGACCGGGCACATCCTTGTAGCCGGTCGAGATGTAGAAGCCGGTGAGCGTCTCGGCGACACCGAGAATCAGCCCGCCGACGATCACGCCGAGGCCGGATTCGAGACCTCCGATGATCGCGACCGCGAAGGCCTTCAGGGCCAGCACCGCCCCCATGGTCGCACCCGTGAGGGTGACGGGCGCGACGAGAACGCCCGCGAAGGCGGCCGTCATGGCGCTGATCGAGTAGGAGAGCGTGATCACCTTCTGCGTGTTGATGCCCATCAGGCCGGCGGCGTCGATGTCGTTCGAGGTCGCGACGACGGCCTTCCCCCAGATCGACTTGCGATTGAAGATCTCGACCGCGAGCATCATCAGGAGGGCGCCGGCGACGATCAGCAGTTCCATCGGCAGGATCCGGGTGTCGCCGACCTGGATGGCCGCCTCGGGCAGGGGCGAGGGAAACTTCAGGTCGTCGCGGCCCCAGATGTTCTCCGCGACGTTGCGGAAGATGATCCCCAGCGCGATCGTGGCCATGATCCATCCGTACTCGGACTTGATCTTGACCGCGGGCCGGACGCCGAGCCGCTCGACGACGGCGCCGAGCGCGAAGCCGAAGACGAGGACCAGCGGGATCATCAGCCAGTACCCGACGATCGGCACCAGGGTCAGGCCGAACAGGGCACCGAGGGCGAGCGCCTCGCCCTGACCGAAGTTCAGGGTCTTCGAGGTGGCGAAGGTGAGTTGATAGCCGAAGGCGATCGCGGCGTAGATCATGCCGACGGCGACGCCGGACGCGATGAGCTGGAGGAAGATGGCCATGAGCGCGTTACCGTAGAGGTTGGGACGTCGGTGTAGATGCAGGACATCGAGTCCTGGGAAGACCAGAACCCGGCTCGGTTCATCGTCGCTCGAATGTCCGGGGACGGCGCGTCTCGCCAAACCTGGCGGACGGCCGTCGCGTGGTCCGATTCGCGGGTCTTCCACGAAAGCCGACGGCCCTTCGAGAGACCCGCGAAACGTCTCAGTTGGCCGACTTCTCCTTCACGCGGACGACGCCCGCGTTCTTGGCATCCTCTTCCTTGGCGTAGACGATCTTGCCGTCCTGCACCTTGCCGAACACCACCATGTTGCGGGTGATCGCGTTGTGGTCCTTGGCGGTGAAGGGCTTCTCGTAGGTCGTGACCACGCCCTCGACGCGCTCGTTCAGGTTCTCGAGCGCGGCCCGGATCTTCGGGCCATCGGTGGAACCGGCCTGCTTGATCGCCGCGGCGAGCAGATAGACCGAGTCGTACCCTTGCGCCCCGGCGACCGGGGTCGGGATCTTCGAGACGCCGTAGGTCTTGTAGTAGTTCTCCAGGAAGCTTTTCCGCTTGGGCAGGGTCTGGTCTTCGATGAAAGTCTGCGGCATCATCACGCCGTTGCCGTTCGCGCCGGCGATATCGAGGAAGCTCTGCATCGAGGAGGGCCACGACGTGATCATCGGAACCTTCCAGCCGAGCTTGGCCATTCCATTCGCGATCTGCGCGAGTTCGGGCCCGATCCCGTAGGCGAGGATGACGTCGGCTCCGGCCTGCTGCGCCTTCAACAACTGGGCCGTCATGTCGACGTCCTTGATGTTGAACTTCTCCACCACGACCGGCTTCACGCCCTTGGTGGCGAGGTACTTCTCGATATCCTCGCGGCCGAGCTGGCCGTAATTCGTCGAGTCGGCGAGGAGCGCGATCTTCTTGAAGTTCCGGGCCAGCGCCTCGTCGACCATCATGCCCGCCTGGAGCACGTCGTAGGCAGAGTTCCGGAAAACGTAGTTGGCGTCGTAGTCCGGTTCCTTGAACTGGTTCGTGATGATCGTGCCGGTGGCGACGTTGTTGAACACCGGAATCTCCGCTTCCTGGTAGAAGCGCTGCGCGGCCAGGGCCACGCCGGTGTTGATGAAGCCGATGGTGGCGGCGACCTTTTCCTTGTTGATCAGTTCCTGGGCGACCTGAGCGCCGACCTCGTTCTTGGCTTCGTCATCGCGCTCGACCAGCAGCAGCGGACGTCCGAGCACGCCACCGGCCTTGTTGATCTCGGCGGCAGCGAGGCGTGCCGCGTCGCGCATCGAAACACCCATGGCCGAGGACCCGCCGGTATAGGGCCCGGTGACACCGATCTTGATCGGATCGGCCGCGTAAGCCGGGAACGCCGCGAACGTCGTGCAGACGAGCGCACCCAAGAGTACGCGTCTCTTCAGCGTGATCATATTCTCTCCCTCGCTCCGACCGCATGCCCTTCATGGTGGCATTTTGTATCGAATCCTCAGTATTCCTGGCGCAAGAGTTATAATTCTGTCAAGGCATAGAATTGCTTCGGGCCGTTTGATTATGCACTGGAAAATAGGCCGGCCCACGGATTAATTTCTGAATTTCATTTCCGGT
>NZ_JAIEOF010000135.1 GCF_019750675.1 Methylobacterium sp.
CCGGCGAGTCGTAGATGTTGGCGGTCAGGTTGGCCGTCAGGTTCCAGCCGTTGCCGGTGTAGCTGGCGGCGACGCCCATGCGGTAGGTGTTCGAGGCGAGCTGGCCCAGAACCGGGGTGGCGAAGGTGGTGCCGGCGTTGTTCACCAGAACGCCGCGGCCGCCATTGAGCTCGTTGAGGTAGACACCGCCGAGCAAGCTGACGCCGAAGTTGTTGCCGAGATCGAAGGCCCAGATGCCGCCGACGAAGGTGCCGACGTTGATCGAAAGGTCACGCGAACCGTTCGGGCCGCCGTTCTTGCCGAAGGCGAAGACGGTCGGGGGAGCGACGAGCAGCTCGATACGGCCGCCGAGCGGAACCAGCGGGGTCGACCAGACCAGCACCGGGATGTTGACGGCGACGTCGACCGAACCCGGAGCGACGTTCTCGTTGCTGCGGTAGAGGAACGTGTTCAGCGCGTAGATGCCCTCGGGCAGCGGAGCGCCGGTGGCGAGACCGACCTGCTCACCCGGAACGGTCGTGGTCTGCGCGTAGGAAGCCGTGGCGGTCATGCCAACGGTCAGCGCGAGCGCGCCTGCGGCGAGCCAGTTCTTCGTCATTATCTTCTTCCTTCCCAAGGATTTCAGGT
Source organism: Methylobacterium sp. (assembly GCF_019750675.1). Classification (GTDB taxonomy): domain Bacteria; phylum Pseudomonadota; class Alphaproteobacteria; order Rhizobiales; family Beijerinckiaceae; genus Methylobacterium. The sequence continues at coordinate 628 of NZ_JAIEOF010000135.1, forward strand.
CCGCCACGCAGCCATCCGAATCATCCTGCCGATACGCCGCTTTGGTGCGGCTTGTTTGCAGTCGATCCGGCGGCCCCCCTTGCGGCGCGTTCTCAAGTCTCAACGTCGAGAACTATTCTACAGGACGCGGCGGAAGGACAGCGGAATGCTTGGAAACGGGGCAGTTCGGATCGAACCGTTGCGCAAAAGCCGCAATTCCGCCGCGGTGCAGCGTAAGGTTTTGTTAACTATTTGAGCAGGCTTTTCGCGGTCGCGAGGCGGCGTTCGGCGGGTCTGTCGGCAGAATAGCGCTGAATGCTCAAGCTGTTGGCGCGAACCGGCTACGCCGGGAACATCCGGCAAACGCAGGGTTGCGATTGCGCACCCCGGCGCGGCGCCAAGGCCGGTTTCGGCGGTGCGAGGCCGGTTCCGGGGTGGGGCGGAACGGGTCGGGCGCGGGTTGCCCCCGCGAATCGCACACCCGTCGGGCGGGAAGGACCGCCTATTCGGCGGCCGCGCGTCCCTTGGCGGGGGTGGGGGCGGGGGCCGGCCGCCGGGCGAGGACATCGCGCAGGAAGCGTCCCGTATGGCTCGCGCGGGACTTGGCGATCTGCTCGGGCGTTCCCTGCGCCACCACCACGCCGCCGCCGTCGCCGCCCTCGGGGCCCATGTCGATGACCCAGTCGGCGGTTTTGATGACCTCGAGGTTGTGCTCGATCACCACGACGGTGTTGCCCTGGTCCACGAGTTCGTGGAGCACCTCCATGAGCTTGGCGACGTCGTGGAAGTGCAGGCCGGTGGTCGGCTCGTCGAGGATGTAGAGCGTGCGCCCCGTGGCCCGCTTCGACAGCTCCTTCGAGAGCTTCACCCGCTGGGCCTCGCCACCCGAAAGGGTGGTGGCCTGCTGCCCGACCTTGACGTAGCCGAGGCCGACCCGGGCCAGAGTCTCCATCTTTTCCCGGATGGTGGGCACCGCCTTGAACAGGTCGGCGGCTTCCTCGACGGTCATGTCGAGCACGTCGGCGATGGACCGATCGCGGTACTTCACCTCCAGGGTCTCGCGGTCGTAGCGCCGCCCCTTGCAGACGTCGCAGGTAACGTAGACGTCCGGCAGGAAGTGCATCTCGATCTTGATGACGCCGTCGCCGGAGCAGGCCTCGCAGCGCCCGCCCCGGACGTTGAACGAGAAGCGCCCGGCCTGGTAGCCGCGGGCCTTGGCTTCCGGCAGGCCCGCGAACCAGTCGCGGATCGGCGTGAAGGCGCCGGTATAGGTCGCCGGATTCGAGCGCGGGGTGCGGCCGATGGGCGACTGGTCGATATCGATGACCTTGTCGAGGTGCTCCAGCCCGTCGAGCCGCTCGAAGGGCGCCGGGTGCTCCAGGGCGCCGTTGAGGGATTTCGCCACGGCCTTGTAGAGCGTGTCGATGATCAGGGTGGACTTGCCGCCGCCGGAGACACCCGAGATGCAGGTGAAGGTACCGAGCGGGATGTCGACCGAGACGTTCTTCAAGTTGTTGCCGCGGGCGCCGATCAAGCTGAGCTTGCCCGCCTTGCCCTTGCGCCGCCCGGTGGGCACCCGCACGCTGAGTTCGCCGGTGAGGTACTTGGCCGTGAGCGAGGCCGGGTTCTTCAGGACCTCCTCGGGCGTGCCCTGCGCGATGATGCGGCCGCCGTGGATGCCGGCGCCGGGGCCGACATCGACGACGTAGTCGGCCTGCAGGATCGCGTCCTCGTCGTGCTCGACGACGATGACCGAGTTGCCGAGGTCGCGCAGGCGCTTCAGCGTGCCGAGCAGGCGCTCGTTGTCCCGCTGGTGCAGGCCGATGGACGGTTCGTCGAGGACGTAGAGCACGCCGGTGAGGCCGGAGCCGATCTGCGAGGCGAGGCGGATGCGCTGGCTCTCGCCGCCCGAGAGCGAGCCGGAGCCGCGCGCCAGGGTGAGATATTCGAGGCCGACATCGATCAGGAAGGTGAGCCGGTCGCGGATCTCCTTGAGGATCCGGAAGGCGATCTCGTTCTGCTTGTCCGTGAGCTTGCCCGGCAGGTCCGAGAACCAGGCATGGGCGTCGCGCACCGACAGGGCGGTCACGGTGCCCACATCCGCCATGGCGACCTTCACCGAGAGGGCTTCGAGCTTCAGGCGCTTGCCGCCGCAGGTGGCGCAAGGCGTCTCGCTCATGAAGCGCGCGATCTCCTCGCGGGAGGTGTCGCTCTCGGTCTCCTTGTAGCGGCGCTCCAGGTTCGGGATCACGCCCTCGAAGGGCTTGTTCACCTCGTAGGCCCGCATGCCGTCGTCGTAGGCGAAGCGCACCGATTCCGGTCCGGTGCCGTACAGGACCACCTCGCGGGCGCGTCCCGGCAGGTCGCCCCACGCGACCGTGGTCTTGAAGCCGTAGTGCCGGGCCAGCGCGTCGAGGGTCTGGCCGTAATAGGGGGAGGTCGACTTCGCCCAGGGGCCGACGGCGCCGCGCTTCAGGCTGAGCTTGGCGTCCGAGATGACGAGTTCGGGGTCGATCCGCATCTCGTGGCCGATGCCGCCGCAGGTCGGGCAGGCGCCGAAGGGATTGTTGAACGAGAACAGCCGCGGCTCGATCTCCGCGATGGTGAAGCCGGAGACGGGGCAGGCGAAGCGCGACGAGAAGGTGACGGGCTCGCGCGGGGCCTCGCCCTCTTGGGTATCGGCGAACTCGATCACCGCGATACCGTCGGCGAGTTCCAGGGCGGTCTCGAAGGAATCGGCCAGCCGCGCCGCGATGTCGGCCCGCACCACGATCCGGTCCACCACCACGTCGATGTCGTGCTTGAGCTTCTTGTCGAGCTTCGGCACGTCGTCGATCGGGTAGTACTCACCGTCGACGCGCAGGCGCTGGAAGCCCTTCTTCTGGAACTCGGCGATCTCCTTGCGGTACTCGCCCTTGCGGCCGCGGATCACCGGCGCCAGCAGGTAGAGGCGGCTCTTCTCCGGCAAGGCCAGCACCCGGTCCACCATCTGGCTGACGGTCTGGCTCTCGATGGGCAGGCCGGTGGCGGGGGAGTAGGGAATGCCGACCCGCGCCCAGAGCAGGCGCATGTAGTCGTAGATCTCTGTCACGGTGCCGACCGTGGAGCGCGGGTTCTTCGAGGTCGTCTTCTGCTCGATGGAGATCGCCGGCGAGAGTCCGTCGATCTGGTCGACGTCGGGCTTCGACATCATCTCGAGGAACTGGCGCGCATAGGCCGAGAGCGATTCGACGTAGCGGCGCTGCCCTTCCGCGTAGATCGTGTCGAAGGCCAGCGACGACTTGCCCGAGCCCGACAGGCCGGTGAACACCACCAACCGGTCGCGCGGGATCGTCAGGTCGATGTTCTTGAGGTTGTGCTCGCGGGCGCCCCGCACCGAGATGACCCGCTGATCGCGCGCGCCGTCGAACAGGGCCTCGATCTTCGCCTCGACCCGCTCGGCCTCGGCTTGGGATTTTTTGGCGGCGGCTTTGGCTTTGGCCATGGTGTCTCTTCGGAAGGTCGCGAGCCCGGGCGGGGCAGGGCTCTCCCGTCTCCTCCCGAGCGCCATGTCGGGCGCGAGCCCCCAAGCGGCAAGGCGCGCGCCACGCATATCCGCCATCAGCTAGAACAAAAAGCGTACAGGCTCAACTCCGCGCGGATGGCGGGGGCGGGTGACGCGCGCGGGCGGCGGAACCGTGGCCCCGGTATCTCCCGGCCGGCCTCGGCCGAGGGGGGGCGGGGCGGGGGACAACCCTGCCCGCGATCCGGACCCGGCGCAGGAGACGCGACGGTTATCCGCAAGGTGATCGCGAACAACGCGAAGGTCTTCGGACAACTGATGCGTTACCGGAAAGTCTGCCTCCAAACGGGCAGACTGCTGCAAAAAGCATCAATGGTTACACCGACAAGAAAAACTTTACGGCTGAACACCGACAACGATCACGCCCTCGTGTTTCCAGGCTCGCATCCATGTCCGCCGGTTTTCTGTCTCCCCTCCGCGTCCGTATCCTGCTGGTTGCGCTCGCCCCCTGCTTTGCCTTTGCGGTGGTGGCCGGGCTCACCATCGCCGAGCGAATCGGGGAGCGCACCCGCATGGGGCAGGTCCAGAACCTCGTCGGGTTCGCCGGGCGGGTCAGCGCCTTCGTCCACGAAGCCCAACGCGAGCGCGGCGCCTCCAGCCTGTTCCTGGGATCGAAGGGCACCCAGTTCCGGGCCGAACTCGACGCCCAGCGCCTGCGCACGGATGCCAGCCACCGCGCGCTCGACATCGCGGCCGACGCGGAGGCGTTCGGCGCGGGCATGGCGCGCCGGCAGGCCGCCCTGGCGGACGGGCTCGCCGGCATCGCCGCCCACCGGAAGGCCGTCGACGACCTCGCCCGGACCCCGGCGCAGAACATGGCCCTGTATTCGGGCGTGATCGCTCAGGCCCTCGACCTCGTGCGGGAGATGTCCCAGGTCGCCTCCAGCGCGGACCTCGCCGCCCGGGTCTCGGCCTATTCCGCCTTCCTGTCCCTGAAGGAACTCGCCGGGCAGGAACGGGCCGCAGCCTCGGCCATCATCGGCGCGGGCCGCATCGACCTGGCCGGCCACGAGCGCCTGGCGGGGCTGCTCGCCGGGCAGACGACCTACGAGTCGCTGTTCCGCCTCGGCGCCGATCCGGCCCAGGCCGCCCTCCTCGACGCCTCCAAGGCCGGCGCACCGGCCCGTGAGGTCGACCGCCTGCGCCGGATCGTCCTCGACACGGCACCGGGAACGCCCCTCGCCGTCACGGACGCTCCGGCCTGGTTCGGCCTCGCCACCCAACGCATCGACGGGCTGAAGGGCATCGAGGATCGCCTCACCGCCGATCTCGCCGCCGCGGCGGGCGGCGCACGCGCGGCGGCGGAGCGGAGCGCGGCGCTCTGGATCACGCTCGGCCTCGCAACCCTGGCCCTTTCCTGCGCCGTGGCCTTCGTCTTCGGCACCGCCATCGCGCGGCCCCTCGCGCGCATCGCGGAGGCCCTCACCGCCATCGGGCGGGGCGAGGCGGCCGGCCCGATCCCGCAGGGCGGCGCGCGGGAGGTCCGTGCCATCGCGGGGGCAGCCATCGCATTCCGCGACAGCGTGGCCGAGCGTCAGCGCATCGCCGGGGAGGCCGAGCAGCTGACCGCCCAGGCCACCGCCGCGCGGACGGCGGCGATGCACGACATGGCCGATCGCTTCGAGGCCCGGGCCGGCGGCATCGTCGAGGCCGTCTCGGCGGCCTCCAGCCAGCTCGAGGCCGCCGCCTACGCCCTCACGCAGGCGGCCAGCGACACCTCGTCCCTCAGCCACGCAGTGGCGGCCGCCTCGCAGGACACGGCCGCAACGGCCGATACGGTGGCGGCGGCCACCGAGGAACTGAGCGCGTCCGTGCGCGAGATCGGTGCGCGTGTCGAGACTTCGGCGGCGGTCGCCGACGAGGCCGAGCGCGACGCCGTGCGGATGAAGGGCGACGTCGACCGCCTCGCCCAGGCGGCGGCCAGCATCGGGGAGATCGTGGGGCTGATCTCCAGCATCGCCGCGCAGACCAACCTACTGGCGCTGAACGCCACGATCGAGGCGGCGCGCGCGGGCGAGGCCGGCCGCGGCTTCGCGGTGGTCGCCGCGGAGGTGAAGAGCCTCGCGACCAAGACCGCGCGGGCCACCGAGGACATCGCCGCGAAGGTCGCGGAAATCACCCACTCCACCGACGCGTCGGTGGCGACGATCGCGGGCATCACCGAGGTCATCCAGCGCCTCAGCCGCCTTTCGGGCGACATCTCGGCGGCAGTGGAACAGCAGGGAGCGGCGACTCAGGAGATTGCGCGGAACACCACGCTCACCTCGGAGGGGACGCGGGCCGTCTCGGGTCACGTCGCCGGCGTGCGGGAAGCGGCGGAATCCGCCCGCGCCGGCTCGGCGCAGGTCCTGACGGCCGCGAGCGATCTCGCCCGTCAGGCGGCCAGCCTGCGGCAGGAGGTGGACGGCTTCCTCGTCACCGTGCGGGCGGCTTGAGACCGGGTCTTCGCGCGGCGCCTCACCTCGGCGGTCGTGCTCAGGGGGACGTGGACCAGGGATTGATCACCCGCATCGCGGTCGTCTCGGTGCGCACGGGCTGGTCCACGCTCGCCGGCATCGTCTTGGCCGAACGCGCCATCATCCGGCGGGCCTGATCCGCGGGCATCGCCCCGATGGGCAGCATCATGGCGGCGAGCTGGACGCGGGTGCGACGGTCGATGAAGTCGGACCGGCCGATGCTCTCGAAGTCCCGCGCCGTGTGGCGGTCGTCGGGCTTGCCGACGAAGACCTTGGGGCCGTCCTTCATCACCACGATGTCGCCGGGGCGAAGGGTCTCGTCCTTCATGAACGCCGCGGCCGGGCCCGCCTTCATGTCGAGGGGGGTCTGGCGGTCGGTGATCTTGATCTGGAGGGGCTCGGCTTTCGGCAGGGCGGCGTAGCGGATCTTGGGGCGCGGGCGGGGCGCCGCCGCCCGGCGGATGGAGCGACGGACCTGTCCGTACGAGCCGGGGTCGGCGCTCGGCGTGGGCGCCACTTGCGGCGCGGGACGCGCAGGGGCAAACAGCAGGTCGAAGAGGCCGCCATCGGCGCTCTGGGCGCTGGCCGGGCCACCGAGGATCAGAAATGCGAGGGCGGACGCGATCGCCGCGCGCGGCGCGGCGGATAGCGGAATCGTCGGCATCGATCTCTCCGATTACGGCGCCCGACCGCGCGCCGGGACGACACCTTAACGGAAGCACAACCTGAACAGTTCCAAGGTTTTCAAAACATGGTGAGGCCGGCGCAAAGACTTCGCGCAGGTGCCAAAACGCATCCGCCGAGAAGAGATTCACGCCCGCGCGCAGGGCAGGCGCGCGTTGCCGGATGCCCCTGATGCCGACTCTCGTTCCGCGTCCGCATCAGGTCGCCGCGAGCCGCGCGATCCTGGCGGCGCGCGCGGCGGGGCGCCCCGGTTTCCT
>NZ_JAIEOF010000371.1 GCF_019750675.1 Methylobacterium sp.
GTCGAGGAGGAACCCCGGAAGGGACGGCGCGAGGATGGCGCGCGCGGCGTAGGCGAACGTCGTGACCCGAAGGGAGCCCGACGGCGTGCCGCGCCAGTCGGCCAGGGCCGCGAGGCCCCGCTCGACCTCCGCCAGCGCCGGACCGAGCGAGCGCAGCAGGCGCTCGCCCGCGGGGGTCGGGGCGACGCTGCGCGTCGTGCGCGCCAGCAGGCGCACTCCGAGGCGGGTCTCCAGCCCGCGCATCGCGTGGCTGAGCGCGGAGGGGGACAGGCCGAGTTCGGCCGCTGCCCGCGTGAAGCTGCGGGTGCGCGCCACCGCCGCGAACACGGACAGATCGTCGAGGTCGCCGCGCCGCATTGCTGCATTCCGCTCACGGACCCATGCCGTCCGACAGGGCTAATCCTCATTGCGGCGCCGGGCTACCCCTCGGGGGAGTTTTCAGGTGGGTGCAACAATGGATCTGACGCATTATCGGACGCTGGGCCGCTCGGGGCTGGCGGTGAGCCCCCTCGCTCTGGGCACCATGACGTTCGGCACGGCGCGCTGGGGGCTCGACGCGGGCGGCAGCCGCGCCGTGTTCGACGCCTACGTGGAGGGCGGCGGCAACTTCGTCGATACCGCCGACGTCTATGCGGGCGGCGCCAGCGAGACGATGGTCGGCCGCTTCATCGCCGAGCGTGGCCTGCGCGACCGGATCGTCCTCGCCACCAAGGCCGGGTTCGCCACCGGACACGGGCCGCATGCGGGCGGTTGCGGCGCCAAGCATCTCCACGCGGCCATCGCGGGATCGCTGCGCCGCCTCGGGACCGACTACGTCGACCTGTACTGGCTGCACGCCTGGGACGGGATCACGCCGGCCGAGGAACTTCTCGAGACCATGGTGGGCCTCGTCCGGAGCGGGAAGGCCCGCTACTGGGGCCTGTCGAACACCCCCGCCTGGTACGCCGCCCAACTGGCGACCCTGGCCTCGGTGCGCGGCCTGCCCGGCCCCATCGCCCTGCAGCACTTCTACGCCCTCGTGAATCGGGAGGTCGAGGACGAGCATGTCCCCCTCGCCGCCGCGTTCGGGATGGGCCTCGTGCCCTGGTCGCCCCTCGCCTACGGGCTCCTGGCGGGCAAGTACGATCGCGCCGCCGTCGCGGCGGCACCCGCACGCGGATCGGGCCTGCCGCGTGACCCGGCGGAGGCCGTGCCGGCGCGGCCCGAGGGCGACAGGCGCCTGGACAGCGCCAACCCGTTCGGCGACAGCCTGTTCACTCCGCGCAACTGGGACATCGTCGAGGCCGTGCGCGGCGTGGCGGACGCGATCGGGCAGCCGGCGGCGCGGGTCGCCCTGGCCTGGGTCGTGGGCCGGCCAAGCGTGGACGCGACCCTGATGGGCGTCAGCCGGCCGGCACAGCTCGACGACAACGTGGCGGCCCTCGGGCTGACGCTCACGCCGGAGCATCGCGCGCTCCTCGACGCCGCGAGCGCCCCCGTGGCCCCGCGCCTCGTCGACAGCCTATGCCGGCTGCCCACGCGACAGCAGGCCGTGTTCGGCGGCAGCCGGGTCGAAGCTTCGGCGGAACGGCAGCGCCGGGTGGGCTGAGCGCCACGGCCATCGTTCCGATCGCGGGGAAGCCATATCGGCGGACGACGCAACATGTCTCGCCGCCGCCGTCTGAGAGCACGACCCGACCGGCGGTTCGGTCGTCGAAGGCCCCCTCGATCCGCCGAGATCCGACCCGGACGGGGCCGGGAGTGCCGGCGGGGGATCACGGTGTGGACCGCGTTCTTCAAGCCGCCGATCGCGGTGATCCGGAATCCGCCCGGAACGAGGTGAAGCGATCCTGCGCGTCGAGGGGCACCGCCAGGGTGCAGTGCAGCCCGCCGGTGGCGAAGCGGAGATCCACCGTGCCGCCGAGTTCGTGGCCCACGCCCCCGTTGATCAGCCGCGTTCCGATCCCGCGGGCGGGCGGGGTCACGACCGGGGGCCCGCCGCTCTCGCGCCAGTCCAGGGCGAGCCGGCGTGCCCCGTCGCTTCCGGTCTCGACCCGCCAGATGATCTCCAGGCGTCCTCCCTCCACGGAGAGGGCCCCGTGCTTGGCGGCGTTCGTGGTGAGCTCGTGCAGCGTCATGCTGAGCGCCAGGACGTAGCGCGGGGGCAGCTCGATGTCCGGTCCGTCGATGAGGAACCGGTCCTGGCGCGCGTCGACGAAGGGCGCCAACTCGTTCTCCAGGAGCATCTCGAGGGAGGCGCCGGCCCATGCGTCCCGCGAGAGCAGGTCGTGGGTCTTGGCCAGCGCGATGATCCGCCCCTCCAGGCGCTCGCCCGTCGCGTCGGTGCGGCGGGACTGGCGCGCCAGGGACTGGACGGTTGTCAGGGTGTTGCGGACCCGGTGGTTGAGCTCGTGCAGCATCATCGTCTGACGCTCCTGCAGCAGGTGGCTGCGGGCGATCTCGGCGCGCAACGCACCCTCGTGCTTCTCGAGCCCGGCCGCCATGGCGTCGAACGCCTCGCCGAGCTGGCCGAACTCGCCCGAACCGGACAGGCCGGTCCGGGCGCCGAGATCCCCCGTCCGCCAGGCCGAGGCCGCCGTGAGCAGGCGGCGCACGGGCCGGCGGATGAAGGCGCGCCCGGCGAGGAGAGCGGCCGCCAGCGCCATCAGGGCGCCGAGGACGATCAGGATCGCACCGCGCCGCGTGGCCGCATCGATGTCCGCATAGGCCAGCCTCGGCGAGAGGCCGACGGCGACGGTCACCCCGTCGAGATCGTCCGGCGACGGGGCCGCGATGCCGGTGATGCGCAGGTTTCCCCGCACGCCGTGCAGGTCGACGACCCCGCCGCGATTTGCCGCCAGGGCCGCGAAGGACTCGGGTGGCAGGCTGCGGCCGACCCAGTCCGCATGGTCCGGAACCCGGATCATGACGGTGCCCTTGCGGTCCACGACCGTGAGGGTGGCGTCGGGCGGCAGGCCTCCGCGCGCCTGATGCTCGGCGAGGTAGGCCAAGTCGACGCTGGCGATCACGATCCCCAACGGGCGGCCGTCGGGGCCGGGGATGGCTTGGGCGAACTGCATCGTCGGAATACCGGTGACGCGTCCGGACACGATGTCGCCGATGGCGAGGCCGCCGGTGCGCATCGCGTCCTGGAAGTAGCGCCGATCGGCCAGCGTGTAGGCGCCGGGTGCCGACCCGAGGGTGTTGCAGACGATGCCCCCCTCCGCGTCGGCCACGCCGAAGAAGAAGGCACCGGGCACCTTGCCCAGCAGGGTCTTGAGGTAGGCCGTGCAGGGCGCGGGATCCTTGGCCCGGATCTCCGGAACCTCGGCGAGCACGCCGAGCACCTGTCGCGTCCCGCGCCCAAACTGGCCGAGATCCGCCGCGACGCCACGGGCGGTGCGTATCGCCTCACCGCGCACGGCATCGCCCCGGGCGGCCCGCAGGGCGTACTCGTTGTAGCCCTGGATCGCGAGGGCGGGCAGCAGCGCCAGGGAGACGAGACCGACGATGCGCTTGGTCAGCGACATGCGCAGCCCGTTCGGATGTCATGCCACGGCACGCCGGGCCGCGCGGAGCGCCGGCCCTCAGGCCGCCGCGGCATCGACGGCCTCCTGCATCGACGCGAGCGCCGCCTCCAGGCGGCAGACGAGCCCGGTCGGGGCGTAGGCGAGCGTGACCTCGCCGCCGACCTCGGCGGCGAAGCTGCGCTCGATCAGGCGCGAGCCGAACCCCTTGCGCGCCGGTGGACTCAGAATGGGCGGGCCGCCCTGCTCGGACCATGTCAGGCAGAAGCGCGGGGCGTCGGATTCGTGCACGACGTGCCAGCGCAGCTCGACGATGCCGGTCTCGTTCGACAGCGCGCCGTACTTGACCGCGTTGGTGGCGAGCTCGTGCAGCGCCAGGGCGAGCGAGAGGGCGGGTTTGGCCGCCAGGAGCACGTTCGGGCCGCCGGCGCGCAGGCGAAAGCCCGTGTCGCCCCGATGCACGGAGAGCGCCCCATCCACGACCTCCGCGATGGGTGCGGCGGTCCAACTCGCCTGGGTCAGGATGTCGTGGGCCCGCCCCAGGGAGATCAGACGCGCCGCGAAGGCCTCGCGCATTTCCGCGACGTCCGTACTGCCGCGCAGGGTCTGGCTGGCGATGGCCTGCACCAGCGTGAGGGTGTTCTTGACTCGGTGCTGCAATTCGCCGGTGAGCAGGCGCTGATGCTCCTCGGCCCGCTTGCGCTCCGAGATGTCCAGCATCGCCCCGATCATCCGCCTGGCCACGCCGTCGCCGCCCCGGATCACGTATCCCCGGTCGAGGACGTGCGCGTAGGTCCCGTTCGCCCGGAGGAAGCGGTACTCGTCGCTCCAGGCCGATCGGTCGCTGTCGATGACCGCGTGGATGGAGGCGTCGATCCGGGGCCGATCCTCGGGGTGGATCCGGCCGATCCACCAGGCACCGGTCGGCACGATGGCATCGGGCGCGTAGCCGTAGGCGGCCTGGAGCGCCTCGTTCCACAGGACGTGGTTGGTGGCGAAGTCCCAGTCCCAGATGGCGTCGTTCGTGGCGCGCGCGGCCAGACGATAGCGCTCCTCGGTGTCGCGCAGGGTCTGCTCCGCGCGCCGCGCCTCGGTGACATCGCGGGTGGTGCCGATGAAGCGCACCGTGCGCCCGTTCTCGACCAGGGCCTGGCCCTTGGCGGCCACCCAGCGCTCGACGCCGTCCCCGATGCCGAGCGTCCGGAAGGCGATGTCGTAGGTGCCGCTGCCCGCCGGGTCGAGGGCCGCGACCACGGCAGCGTCCACCCAGGCCCTGTCGTCGGGATGCAGGCCCGCGAGGAAGACCGCGTAGCTCACGGGCGCCCCGGGCGGCAGCCCGAACAGCGCGCGGGTCTGCCCGTCCCACTCGAGCACGTCCGCGACGAGGTCGTAGTCGAACACGCCGGTCCCGGTCGCGGCCACGGCGAGACCCAGCTTTTCCTGCGCGTTCCGGAGCGCGACCTCGGCCTCCTTGCGGTCGTGGATGTCGAGCGAGGTTCCGATCCAGCTCAGCAGGGTTCCGTCGGCGTCCCGGACCGCCTTGGCCCGGGTCAGGAACCAGCGATACGCGCCGTCCGCCCGCCGCAGGGGAAACTCCACCTCGTAGGATTGCCCCGACGCCGCCGCGGAGAGGCGGGCACGGCGCATGGCCTCGCGATGATCGGGATGGACGACCGACGTCCAGCTCGCCTCGCCGGCCGCACCCGGCGGCAATCCGGTGAACGCGTACCAGTAGGCATTGCAGTAGGTGACGTTGCCCTCGGCATCGCCGAACCACACCACCTGCGGACTGACCTCCACCAGGGAGCGGTAGCGCAGTTCGCTCGCCTCCAGCACCCGGTCGGCTTCGCGCTGCCCGGTCCGGTCGCGCAGGATCCTGACGAAGCCCAGGGTCTCGCCCTCGTTCGAGCGCAGGGGCATCGTTTCGCTGCTGGCCCAGAAGCGGCGCCCGTCCTTGCGCAGGTGCCAGCCCTCGCCGGGGGCGCTGCCGCTCTCCAGAGCCAGCCCCATGTCGCTCTCCGGCCGTCCACCCGCCCGATCCTCCGGCGTGAACAGAACCTCGACGGATGCGCCGAGCATCTCGGCCTCGCTCCAGCCCAGGATGCGCTCGGCGCCGGCGCTCCACCGGGTGACGCGGCCGTGCGGGTCGGTGGCGACGATGGCGTAATCGGTGGCGCTGTCGAGGATGCGCTCGTGCAGGAGGCGCTGCTCCTCCTGCTCGCGCAGCGAGCGGCGCAGCTCCATCTGCGCCATCGCCTGGCGCGCCAGGCGCGCGAGGCCCCGGCGCTGTCGTTCGGTCAGCGCGCGCGGTTTCGTGTCGAGGACGCAGACGGTGCCGATCGGATGTCCCTCGGCCGTCCGCAGCAGCGCGCCCGCGTAGAACCGCAGGCCAGGCTCGCCGGTGACGAGGGGATTGTCCTCGAAGCGCGGGTCGCGGGTGGCGTCCGGCACGTACAGGAAGTCCTCCTGCAGAATGGCCTGCCGGCAGAACGAGGTCTCCAGGGGCGTCTCGCGGACGCCGAGCCCGACCTCGGCCTTGAAGAACTGGCGGCCGTCCCCGATCAGGTTGACGACGCCGATCCGTACCTCGCAGAGTTCGGCGGCCGCTTCCGCGATCTCGTCGAAATCCTGCTCGCGCGGCGTGTCGAGCAGGCGGTAGCGATCGAGGGCGCGCAGGCGCGCGGCCTCCGTTTCCCTCGCGGTCTCTCGTGCGGGCTCACTCGTGGGCGCGCGGTTCATGATGCCGATGAATCTGGAGGGGCGCGGAACATCCTCTCAGAGGCGGTATCCGGCGGCGGAAATAAGGCCGACCGTCCGCCGCCCCGGCTCGAGCCGCAAGATCGCAGCAGTGGCCGGCGGCCTCACGCCGTCGGCGAACGGCTCGCGATCGGAACGCCGAACCGCGATGAAATCGCGCTCGCCTCAGGAGCGGAGGCCGAAAGCGGGCTCCAACAGGCCACGCACGCCGACCGGCACGACGAGGGTGCGGCCGTGCTCCGGGTCGGCTGCACGCTCCTCGGTCGTCATGCCCTCGTAGGCGCTGGTGACGAGGAGATGCTCGAGGGCGGGCCCCGCGAAGGTGGGGCACGAGGGCCGGCTCACCGGCAGCGGAAGCGTGCGCAGGCACTCGCCCTCCGGGCTGTAAGCGTCGAGGCAGGCAGCACCCCAGCGGGCGCACCAGATGCGGCCCTCGGCATCGACGACGGCTCCGTCCAGGCCGCCCTCTCCGCCGCGATGATCGTAGAGCGTGGCCGGCTCGCCCACCGGCAGACCCGTGCGGGGATCGAGGGCGACGCGCTTGAGGAGGCCCGCATCGGTATCGGCGAAGTAGCCGGTCGCGCCATCGGGCGCGAAACAGATGGCGTTCGGGATGGTGAGGCCACCGAAGAGGCGCGTCACCCGGGTGCCGGCCACGTGATAGATCGCGCCGCGCCCCGGCTCGGCGTCACGCCCCATGGTGCTGATCCAGAGGGCGCCGCAGGGATGGACCCGGCCGTCGTTGGAGCGGGTGCCGGCCTCCTCCGCCTCGAGCGGGCAGAACCGGGTCAGGCCGCCGTCGCCGAAGGTTCGCAGATAAAGCCCGTCCTCGGCCGCCAGCAGGTGTCTTTCCTCGTCCACCGCCACCACGGCACTCGCCATCAGGGGAAGGTCGTGAATCCGGACCGGACCGCCCGCCAGGAGGGCTTCGAACAGCCGTCGTTCCAGGATGTCGACCCACCACGCGATGCCGGTGCGCGGATCGTAGCAGGGGCCTTCGCCGAGGTGGCAGCGGGGCGCGTCGAGGATCGTGATGGCGTCCATGCTGGGTCCGTCCTCCTGAGCGCTTCGCCCCCGGGGCCGCCGGACGGAGGCCTCCGCAGGACCTCTACCGGCTCATGTTTCGGAAGCGGCAGTACCGCCCCGTATCCCTGTAACCCGCCGGACAGCGCTTCACGCAGGCGCCGGCGGCGAATTTCAGGGGCGGGCGGCAGGAATACCGATGCGCCTTGGCCTGAAAGAGGCCGGAGCGGTTGGCGGCCTGTGCCCCATCCGCTGCGCCACCGATCAGGACGGCCCCGAA
>NZ_JAIEOF010000226.1 GCF_019750675.1 Methylobacterium sp.
CACGTCCCGGGACCGGCAGCAGGATGGTGAAGGCGGCGCCGGAGCGGTCGCCCCGGTTGCCGGCCGTCAGGGTGCCGCCCATGGCCTCGACGAAGCCGCGGGCGATGGCGAGGCCGAGCCCCGTTCCGGCCCGGACGCTGTCGCCCTTGGCGGCCCGGTAGAACTTGTCGAACACGCGCTCCACGTCGGCCTCGGGCAGCCCGTCCCCCTCGTCGAGCACCGCGAGGCGGACCCGGCCGGGTCCGGCTGGTCCAGACTCCGAGCGCCCGCCCTCGCGCCGGCCCCGGATCGTCACCGTCGAGCCCTCCGGCGCGTACTTGGCGGCGTTGTCGAGGAGGTTGACCAGGACCTGCTCGAACAGGACGGGGTCGAGGCGCAGGGGCGGCAGATCGGCCGCGAGATCGAGGACGACGCGGTGTCCGGCCAGAATCGGCCCGAGGCGCCGCAGGGCCGTGTCGACGGCCTCGCCGACATCCTGCGGAGTGAGGTTGGCCGCCACCGCCCCGGCCTCCAGGCGGGTCATGTCGAGGAGGTTGACGATGAAGCGGTTGAGCCGCTCGGATTCGGCGATGATGGTGGCGAGCAGGTCGGCCTTGGCCTCGCGCGGGAGCGCCGCGTCGAGGTCGCGCAGGGTGGTGGCGGCCCCCAGCACCGAGGCCAGCGGCGTGCGCAGGTCGTGGCTGATCGAGGTGAGCAGGGCCTGGCGCAGGCGGTCGGTCTCGGCGGCCCGCTCGGCCCGGTCGAGATCCTCCACGAGGCGGACGCGCTCGATGGCGAGCGCCGCCATGTCGGCCAGCGCGTCGAACAGGCGCCGGTCCTCGGGCGAGAGGATCGGGCCGGTGCCGTCGGCGTCGAGGCCGATCACCCCGACGATGCCGCGGCCCGTGCGCATCGGTAGGAACAGCCGCCGGGCCCCCGGCAGGGTGTCGGCGCCGCGTCCGGCCGGGCGCGCGTTGTCGAAGGCCCAGCGCGCCGCGCCGAGATCCGCCTCGTCGAGCCGGTCCTCCGGCGGGTAGCCGGCCCGGACCGCCAAGGTGCCGGCGTTCAAGGTGCCGGCGTTCAGGGCGCCGGTCTCCGGGGGAGAGGGCTCGGTCAGGAGCAGGACCACGCGGACCTTCAGCATGGCGGCGATCTGGGCCGAGGTCGCCCAGAGCACGTCGTCGAGGGTGCCGCATCCGGCGAGCTTGCGGCTGAAGCCGTAGAGCCGCTCCGTGGCCCGGGCGCGGCCCTGGCTCACCACCGCGACCGAGCGGGCGCGGGCGGCGAGATTCGAGACGAGCACCGCCACGAGGGTGAAGAGCAGGAAGGCGGCCACGTTGGTCGGGTCGGCGATGGTGAAGGTGTAGACCGGCGGCAGGAAGAAGAAGTTGTAGGCGAGCGAGGACGCGCCCACCGCCGCGAGCGAGGGCCCGAGCCCCCAGCGCACGGCCACCGCCACCACGGCGGTGAGGAGGAAGAGGTCGGCGTTCTCCACGCCCGCATAGGGCTGGGCGAGGAGGGCCGCGCCGAGCCCGGCCGCGATCGACGCGAGGGCGAGCGCGTAGGGCCAGGCGTCGACGGTGCGCGGCGGGGCGGCCCGGGCGGCGCGCGGGGTCCGCGTCTCGCCCGGCGTTCGATCCGGCGCCGCGTCGCCCGGCACCACGTGCACGCCGATGCTGCCGCTGCGGCGCACGAGGTCGTGCACGACCGAGCCGTTGACGAGTTCGAACAGCCAGGAGCGCGAGGCCTTGCCGACCACGATGTGGTTGACGTTGTCCGAGCGGGCATAGGCCAGGATGTCGTCGGCGATGCGCCGGCCGCCGGGCAGGGTGACGGCGTCGCCTCCCAGCCGGTCGGCCAGCCGCAGCGCCTCGGCGATCCGGTCGCGCGCCGCCTCGTTGAGGCCCACCATGCGCGGCCCCTCGATGCAGAGCGCGGTCCAGGGCGCGTGCAGCCGGTCGGCGAGGCGCTTGGCGTAGCGCACCAGGCCGGCGGAGCGGGGATCGTCGCTGACGCAGACCAGCACCCGCTCGCCGGCCGCCCACGGCCCGGCGATCGCGTTGGCCCGCATGTGGCTGAGGAGTTCGTCGTCCACCCGGTCGGCCGTGCGGCGCAGCGCCAGTTCCCGCAAAGCCGTCAGGTTGCCGCGCGAGAAGTAGTGCTTCAGCGCCCGCTCCGCATGACTCGGGAGGTAGACCTTGCCGGCCTTGAGGCGCTCGATGAGGTCGTCCGGGTTGAGGTCCACCACCTCGATGTCGTCGGCCCGGTCGAGGACCCCGTCCGGCACGGTCTCGCGCACCCGGATGCGGGTGATGGAGGCCACCACGTCGTTGAGGCTCTCCACGTGCTGGATGTTCAGGGTTGTCAGGACGTCGATGCCGGCATCGAGCAGTTCCTCCACGTCCCCGTAGCGCTTCGGGTGGCGCGAGCCCGGCGCATTGGTGTGGGCGAGCTCGTCCACCAGGGCCAGCGCCGGCCGCCGGGCCAGCAGGGCGTCGAGGTCCATCTCCTGAAGGACCGTGCCGTGATAGGGCACGGCGCGGCGCGGGATCGTCTCGAAGCCGTCGAGGAGGCCTTGCGTCTCCGCCCGGCCGTGGGTCTCGACCACGCCGACGACCACGTCGATCCCGGCCTGCAGCCGGGCGCGGCCGACGGTGAGCATCTCGTAGGTCTTGCCGACCCCGGGGGCGGCCCCGAGGAAGACCTTGAGCCGGCCGCGCGTGCGCGCCTCCCGGCGCGCGGCCTCCAGCAGCGCATCGGGCGAGGGGCGGTTCGGGTCGCGGCCAGTCCCGCTCATGCGGCCTCCTCGCGCGGCGCTCAGCGACGGGCCAGATCGTCCAGGGCGAGGTTGAGCGCCAGGACGTTGACGCGCGGCTCGCCGAGGAGCCCGAAGTCGCGGCCCGCGACGTGCGCCGTCACGAGGTCGCGCAGGGTGTTCTGCGCGATGTTGCGCGCCTTGGCCACCCGGGGCACCTGGAACAGGGCGGCCTCCGGCGAGATGTCGGGGTCGAGGCCCGAGCCGCTCGCGGTGACGAGGTCCACCGGCACGGGCACGCCCGGGTTCTCGGCCGCGCGGGCGTCGCGATCGGTTCGGACGCGCTCGGCGAGCGCCGCGCTGGTCGGCCCGAGGTTGGAACCCGCGGAGTTCGCCGCGTTGTAGGGAGCCGGCACGGTCTTGGCGGCGTCGGCCGGATCGGCGGCGCTCGTGGCCGACGGGCGGCCCTGGAAGTAGCGCTCGCTCGTGAAGGACTGGCCGATCAGGCGCGAGCCGACGAACCGGCCGTCGCGCGCGATCAGGCTGCCGGCGGCCTGTGCGGGGAAGAGCGTTCCTGCCAGCCCGGTGACCGCGAGGGGGTAGGCGAGGCCGGTTAGCGCCGTGAGCGCGACCAGCAGGACGAGGGCGGGGCGAAGCTGGGACAGCATGGCGGGCTCCGGGGTTGGCGGACTCTTGGGAAGGGCGATTCGCGGGAGATCAGACGAGGTGGAGGGCGGAGACGGCGAGGTCGATGGCCTTGATGCCGAGGAAGGGCACCAGGAGGCCGCCGAGGCCGTAGACGGCGAGGTTGCGCCGCAGGAGCGCCGCGGCCCCCACCGGCCGGTAGGTCACGCCCCTGAGCGCCAGCGGGATCAGCGCCACGATGATGAGCGCGTTGAAGATGATCGCCGAGAGGATGGCGCTCCGCGGCGAGGCGAGGCCCATGACGTTGAGGGCCTGGAGCTGCGGGTAGAGCGTCAGGAACATCGCCGGGAGAACCGCGAAGTACTTGGCCACATCGTTGGCGATCGAGAAGGTGGTCAGCGCCCCGCGGGTCATCAGCAGCTGCTTGCCGATGCCCACGATCTCGATGAGCTTGGTCGGGTCGGAATCGAGGTCGACCATGTTGCCGGCCTCGCGGGCCGCCACCGTGCCGGTGTTCATCGCCACGCCGACATCGGCCTGGGCGAGGGCCGGCGCGTCGTTGGTGCCGTCGCCGCACATGGCCACCAGCTTGCCCTGCGCCTGCTCCTTGCGGATGAGCGCGAGCTTGTCCTCCGGAGTGGCCTGCGCCAGGAAGTCGTCGACGCCGGCCTCCGCCGCGATGGCGGCCGCCGTCATCGGGTTGTCGCCGGTGATCATCACGGTGCGGATGCCCATCCGGCGGAGCTCCGCGAAGCGCTCGGCGATGCCGCCCTTCACGATGTCCTTCAGGTAGACCACGCCGAGGAGGCGTCCGTCGCGGGAGACCGCGAGCGGCGTGCCGCCGGCCTTGGCGATCTCCTCGGCGATGGCGCGGATCTCGGCGACCGCCTCGGTCTCGGCGGCCGGCTGATAGGCCAGCGCCGCGTTGGAGCCGCGGGTCGCCATCGGTTGGCCGGACATGGGTTGGCCGGAGAGAGAAGCGATGACCGCGTCGACGGCGCCCTTGCGGATGGACGACCCTTCGAGGTCGACGCCGGACATGCGCGACTGGGCGGTGAAGGGCACGAAGGTGGCGTTGAGGCCGGCCATGTCCCGCGCGCGGAGGCCGTAGGTATCCTTGGCCAGCACCACGATGGAGCGGCCCTCCGGCGTCTCGTCGGCGAGCGAGGCGAGCTGGGCGGCGTCCGCCAGATCCTGTTCGGTGACGCCGCGCACGGGGCGGAACGCGGTGGCCTGCCGGTTGCCCAGCGTGATGGTGCCGGTCTTGTCGAGGAGGAGCGTATCGACGTCGCCGGCGGCCTCCACGGCGCGGCCCGACATGGCGAGCACGTTGAAGCGCACCAGGCGGTCCATGCCCGCGATGCCGATGGCCGAGAGGAGCGCCCCGATGGTGGTGGGGATGAGGGTCACGAACAGCGCCACCAGGACGATGACCGGGATGGCGCCCCCCGCATAGGACGCGAAGCTCGGGATCGACGCCACGGCGAACAGGAAGATCAGGGTCAGGCCGGCTAGCAGGATGTTGAGGGCGATCTCGTTGGGGGTCTTGCTGCGCGAGGCGCCCTCGACCAGGGCGATCATGCGGTCGACGAAGGTGGAGCCGGCGGCGGCCGTGATCCGCACCCGGATCGCGTCGGAGAGCACCTGCGTGCCGCCGGTCACCGCCGAGCGGTCGCCGCCGGATTCGCGGATGACGGGGGCGGATTCACCCGTGATGGCGGCCTCGTTGACGGAGGCGACGCCCGCGATGACCTCGCCGTCGGACGGGATCAGGTCGCCGGCCTCGACGAGGACCACGTCCCCCACCTTGAGGGAGGTTCCCGGGACCATTTCGTAGTCGCGCCCCGGACCGGTGAGGCGCTTGGCCTGCATCTCGGTGCGGGTGCGGCGCAGGGAATCCGCCTGCGCCTTGCCACGCCCCTCCGCCAGGGCCTCGGCGAAGTTGGCGAAGATCAGGGTGAACCAGAGCCAGAGGATGATCTGGCCCGAGAAGGCGAGGCCGTCCGCGCCGACGGCGAGGTCGCGGGCGAACAGCACGGTGGTCAGGGCGGCCACGACCTCGACCACGAACATCACCGGGTTGCGGATCATGACGCGCGGGTCGAGCTTGGCGAACGCGCCGAGGAGGGCCGGCCCGACGAGGGCGGCGCTGAACAGGGATGAGGCGGGACGGGACATGATGCGGTGTCCGGAAGGGGAGGGTCGAAGACCGGGCGCGGCGCGCCGGGTCGGGATGTCGGTTCTGGGCGCCGGGGCGCCATCGGGGCGCCGTCAGGGCACGAGGGCGCCGTCGAGGGTCAGGGCGCGGCCGATCAGGGCGGCCGAGGCCATGAGGGCGAGCCCGCCCAGCAGCGTGACGCCGAGGAGCCCGAGGATCAGGTCGGAGAGCCGGACGGGCGCCGGCGGCCCGGGGACGCGGCGCCCGTGGGTGGGCCGCCGGACCGAGAGGTGATGGCGGGGGATGCGCCGGGCGGGGAGGGTGCGCGGCATCTCAGCCCCCCGCCGGATACGTCTGGCCGAGGCCGCCGGCGAGGTGCTCGACGATGGGCCCGAGGGCGAGTGCGGGAAAGAAGGTCAGGCCGCCCACGATGAGGATCACGCCCACCAGCAGCCCGACGAACAGGCCGCCATGGGTGGGCAAGGTCCCGGCCGAGGCCGGCAGCGTCTTCTTGGCGGCCAGCGACCCCGCGATGGCCAGCGCCGGGACGATGACGAAGAAGCGCCCGAACAGCATGCCGAGGCCGAGCGTCGTGTTGTAGAAGGTCGTGTTGGCGGAGAGCCCCCCGAAGGCCGAGCCGTTGTTGGCCGCCGCCGAGGTGAAGGCGTAGAGGATCTCCGAGAAGCCGTGCGGGCCGGCATTGGCCGGGCCCGCGAGGCCGGCGGCGACCACGGTCGCCAGCGCCGTGAAGCCCAGCATCATCAGGGGCAGGCACAGGATGGCGAGCATCGCCATCTTGACCTCGCGGCCCTCGATCTTCTTACCGAGATATTCCGGGGTGCGCCCGACCATGAGGCCGGCCACGAAGATCGTCACGATGACGAAGACCAGGATGCCGTAGAGGCCGGCGCCGACGCCGCCGACGATGATCTCGCCGAGCTCCATGTTGATCAGCGGGATCATGCCGCCGAGCGCCGTGAACGAGTCGTGCATGGCGTTGACCGCGCCGCAGGAGGCCGCCGTGGTCACCGCCGCGAACAGGGCCGAGGCGAGGATCCCGAAGCGGACCTCCTTGCCCTCCATGTTGCCGCCGGTGAGGCCGAGGGCGTCGAGCACGGGGGTGCCCGCGCCCTCGGCCCAGTAGAGAACCGTGGTGCCGGCCAGGAACAGCACGCCCATGGCGGCCAGGATCGCCCAGCCCTGGCGCTCGTCGCCGACCATGCGGCCGAAGACGTTGGTCATCGCCGCGCCGAGGGCGAAGATCGAGACCATCTGGACGAAGTTCGACAGCGCGGTCGGGTTCTCGAAGGGATGGGCCGCGTTGGCGTTGAAGAAGCCGCCGCCGTTGGTGCCCAGCATCTTGATCGCGACCTGGCTCGCCACCGGCCCGACCGCGAGGGTCTGCCGCGCGCCTTCGAGGGTGGTGGCCTCCACCGCCGCGCCGAGGGTCTGGGGCACGCCCTGGGACACGAGGAACAGCGCGTAGACGACGCAGAGCGGCAGCAGCACGTAGAGGGTGGTGCGGGTGAGATCGACCCAGAACGAGCCGACCGTCCGGGCCGAGGCCCGGCTGAACCCGCGCACCAGGGCGACGGCGAGGGCGATGCCGCTGGCGGCCGAGAGGAAGTTCTGGTGGGTCAGGCCCAGCATCTGGGCGAGGTAGGACAGCGTCGTCTCGCCGCCGTAGGACTGCCAGTTGGTGTTGGTGACGAAGCTCACCGCCGTGTTGAAGGCGAGATCCGGCGCCACCGCGCCCTGGCTGTCCGGGTTGAGCGGCAGCGCCGTCTGCAGGCGCAGCAGCCCGTAGAGCGCCAGGAAGCCCAGCCCGTGGAAGGCCAGCATGGACAGGGCGTAGGCCAGCCAGTGCTGCTCCTGGGCGGCATCGATGCCGGCGGCGCGGTAGAGCCCGCGCTCGACGGGCGCGAGCACGGGGGAGAGGACCGTGCGCTCGCCCGCGAACACGCGGGTCATGTAGCCGCCGAGGGGCTTTGCCAGCGCGACGACGACCGCGCAGAACAGCGCGATCTGGAACCAGCCGTTGAGGGTCATG
>NZ_JAIEOF010000199.1 GCF_019750675.1 Methylobacterium sp.
TCAGATCTTGGCCGCCGCCGTGCCGTCCGGCGGGTGCGTCTCGACCTCGCCGCTGACGTAGCGGCTGCCCGGCTTCGCGATCGTCAGCACCAGGGCGATGAGGGCCAGGAGCGCCGAGACGGCGGCCGGGAACAGGAAGGCGTCCTCGCCGTAGCGCATCTGCAGGAAGCCGCCGATCACCGCGCCGGTGCTGAGGGCCGCCCAGAGGGGGGCCTGGATCCAGAACGAGGGCGCGACGGTGCCGAGCATCAGGTTGGCGAGGCCGGTGCCGAACCGCACCACCGCGCCGGTGACGTAGGTCAGCGCGAGGCTGCGACCGCCCTCGTCCTGCAGGGTCGCGTTCTGGAGGCCGAGCGCGATCACGATCGGGTAGGCGTGGAGCGGGAACGCGAAGGTCCCGTGCGGCACGATGAGGCCGATGGTGAGCAACACCGATTGCAGGAGCAGCAGCACCGAGAGGCGCCAGCGCCCGACCCAGGCGGCGATGAGCGTGCCCGCGAAGGCCCCGAAGCAGAACAGCACGATGACGGAGGCGACGCGCGAGGTGCTCTCCCAATCGAACCGGCTCACCGAGACGCCGAATCGCGTCGTGTTTCCGCTCATGAAGGACATGAACAGCTGCGAGAATTCGAGGAAGCCGATCGAGTCGGCGCAGCCCGCCACCGCCGAGAGCGCCAGCGCGAAGGGGATGCGTGTCGCGGCGCTCGCGGGGAACGACTTGTTCTGCGTCTCAGCCATAGGTCTGCTAATCCTCCGTCCCGTGTGGCGGTTGAACTACGGTGGCGTAAGGCCGGTATTCCCAGTGCGGAGCCGGGCCTCGCGCAGAGGCCGCGGGCGGGGTGCACCGATGCATCCGGGGCAACAGTCACGCTCCGGTTTGGTTCAACCGCGTCGTGCGCCGGCGCTCAAGGGCGACAACGAAAATTTGAACGGTCCGGACGCCGGGCCACGATGACCCGGCCGGGCACGTCGACGCCGTTCTCGCGCCGCGCGACGGCCGGCTCGAAGCGTTCGAGCTCGAGGCCCGCCGCCGCCAGGGTCTCTCGCACCAACGCGTCGCCGTGGGCGTAGCGCGCGTCCGGTCCCAGGTTCAGCCCGTCGCCGGGATGCGACTGTACCGTGAACGCGAGGCGTCCGCCGGCACGCAGGACGCGGGCGCTGCCGGAGACCATGCCGGAGAAGTCGCTGACGTAGATCACGACGTCGGCGGCGAAGATGCAGTCGGCCGAGCCGGCCTCCTCGGCGCCGAGCGCCGCCACCAGCTCTCCCTCCAGCAGCCGATGATAGAGGCCGCGCCGCCCGGCCTCGGCCAGCATGCCGGGCGAGAGGTCGATCCCGGTCAGGTGCTCCGGCCGGCCGGCGAGGGCGGCCCCGACGAGTCCGGTACCGCAGCCGAGGTCGATCACCCGCCCGAGGGGCGCCCCCGGGCCCCCCACGGCGTCGAGGGCGTCGACCACGAGGCCGTGGCCGCGATAGGACAGGCCCTCGACGAGGTGGCGGTCGAAGCGCGGCGCGTAGGCGTCGAACAGCGCCCGGACGTAGCCCGGCGAGATCGCGGTGGCGGCCTCGCCGGCGCCGATCCGCACCAGGGCGAGGCGGGCGCCCTGCGCATCCTCGGGGTCGATGTCGAGGGCGGCGGCGTAGGCGCGCAGGGCCGCGTGGTGGTCGCCCGCCTGCCCGCCCCGCAGGTAGCGGGTCTCGCGGGCCCGGCCGAGGAGGAACCAGGCCGGGGCGAAACGCGGGGCGATCTCCAGGGTCTGCTCGGCCATTTCGGCGGCGGCGTCGGGATCGCCGTCGTCGAGGCAGCCCTGGGCGTAGTCGTAGCGCCGGTCGGCACGGAGGTCGCCGGAGGTGATCGTATGGGACATGAGGCTGCGCGGGTGCGTCGGGCGCCCTATATGGCGCGCCAATGAGTTTCAGCGCCAGCGATCTTCTCACCCTGACCCGCGAGGGCCTGTACTGCCCCCTCGGCGGCTTCCATGTCGACCCGACCTGGCCGGTGCCGCGCGCCCTCATCACCCACGGGCATGCCGACCATGCCCGGGCCGGCCACGGGCGGGTGCTCGCCACGGGCGAGACCCTGCGGATCATGGCGGTGCGCTACGGGGCGGATTTTTGCGAGAGCCGGCAGGAGGCGCCGCTGGGTCAGGAGATCCGCATCGGCGACGTCACCGTGCGCTTCGCGCCGGCCGGGCACGTGCTCGGCTCGGCCCAGATCGCGATTCAAGCCCAGGGCGTCCGGGTCGTCGTCTCGGGCGACTACAAGCGCGCCTACGATCCGACCTGCCTGCCCTTCGAGGTGGTGCCCTGCGACGTGTTCATCACCGAGGCGACCTTCGGCCTGCCGGTGTTCCGGATGCCGGACACCCGCGACGAGGTGAGGAAGCTCCTCGATTCCGTGGCCCTGTTCCCCGAGCGCGCCCACATCGTCGGCGCCTACGCGCTGGGCAAGGCGCAGCGCGTCATGGCGCTCCTGCGGGAGGCCGGCTACGACCGGCCGATCTACCTGCACGGCGCGATGGAGAAGCTGACCGAGCTCTACAAGCAGGAGGGCATTCCCCTCGGCGAGACCCCCAAGGTCGTCGCCGCCGAGCGCGCCAAGCTCCACGGGGCCATCGTGCTCTGCCCGCCGTCCTCGATCCAGGACGTCTGGTCGCGCAAGTTCCCCGATCCCGTCACCTCCTTCGCCTCGGGCTGGATGCGGGTGCGCGCCCGGGCCCGGCAGAAGGGCGTCGAGCTGCCGCTCTGCATCTCCGACCATTCCGACTGGCCGGACCTCTGCCGCACCATCCGGGAGACCGGGGCCGGCGAGGTCTGGGTCACGCACGGGCAGGAGGACGCCCTGGTGCATTGGTGTGGAACACAAGGGATCAAGGCCAAGCCCCTGCACCTGCTGGGCTACGGCGACGACGGAGAATCCGAGCCCGCCGCCGTAGCGGAGGAGGCCGCGTGAACGAGTTCGCCCACCTCCTCGACCGCCTCGCCTACGAGCCGCGCCGCAACGCCAAGCTGCGCCTGCTGCAGGATTATTTCACCCACGCCCCCGACCCGGAGCGCGGCTACGCGCTCGCCGCGATGACGGGCGGGCTCACGTTCCGCGAGGCCAAGCCCGCGATGATCCGGGGTCTGGTCGAGGCGCGGATCGACCCGGTGCTGTTCGGGCTCTCGCACAACTACGTCGGGGATCTGGCCGAGACCACGGCCCTGATCTGGCCGGCGCCCCATCCCATCTCATCGAATGACGGCGGCTTATCCGAATCGGGCCGGCAGCGCGGGTCCCCTCTCCTGAAAGGAGAGGGACAGGGTGAGGTGCGTGGCTCATCCGGAGAGGTCACACACCTCACCCCAACCCTCTCCTTCCAGGAGAGGGAGCCTCTGGCGGTCGCTCCCATCGGCCACAACAACCCGCCGCCGCACGTGCCGACGCTGGCCGAGGTGGTCGAGACGCTCGGCACCGTGAAGAAGGCCGACCTGCCCGCCCGCATCGCCGACTGGCTCGACGCGCTCGACGAGACCGGGCGCTGGGCGCTCCTCAAGCTCATCACCGGCGCGCTGCGCGTCGGCGTCTCGGCCCGGCTCGCCAAGACCGCCATCGCGGCGCTCGGCGGCCACGAGGCCGACGCCGTCGAGGAGGTCTGGCACGGGCTGGAGCCGCCCTACGCCACCCTGTTCGCCTGGGTCGAGGGCCGGGCCGAACGGCCGACCACCCTCAACCCGGCGCCGTTCCGGCCGCCCATGCTCTCCCACCCCATCGACGAGGCGGGCGATTTCGAGAAGCTCGATCCGGCGGCCTTCTCCGGCGAATGGAAGTGGGACGGCATCCGCGTCCAGCTGGTCGGCGGGCGCGACGCGGACGGCGCGCAGGTCGCCCGCATCTATTCACGCACCGGCGAGGACATCTCCGGCGCCTTCCCGGATCTGGCCGAGGCCATCACCTTCTCGGGTGCCATCGACGGCGAATTGCTGATCCTGCGTGAGCAACGCGTGCAGAGCTTCAACGTGCTCCAGCAGCGCCTGAACCGGAAGGCCGTGACGCCGAAGCTCCTGGAGGAGTTTCCCGCCCATGTCCGCGCCTACGATCTGATGCAGGCCGAGGGCGAGGACCTGCGCCCGCTGCCCTTCACGGAGCGCCGGGCGCGCCTCGAAGCCTTCGTGGCCGCCCTCGACCACGCCCGGATCGACCTCTCCCCCCTGGTGCCGTTCGCGACCTGGGAGGATCTCGCCGTGGCCCGCGCCGACCCGGCCGCCGTGGGGGCGGGCGCGGATGCCGACGCCATCGAGGGCATCATGCTGAAGGCCCGCGACAGCGCCTACCTGCCCGGGCGGCCCAAGGGTCCGTGGTGGAAGTGGAAGCGGGAGCCGTTCCGGGTCGACACCGTGATGATGTACGCCCAGCGCGGACACGGAAAGCGCTCGTCGTTCTACTCCGACTACACCTTCGGGGTCTGGCGGGCCCGCGAGGACGGCAGCCCGGAGCTGGTGCCCGTCGGCAAGGCCTATCACGGCTTCACCGACGCGGAATTGCAGAAGCTCGACCGCTACGTCCGCAACAACACCACCAAGCGCTTCGGCCCGGTGCGCGAGGTCGCCTATGGGCTCGACCACGGCCTCGTGCTGGAGATCGCCTTCGAGGGCGTGCAGCGTTCGACCCGGCACAAATCCGGGGTCGCCATGCGGTTTCCCCGGGTGGCGCGCATCCGCTGGGACAAGCCGGCGGCGGAGGCGGACCGGATCGAGGCCCTGGAGACCATCCTGGCGCGCGGGATCAGCGAGATCGCGCCGGGCGAGACCCTGAAGGAGGCGGGCGCATGAGGCATTCGGGCAGGAATCCGGGCCAGAATCCGGGCAAGATCGGCGCGCTGCAGGGCTTGTCCGCCGGCCCGGTCGCGCGGCAGGCCGGCGCCACGCTCACGGTGACGACGCCGGGGCAGGGGTTCACGGACATCACTCCAGCAGTCGTGGAGTTCCTGGGCCAGAGCGGCATCGCGACCGGTCTCGTCACCGTGTTCTGCCGGCACACCTCGGCCTCCCTGACGATCCAGGAGAATGCCGATCCGGACGTGCAGACCGACCTCCTCACCGCCCTCGACGGTCTGGCGCCGCGCCATGCCGGCTACGTGCACGGTGCGGAGGGGCCGGACGACATGCCCGCCCACATCCGCACGATGGTCACGGATGCGACCCTCGGCGTGCCCGTCGTCGGCGGACGCCTCGCCCTGGGAACCTGGCAGGGGATCTACCTCATCGAGCACCGCGACCGGCCGCATCGGCGCGAGATCGTCCTGCACGCGGTCGGGGCGTGAGCCACCGCACTTCGGAAACCCCGGGAACTTCGGAAACCCCCGGACGGGACGCGCACGCGAGACCGGATTGACCTCCGGCCGACGGGCGGGCAGAGGGGCACGGAGCCCTGGATGCGCCGATGCGTCGTGCGGGCCGGTCGTCCCCAGCGCAGAGGTGTCCCGTGGCGGATGAAACGGACGACCCGACGACGCCCGCGCGGGCCTTCCCGCCGCCCTGGACCGTGGCCGAGCGGACGGGCAGCTTCTGCGTCGAGGATGCGGACGGCCTCGCTGTCGCCTGGACCTACTTCTCCGACGATGCGGATCAGCGCGCCGCCTCGGGCCTGATGAGCCGCGCGGAGGCGCAGCGGATCGCCAAGGCGGTCGCGATGGTCCCCGAGATGCGCACGATCATCCGCTCGCTGCAGGATGGCCTGGCCGAGGCGGCTGCCGAGGCCCCGCAAGACTGACCCCATGCCGGGCGTGCCTTGCGAGACTCGCGAGCGTCTGCGAGGGCGGTCGGACACGATCGACCGGAGGCCAGGAGCCGGAGGGCCCGAGCCGGAGGCCAAGAACGGAAGGCCATGAACCGGAGGCCATGACATGAACGGGCTCAGCCTCGATTGGGTCGAGGCCATCGGATATCTCGGCACCGCGCTCACCATCACCGCCTCGGCGATGACGACCATGATCCCGCTGCGAATCATCGCCCTGGTCGCCAGCGTGGCGGTCATCACCTATGGCGCGCTGATCGGAAGCTGGCCCGTCGTCCTTACGGAGGCGATCCAGATTCCATTCAACGCCTTCCGCCTCTGGCAGATGGCCCGCCTCGTGCGCCAGGTTGAGACGGCGGCCGACGGCGACCTCTCCCTCGACTGGCTCAAGCCCTTCGGAAACACGATCCGCTTCAAGGCGGGGCAGACCGTGTTCCGCAAGGGGGAGGACGCGAACGAGATGTACTACGTCGAAGGCGGCGTCTTCCGGATTCCCGAATACGGGATCTTGGTGCGGGCCGGCGGCGTGGTGGGCGAACTCGGGCTGCTCTCGCCGGGCAACACCCGCACCGCCTCCCTGGTCTGCGTCGAGGCGGGACAGGCGCTGCGGATCTCCTATTCGGAGGTCAAGCAGCTCTACTATCAGAACCCGGAATTCGGCTTCTACTTCCTCAAGCTCACCAGCGAGCGCCTGTTCCAGAGCGCCCAGCAGCGCGCGCAGCCCCTGCATCCGGCCGCGATCCCGGCGGGCAACGAGGCGCTCTGAGTTTTAAACCCAGTGGCGTCAGCCCCCGGCCATCACCAGCGCCCAGAAGCGCTTGTAGCGGGTGCCCGGCGCATCGACCCGCGCGATGCCGACGCGCTTCAGCTGAGGCATGAGCATGTTCTTGTTGTGCTCGGGCGAGGCTTTCCAGCGGGCCAGCACCTCGTCGAAGGTCGCCGAGCCGGCGCTGAGGTTCTCGGACGCGTAGGTGCGGCCGAAGCCGGCCTCCGCCATGCGAGCATTGAAGGTGCCGCCGATCTCGTGGCTCAGCCGGCCGGCCTTCGCGTTCGTGCCGGCCTGATAGGAGGCGGCCCGGATCAGGCTCGAATCGATGACGACCGGGCCGAGCCCGTGCTGCGCGCGGTAGCGCGAGATCGCGGCGGCGGCCGCCTGCTCGTCGAGGATGACGAGGCTCGTCGGCTGGTCCGGAGCGAGGAGGCTCGGTGCGCCGCAGCCCGCCAGCATGAGCAGGACGGACAGGCCCATGACGGAGCCGCCGAGGCGGGCGCCGCGCGAACAGGGACGACGGAGAAGGGTAAGGACGTTGCGCATCGATGCGGGCGGATCTCGGTGGGGCGGCTGGGCGTCCCTCGCCTTGCCCTCCGATACGGCGAAAACACGGCGTCATTGCCCTGCTTGCGCACGGGTTCCGGCCCCTGTGGCCCCGGCACCACGGGAGATCGGCGTCAGATCCGCGTCCCACGATCGCGCAGGGGTGCACCGCAGCGCCACCCGGTGATGCGGAACTCGGGGTGCGTGCCGATCCACCGTGCCAGTTGCGGCTGGGCGACGTGCAGGCAGGCCGGAGCATCCTCCACGTCCAGGGCGAGCTTCCGTGATTCGCAGGTGTCCGGCGCGCGGGCGAGGCAGGCCGTGAAATACAGGAAGAACACGCCCGACATTCGTCGCCCTCCGGAAAGATCCAGAGAATGAGAGTAGGGTGGCGGGCCTGAAAAGCGAGGTGGGTCGGCCCGAAGGCGATGGCGCGGGCGACGGGACTCGAACCCGCGACCTCCGGCGTGACAGGCCGGCACTCTAACCGACTGAGCTACGCCCGC
>NZ_JAIEOF010000120.1 GCF_019750675.1 Methylobacterium sp.
CAGGCTGGTCCCGTCGAAGCGCCGCAGGCAGGTCCTGCCGAGAGCCCGCAGGGGCTCCTGCGCGTGCCGGCAGAGGCGATCGAGGCCCTGACGCGCGCCACGCACGACCTCGCCAGCGCGCTCGGCGGCGAGACCCAGGTGGCGGAGGGCCTCGGCCGCCTCGCGCGCCGCGCCGCCGACCTCGCCCGCCTCGCAGAGGGCCTGCGGGGTGGCGCGGCGGCGCGCCGCTGGTCGGGTTCGGCCAAGGCATCGACAGCAATATCGACGGAGCGGACGGAGACCCGGTCCGATGCGGAGTGGCGCAGCCTCGAGGCCGGCCTCCTCGCCCTGTCGCGGGACGCCGCCGAGGTGTCGCGGCTGCGCAGCGCCGTCGCCGCATCCGTGGAGGGCGCGATGGCGCGGGTCTCCGGGGAGGCCGAGCGCCTCGCCCTCGTCCCCGCCGAGACGGCCTTCGGCGGCTTCCCCCGGGCCCTGCGCGATCTGGCCCGCGAGTCCGGGCGCGAGATCGCGGTCACGGCGCGCGGCCTCGAACTGCCGGTCGACCGGGGTATGCTCCAGGTTCTCAAGGACCCGGTGCTGCACGCCCTGCGCAACGCCCTCAGCCACGGGGCCGACGCGCCCGAGGCACGCCAGGCCCAGGGCAAGCCGAGCCCGCTGGCCATCGGCCTTGATGTGAGCGTGCAGGGCGCGCGCCTCCTGATCCGGATCCACGACGACGGGCGCGGGCCGGACCTCGCCGCCATCGCCGAGACCGCCCTGCGCCGGGGGCTGCTCGATCCCGGTGCCCAGCCGGACGACGCGGCGCTCCTCGCCCTGGTCTTCGAGCCCGGCTTCTCCACGGCCGCGGCCGTCGACACCCTGTCGGGCCGGGGTATGGGCCTCTCGGTCGTGGCGGATGCCGCACGCCGCCTCGGCGGCAGCGTCCGGCTCGCGGCCCGGGCGCCCTTCGGCACCGAGCTGACCATGAGCCTGCCGCTCTCGGCGGCCCGTCGGGCGATGCTGCTGGTGGAGGCGGGGGGCGTCACCTACGCCCTGCCGAGCGCCGCCGCCGAGCGCCTGCTGCGCCTGGCTCCCGCCGACTTGACCCCGGCCATGGGCCGCCTCGTCACCCGCCTGGAGATCGCGGGCGTGGGCGCGACCCTGCCGGTCCTCGACCTGCGCAGCCTGCTCGGCCTCGCCGGGGCCGCCGAGCCGGAAGCGGGCGGCACGCGCCCCACCATCCTGCTGCGGGCTGCCGGGCGCCGCTGCGTCCTGACGGTGGACGGGCTCTCGGACGTGCGCACCCTGCGGGTGCTGCCGGCCCCGCCCATCGGCGCCGATCCGCGCCTCGTCTCCGGGACCGTGATCCTGGCGGGCGACCGGCCGGCCCTGGTGCTCGATGCCGACGGTCTGGTGGCCCGCGCCGGAGACGCGGGACGCGGTGCGGCGCCGGAACCCACAGGCCCGCGCGGAACGATCGTCCAGGCGCCACGTTCGACGATCCTCGTTGTCGACGATTCGATCACCACGCGGACCTTGGAGAAGGGCATCTTGGAAGCGGCCGGGTACCGCGTCGTCGTCTGCGTCGACGGCCAGGATGCGCTCGACCGCCTGCGGGCGGGCATCGAGCCCGTGGATCTCGTGGTCGCCGACGTGGAGATGCCGCGCCTCGACGGCTTCGGCCTGGTGCAGGCCCTCCGGGCCGACGAGGCATTCGCCCGCCTCCCCGTCATCCTGATGACCTCGCGGGGCGACGCCGAGGACGTGGCGCGCGGCCTCGAACTCGGCGCCGACGCCTACCTGACCAAGCAGACCTTCGACCAGCGCCAGCTCCTCGACACCATCGGGCAGTTGCTGTGACCGGGCACGCGCAGGACAAGCCCGCGCCCGCGCGGGTTCGGGTGATGCTGGTCGAGGATTCCCTCGTGGTGCGCCAGCTCCTCATCCACATCGTCGGCCGCGACCCGCGCCTTGAGGTCGTGGCGGCTGTCGCCTCCGGCGAGGAGGCCCTGGCCACCATCGGCCAGACCCGGCCGGACGTCGTCTCCATGGACATCCGGCTCCCCGGCATCGACGGCCTGGAGACGACGCGGCGGATCATGGCCGAGCGACCGACCCCGATCGTGGTCATCGCCGATTCCATCGAGGATTCGTCCCTGCGCATCTCGATGAACGCCCTGCGGGCCGGGGCGCTCTCGGTGGTCGAGAAGCCGGTGGCGACGACGCACGCGGGCTACGACGCGGTCGCCACCGAGATCTGCACGCAGCTGCGCATCATGGCGGCGGTGCCGGTCATCCGGCGCCGGCCGATCGGCTCGGAATGGGCCGGGCGCACCGCCGTGGCCCCCGTCTCGGCCGCCCTCCGGGTGCCCGAGGCCCCCAGCGTGCTCGCGCTCGCCGCCTCCACGGGCGGCCCCCCGGCGCTGGCCCGGGTCATCGGCGGCCTGCCGGTGCGCTATCCCCTGCCCGTCCTCGTGGTCCAGCACATGGGCGCCGCCTTCATGGAGGGCTTCGCCGCCTGGCTGAACGGCGTCGTCGGCCTCGCGGTCTCGGTCGCCCGCGACGGGGAGCGGGCCGAGGCCGGGCACGTCTACGTGGCGCCGGGCGACCGCCACCTCGAACTCGGCCCGGCCGGCCACCTGCGCATCACCGACGCCGCCCCGGTGGGCGGCCAGCGCCCGGCGGCCACCGCCCTGTTCCGCTCGGTGGCCCGGCACGCGGGCGGGCGCGGCGTCGGCGTCCTCCTGACCGGGATGGGGGAGGACGGGGCCACCGGCCTCCTCGACATGCGCCGGGCCGGCGCGCTGACCATCGCGGAGGACGAGAGCACGGCGGTGGTGTTCGGCATGCCGGCGGCAGCGATCCGCCTGTCGGCCGCCGGCACCGTGCTGCCCCTCGACCGGATCGCCGCTCATCTCGCGCGCCTCGCGGAGGGCGGCCCATGAGCGAGACCCCCGAGACGCCGCCCCGCCTGCTCCTCGTCGAGGATTCCGAGACCCAGGCCCTCGAACTGCGCCTGCTCCTCGAATCCAAGGGCTTTTCGGTGGAGCGCTGCGCGACCGCCGAGGCGGCACTCGACCACCTCAACACCCGCCTGCCCGACCTCGTGGTGGCCGACCACCACCTGCCCGGGATGAACGGCGACGAGTTCGCCCGCCAGCTCCGGCTCTCCCTGCGCACCCGCGCCCTGCCCCTGCTCATGCTCACCGGCGCCCGCGACGGGGAGCGCCAGGGCCTCGAGAGCGGGGCCGACGCCTACGTGGCGAAATCCGCCGACCGCGACCTCCTCGTCCTGCGCATCCGCGCGCTGCTGCGCGAGCGCCGGGGCAGTGGCGACGGGCCCGGCAGCTCGGCCTTCCGGCGCGGGCGCGTCCTCGTAGTGGATGCCAGCGCCACCTATCGCACCTTCCTGGCTGGCCTCCTGGCGCATGAGGGCCACGCGGTCGCCACCGCCGACGGCCACGACGCGGCGCTCGCCGCCCTCGACACCGAGGGAGCCGCCTTCGACTGCGTGACCATCGACCTCCTCGGCACCGGCTACGACGGCCTTTCCCTCTGCCGGGCCATCGACGCACGCCGGGTCGCGGGGCTCGCCGGCCGGGAGGCGGGCGCGCCGACCTTCCAGGTGGTCGGAATCGCCGGGACGCAGCCGGCCAAGGACTTCCTGGTGGACGCCTTCGCGGCCGGCGCCGACGACGTCGTCTCGAAATCCGACGGCGAGATCCTCGTCATGCGCGTGCGCAGCCTCGTGCGGCGCAAGCTCCTGGAAGAGGACGATCGGCGCATCGCCGGGGAATTCGGCGCCCGCGAGCGCGCCCTGGAGCGCGCCCGTGCGGAGGCGGAGGCCGCCGAGGCCCGCGCGGCCCTGGCCGGTGCCCTCGAACAGGCCAACGCGGACCTCGCCACCGCCAACCGCAAGCTCACCGACGCGCAGGCCAAGCTCGTCCAGGCGGCCAAGATGGCTTCCCTCGGCGAGTTGGTGGCCGGCATCGCCCACGAGATCAACAATCCGCTGGCCTTCATCCTGGCGCATCAGGGCACCGTGGAGCGCATCCTCGGCGAGGTCGCCGCAGACCCGGCCTCCCCCGACAGCACCCGCCGCCTGCAGAAGTGCGGCGACCGGGTCGGGGCGATGCGGATGGGCCTGACCCGCATCCAGGACCTCGTGCTCAACCTGCGCAAGTTCTCCCGCCTCGACGAGGGGGAGCGCACCCGCGTCCATGTGCCGGAGGCGATCGAGACCGTGCTGGCGCTGATCCAGCACAAGCTCGGCGACCGGATCGCCGTGGAGCGCGACCTCACTGGCCGGGCCGAGATCCACTGCACCCCCGCCCTGCTCAACCAGGTGGTGATGAACATCCTGGGCAACGCCGCCGACGCGATGCCGGCGGGCGGCACGATCCGGATCGAGACCCGCGCCGCCCCCGAGACCGACGTCATCCGCATCAGCGACACGGGGCCTGGCATCCCCGAGGCGCTGCGCGAAAAGATCTTCGAGCCCTTCTTCACGACGAAGCCCGTGGGGTCCGGAACCGGCCTCGGCCTCGCGATTGCCTACAGCGTGGTACAGGCGCATAGCGGCTCGCTCAGCGTCGAAGCCGCGGCCGGGGGCGGAGCCTGCTTCGTGATCGGTATTCCACGGCAGACGGGTTGAGCATGTCACAAGGCACGATCCTGGCCGTCGACGACGAGCCGGACATCCTGATCGCCCTCGAGGACCTATTCGAGGACGAGTACCGCGTGCTCACTACGACGAAGCCGGCCGAGGCCCTGGCGATCCTGGCGGCCACGCCCGAGATCGCCGTCATCCTCTCCGACCAGCGCATGCCCGGGATGACCGGGGACGCCATGCTGGCCGAGGCCCGCAAGATCCACGACGCCCAGGCGATCCTCCTCACCGGCTACGCCGACATGAGCGCCGTGGTGGCGGCCCTCAACCAGGGCGGAATCACCGGCTACGCCACCAAGCCCTGGGACGCCGCCCTCCTGCGCAACACCGTGCGCCAGGCCTACGAGCGCCACGCGCTCGGCCGCGAACTCGCCACCGAGCGCGCCCTGCTGCGCGGCCTCCTCGACAATGCCGAGGACGCGATCTCCTTCAAGGACGCGGAAGGGCGCTTCGTGCGCCTCAACGCCCGCAAGGCGGACGCCCTCGGGCAGAGCGTTACCGCCTGCCTCGGGCGGACCGAGGATTCCCTCGCCGGCGACGGCGCGGTGCAGGCGGCGGACGCGGCCGCGGTGGCCAGCGGCGAGCCGGCCGACACCCTGGTGGCCCAGGGCGCGATCGGCGCCGAGCGCTGGCGCAACGTCACCCGCGTGCCGATCCGCGACGGCGCGGGCGCGATCACTCACCTCGCCACGATCGAGCGGGACGTCACCGAGCAGAAGTCCCTCGAGGCGCGCCTGCGCCAGTCCGACAAGATGCAGGCCCTCGGCACCCTGGCGGGCGGCATCGCGCACGACTTCAACAACTTGCTGACGGCGATCCTCGGCAGCCTCGAACTCGTGGGCCCCAAGATCGCCGACCAGCCCCGCGTCCAGCGCCTCGTCACCAACGCCACGCAGGCGGCCCAGCGTGGCGCCACCCTGACCCGCCGCCTCCTCAGCTTCAGCCGCTCGCGGGACCTCCGGCCCCGGGCGGTGGACGTGAACGGCCTGATCGAGGGCATGCACGACCTGCTGGGGGGAAGCCTCGGCGGCCTCGTCACCGTGGAGACCCGGCTCGCCCCCGAGGCGCCGGCCGCCTGCGTCGACCCGGACCAGCTCGAACTCGCGATCCTCAACCTCTGCATCAACGCCCGCGACGCGATGCCGGAGGGCGGCACGATCCGCGTCGCCACCCGCGTCCTGCATATCGACGACGACCCGGACCTGGTGCCCGGCGACTACATGAGCGTCGAGATCGCCGATTCGGGCATCGGCATCGCCCCCGAGATCCTGGCCCGGGTCTGCGAGCCTTTCTTCACCACCAAATCGGTGGGCCAGGGCACCGGACTCGGCCTCGCCATGGTCTTCGGCCTCGCCCAGCAATCCGCCGGACGCCTGCGCATCGCGAGCGCACCCGGCGCCGGCACGCGCGTCGAGATCGTGCTGCCGCGCGCCGATGCCGCGAGCCCGGCCGAGGCCGCACGCGCGCCGGCTGCCCGCCCCGCCACCCGTTCCGCCCGCATCCTCGTCGTCGACGACGACGCCGAGGTCCGGCACGTGACCGCCTCGTTCCTGTCGAGCTTCGGCTACACCGAGAGCGAAGCCGCCGATGGCGCCTCCGCCCTGTCCCTGCTGGAGCGCGAAGGTTTCGACCTCGTGGTGGCCGACCTCGCCATGCCGGGCATGACCGGGGTGGAACTCGCCGAGATCGTGCGCGCGCGCTGGGCCACGATGCCGGTCCTCATCGTCACCGGACATGCCGAGGCGATCCCGATCCCGGCCGACCTGCCCGTCCTGCGCAAACCCTTCGAATCCGTGGATCTGGCAGCCGAGGTCTCGCGCCTCCTCGACCAAGCGGCCTGACGCCCTCTCCGGTCGATCCATCAGGCTTGGTGCGAGTTCCCTCTCCCCCAACGGAGAGGGCGATTACGCCGATCGAAGCGATCGACGAGGGACGGTAGGACCGGCCATCCAGTCCGAAATAAAAAAAGGCGGCCCGGAGGCCGCCTTCCTGAAATCCCGGAGATCGAACCGCTTACGCGGCCTCGTCCACGACCTGGCCGGAATCCTTGCCGCGCGCATCGACGTCACGGTCGACGAACTCGATCACGGCGAGGGGAGCGTTGTCGCCGTAGCGGAAGCCGGCCTTCATGATGCGGCAGTAGCCGCCCGGACGGGTGTTGTAGCGCGGGCCGATCACCGCGAAGAGCTTGCGGACCATGTCCTCGTCGCGGATCTGCGACATGGCGAGGCGGCGGGCGTGCAGGGTGTCGGTCTTGCCCAGCGTGATCAGCTTCTCGATGACCGGACGCAGATCCTTGGCCTTGGGCAGGGTCGTGACGATCTGCTCGTGCTTGATCAGCGCGGCCGACATGTTGGCGAACATCGCCTTGCGGTGCTCGGTGGTGCGGTTGAAACGACGACCGCGAAATCCATGACGCATGATGGCTGGTCCTTGCTCTAATGGCCGCCGTGCCACGGTACGGCCAAGCGCCCCGGAACGGGGCTGTTCATTCCGCATGACCCCGCGGCGGGATTCTTTTGGGAGTCCGCGCTCCGCGAACTCCCGATGGATCGGCCAAACAAACGGCGCCGAGACGCGCCGAAAAGTTCAGCCCGAGCCGGCTTCGGCTTAGTAGTGCTCTTCGAAGCGCTTGGCGAGGTCTTCGATGTTCTCCGGCGGCCAGCCGGGGATGTCCATGCCGAGGTGCAGGCCCATGGCGGCGAGCACTTCCTTGATCTCGTTGAGCGACTTGCGGCCGAAGTTCGGGGTGCGCAGCATCTCGCCCTCCGACTTCTGGATGAGGTCGCCGATGTAGACGATATTGTCGTTCTTCAGGCAGTTCGCCGAACGCACCGAAAGCTCGAGCTCGTCGACCTTCTTGAGCAGCGCCGGGTTGAAGGGGAGCTGCGGCGCGAGCGGCTGCGCCTCCTCCTTGCGGGGCTCCTCGAAGTTCACGAACACCTGGAGCTGGTCCTGGATGATGCGCGCGGCGTAGGCCAGGGCGTCCTCCGGCGACACGGCGCCATTGGTCTCGATGGTCATCGTCAGCTTGTCCTTGTCGAGATCCTGGCCCTCGCGGGTGGTCTCGATGCGGTAGCTGACCTTGGTGACGG
>NZ_JAIEOF010000125.1 GCF_019750675.1 Methylobacterium sp.
TCATCGGGCCGATGCGTCCTCCACCATCTCACCGAACGCTCGGTCGAGGGGCAGCACGCCCTCATCCCCGCCGAGGGGCACTAACCCCGATGGTACCCGACCCGATGCGGCAACGATCGACGCCGGAAACCTTCGAGGCATTTCGGAGAGCAAGACAGGATCGCCCAATGCAGCGACGGGCGTGATCGCGTTCCTCGGGCCAATGCGATCGTCGAACGCACACCATGGTGCGAATTCGGCGGCGGGCCCTTCGACCCGCCGCAGGGCGTCTCAGATCATGTGCGACATGCCCATCGCCTTCAGGATGTCGTTCTGGACGGGGGCCACGGCCTCGTTGATGCGCGCGACGCCGTAATCCAGGCCCTCCGGCATCACGACCGTGCGCAGGGGACGTCGTTCCTTGGCCTCGACCAGCCGAGCGATGGCATCGGCGACGAACTGCGGTCGGGGGGGATGGGCGGAAGCGTGGGATCGATCGGCGTTGTCTTTGATCTGGCCCGGTATCGATGCGACCTCGCCGTAGGAGGTCAGCACCCCCGTATCGGACGGCTGGGGGCTGGACGAGATGAGGTTGCTTGGGAACGGACCTGGCTCGACGATGACCGAATCGATTCCGAAGCTGCTCAATTCGTACCGATAGGACTCCGCCAGCGCCTCCAGGGCGAACTTGCTCGCCGAGTAGACGCCGAAGAAGGGAATGATGAACCGCCCCATCAGCGACGTGACTTGCACGAGAAGGCCTTCGCCGGCGGCACGCATGTGCGGCAGGACGGCACGGTCGGTACGGACGGCCCCGAAGAAGTTGACCGCGAACAGCCGCTCGACATCGGCAGTCGTGTAGGCTTCCGTTACCCCGATAGGCATCAGGCCGGCATTGTTGACCAAGACATCGATCTTGCCGTGCTGGGCGATGACGTGGTCGATGGCGGCCTGGACCGATGCGTCGCCGGCCACATCCATCTCGAGAACCTGGAGTGAATTTCCTTCCGCCTTCGCGGCTCCGACCAGTTCGTTCCGGACCTGACTGTTTCTCCCGTCGACATCGCGCATGGTGGCGATCACGGTATGACCGCGCCTTGCGAGTTCCAAGACCGTGAGTTTCCAGAAACCACTGCTCGCGCCGGTTACGACGACAACTTTCCCGCTCATTTTTGAAGACCTTCTCTATCGAGCCGTGCCGTGGGGCAGACGACGCCGCCGGTCGCCCATGAGGCCGTTCGGGTCCTGTCCAGGCTGCGCTGTGCGCCGAAGGCTTCTCTAGCGTAGATCTTCGGTCGGCATTAGGCCGATCAATTCGCTTCTTTGTTTCCCGATACGCTACAATCCGCGAAGCGAACGCGACACGACGGGATCATCGATGCGGGACAAATTCGACGGCGTGCAGATCTTCGTGGAAGCGGTCGAGGCAGGGGGGTTCGCGCGGGCGGCAGACCGGCTGTCCCTGTCGCGATCCGCCGTCGGAAAGGCCGTAGCCCGGCTCGAAGGCCGGCTCGGCGTGCTCCTGTTCCAGCGGACCACACGAACGCAAAGCCTGACCGAAGCGGGGCAGCAATTCTACGAACATTGCCTGCGGGCAGTAGAGGAGTTGCGGAGCGCCGAAGCGCTCCTCGAATCGGGCCGCCAGGAGGTCGGGGGGCGATTGCGGATCTCAATGCCGGTCCTCTTCG
Source organism: Methylobacterium sp. (assembly GCF_019750675.1). Lineage (GTDB taxonomy): Bacteria > Pseudomonadota > Alphaproteobacteria > Rhizobiales > Beijerinckiaceae > Methylobacterium. Next base: position 1,668 of record NZ_JAIEOF010000125.1, read on the forward strand.
GCCGGCGCTGCGCGGCGCCGATCCTCCTCGACTACGCCAAGGCGCATCCGAAGCTGGAACTCGACCTGAACTTCAGCGACCGGGTCATCGACCTGATCGCCGAAGGCTTCGATCTTGGATTGCGCTTCGGAGCCCTCGGGAACAGCAGTTCCCTGCGGGCCCGGCGGCTAGTGACGGAACGCATGGTGCTGTGCGCCTCCCCGTCCTATCTCGAGACGCGTGGACGCCCGGACAAACTCGCGGATCTCGCGGGCCACGACACACTGGCCTACGCGCGCGGCGATCGCGGCTACGTCTGGCGCCTGCCGGATGCCAGCGGCATCCTCGTCCCGGTCTCTCCCCAGGCCAGGCTGCAGTTCGACGACGTCGAGGTCATCCTGAGCGCCGCCAAGGCGGGGCTCGGCCTCTGCTGGCTCCAGCATTGGCTGATCCGCGACAGCCTCCAGGCAGGCGAACTCGTCCAGCTCTGGGCGGAGCGACCCTACGCGACCATGGATTGCTACGCGGTCTGGCCCGCGACCCGGTATCTGCCGTTGCGGTCACGCCTTGCCATCGATGCGCTCGCCAGCCGAATGCCGAGAGACGACATTCTCAATCGCAGAACGACCGATAGCGACGACCGGGAAGCTCGAACTTTCGACTGAAAGCGGATCGGCTGAAAAACCACCCTCCGCAGCCCTGCGCGTTCAAGATGAACGGGCTCCGACCCAAGGAATGAGGGGGGCCGGGTCACCCTCGGGCAGGCGAGGCTGGCATAGCCGGCCTCATTGCCGACGCCGTCCCACAAGGGGGAGGAGAGCCGGTCGATGGCTTGGATGGGCGGATGCGTTGGACGCGCCGCCGGGGTTTCCGCGTAGAGCCGCCCTCCGCGAAGCGGACAAGTGAAAAGTGGCCGTCCGGTTGCCCGGGCGGCCTCTGTCGTCTCGCCCGCGCCCCGGGCCGTTATTGCGGGGCGGGCGCCGGTTGCGCCGGGGTCGCCGGCATGGTGGGCGGGTTCGCCGGCATGGCGGGCGGGTTCGCGCTGGCGGTTTCGGTGGACTTGGCCAGTTCCGGATAGGCGTCCACCACGTGGGCGCCGTTGAGGGGCTTGTTCTGTCCGTTGTGGCAGGTGGTGCAGTTCACCTTCGGCACGTCGCCGAGCGCCCCGAGGCGGTTGGGCGGGAAGGTCGAGGTCAGCGGCTCCATGTAGTTGCCGTTGATGTCCCGCACCATCCGGATGCCGTGCCAGGCGGTGGTCCGCTGCGGCGTACTCTGCGACCAGTTCGAGATCGCCCGGGTGTTGTGGCAGAAGGTGCAGTTGACCCCTAAGCCCTCCGACATGTGGATCATGAGGCCGTAGGTCTTCTCCGCGTCCTGGATCGGCTTGCCCTTGGTGGTGGGCAGGGCCGTGGTCGAGTTCACCCGGATGACGTTGTTGTCGATGGTCTTGTCGGCCAGATACTCGGTCAGGGTGTCGTAGGGCAGCGAGGCGAGGCCGACCGAACTCTTGGCGAGGTTCTGGCCGTTGTTGCGGGCCGTGAAGCCGCCGGGGCGGTTCGGGCCCGGATCGGTGAACCAGATGTTGGCCGGCACCGGCTGGCCCCGGTGGCAGGTGTAGCAGGTGACACCGGCGCCGCCCGTGTGGTTGTCCTTCCACTCGCTGTTGAGATGTTGCGTCATCTGGAGCATCCGGCGGGCGACCTTCTTCTGGTAGAGGCTGTCGTCGGCCATGTTCTCGGTGTTGTGGCAGTAGGTGCAGCCCTGCTCGGGGCTGACCCACTCGGTCATCGAGACCATCAGGCGGTTGAACTCGTTGACGCTGACGTTCTTGAGGACCTGGACGTTCTCGTAGGTGGTGCCGGCGAGATCCTCGCCGGGTTCGGCCGGGTCGGCGGGTGCGGGCGCCAGGTTGGCCTCCTTCTTCTCCGCCACCGCGTCGCGGGTGTGGACCTGCGCCATCGCGGTGCCGCGATAGCCGTTCTGCTGGACCGCCAGGGGCGGCCGGTCCCAGTCGGTCAACCCGATCATCGCCACCGTGAGGAAGAAGGCGACGGCGGCTCCAAGGACGGTGAAGAAGATCTTCATGGAGCTCCCCCGGGAATGGTGGTGGCAGAGGTGGCGAGCGGATCGATCACGGGCGGGTAGACCTGCGGGTAGGCCGGGGCGACGCCGTGCTTGACCGCCCAGAGGTACCAGTTGTCGACCACCGTGCCGGTGAGCAGGATGCCGATGCCGCCGGTGAGCGTGGTCAGGACCGCGAACCACCAGGCCCAGCGGTGGATCGATTCCATGGTGGCGTTGAAGCCCATGGTCCAGCGCCAGAACAGGGCCGCGCGTTCCGTGGCGGTGCCGCGATCGACGATCTGGTCGATCTCACGCTCGCCGCCGAAGCGGCTCACCGCCAGGATGGTGCCGCCGTGCATCGCGAAGAGCAGCGTCGACCCGTACAGGAAGACGATCGAGAGCATGTGGAACGGGTTGTAGAACAGGTTGCCGTAGCGGAGCGAGAAGGCGGCGGTCCAGTCGAGGTGGGGGAAGATGCCGAAGGGCACCGCCTCCGACCAGGAGCCCATCAGCACGGGGCGGATGAAGCCCAGCACCAGAAACAGCCAGATCGCGGAGGCGAAGGCCCAGGGCACGTGGTAGCCCAGGCCCAGCGCCTTGGCCCGGCGGAACAGGCGCAGCCACCAGAGCAGCACCGAGGCGGTGAGGAAGAAGCCGGCGATCAGCCACCAGCCGCCCTCGGCCAGCGGCGGCAGGACCCGCAAGCCGTATTGCGGGCGCGGCGGCTCGAGGGCCAGCCAGGGCAGCTGGCGCACGAACTGGACGGGGTCCCAGTTCACGGAGGCCCACATGTTGAGGCCGATGATCTCGAAGGCGATCAGCCCGCAGGCGAAGGAGAGCGCCCCGAGATAGCCGATGTAGATCGGGCCGACCTGGGCGTTGCCGATGAGGCCGAACAGGTAGGAGTTGAACGGCGTGCCCCAGCGCTTGTTGGAATCCACCGGGATGCCGAGGTCCGGCGCGATCGGGCGGACCTGCACTTCGGAGAAGATGTTCTGGTAGTAGGCCATGGTATCACGAGCCTCCCTTTATCGAGATCAGCGCCAGACCGGGAGATTGAGCCACCAGCCCCACCACTCGGGCCAGCCGCGGGTCCAGATCGGGCCGCTGATGACGATGCAGACCGCGCTCCAGAAGCCCGCCGAGAGCGCCAGGAACAGGCCGAGCCGGTGGATGCCCAGGGTGCCGATCGAGTAGCCGATGGTGTCGCGGAAGAACGTGTCCTCGTGCTCGGGCGTCTTCACCACCTCGCCCTTGCCCGGATTGGTGGAGGACAGGATCAGCGAGCCGTGCAGCGAGAGCGCCAGCGTCGTGGTGAAGAAGAACGTCACCGCCAGCATGTGCGCCGGATTGTAGTGGAAGTGCAGGTACTGGTAGCCGGTGTTCGAGACCCAATCGAGGTGGGACAGGATGCCGTACGGGAAGCCGTGGCCCCAGGCGCCCATCAGGAGGGGCCGCACCACCACCAGGGTGACGTAGGCCAGGATCGCCACTGAGAAGGCGAAGGGCACGTGGTAGCCGATGCCGAGCTTGCGGCAGATCTCGACCTCGCGCAGGGCCCAGGAACAGAACGCGCCCACCGCGCAGAAGGTGATGATCTGCCAGAGGCCGCCCTCCTGGAGGGGGGCCAGCGCCAGCCCGTACTTGAGGTCGGGCGGCGCGATGTTGATCTGCCAGATGTTCCAGGTCGGCCCCAGCGCCGCGCCGTAGATGATCAGGGCGGTGCCCAGCACCGAGAAGAACAGCGTCGTGACGCCGAAGAAGCCGACGTAGAACGGCCCGACCCAGAAATCGAACAGGTCTCCGCCGACCAGGGTGCCGCCGCGGATGCGGTATTTTCGTTCGAAGCTCAGCATCGCCATCGCGACCTCCCAGGCCCACCACGCTCTTTGGCGATGGTCGACGGGTGGCTCGTGGCCAGCCCGCCGATCATCCGTGTTCGGGGTATTCTGCTCTGGATGCCGGCCCGGTCAGGCGGGCATCGTCGGCAGAACCAGCGTCTGCGCGTTGGCCGCGCGCGGCGCCTTGGGGCCTTCCAGCCAGTTGAACCGGTCGGTGCTGAGCAGGATGAAGTGGATCAGCAGCGCCAGGACGAACAGGAAGGTGAAGAGCGCCACGAGGGTGCGGCGCGGATCGAAGAGAAGCCAGACCTTGTGCATGATGAGGGTCCTTCTCAGGAGAGCAGGGAGACGACGCCCTGGGCCGCCGTCTCGAGGGCGGCGTAGCCCTTCGGTCCGGGCAGCCACGGGCGCCACAGCCACACGAGGATGTGGGCGACCACGGCGATCGCCGTGAAGATGATGAAGCTCGTCAAGAAGATCGCGTGGAACTCCTTGGCTTCCGGTTCCGTCAGCCCGGACAGGCTGCTCGGTTTCTCGACAATGCCATTGGCCATCGGTTCAAACCTCCGCTGTGACTGGCCGCGCCCGCGGATCGGGAGACGGCGGGGTGCGCCTCGGGCCGCGCGGCGCGGATCGAGGCGGTCCTTCCCGCCTGTTCGGACGGGAGGTCGATCGGGGGCCGGGCGTGACGCCTCGGCCCGAGGGGCAAACGGGTGGGAGCGGCGCCGCGCGAGCGGACCGCTCCGGGGGGCATCACCCCATGAAGACGAAGGGGATCGCCGAGACGGCCATGGCCCGCGCCTCGGCGAAGACCGAGCGGCGCGGCTGGGCGACGGCGCTGCGCGCCTGCGGCAGCACGCGCTGCACCACGGCGGCGGCGAGGAAGAACGGGTAGGTCGTGGCCAGGAGGATGCGGGCCTGGACCTCGTCCTGATGCAGGCGCGACACCGGATTCAGCGAACGTTGCATGGGATCTCTCTCCTGGCGTTCCGCGGCGGGACGCGTCCTTGCGAGGACGCGCGGGGTCGGCATCGACCGGCTGGACGGCGCCGCGCCGCTCCAGCCGGAAAGGGAATGGTGGCCGGCGCTCATGCGGCGGCTCCGAGGCTCGCCTCGGCGCGGGCGCGCTCGACATGGTCCGGGACGACCCGGCCCGCGCCGGCCTGGCGCGCCGCCCGCTCGGCGGCATCGCGCAGGCGCTTGGCGGCCGAGATCCGCACCAGCACCGGATGCGCCTCGACGAGTTCGTCGAGGCGCGCGCGCGCCGCCTCGTCCCAGGGCAGCTCGCGGTGGAGCCGGGCCGGGGTCGCCTCGACCTTGTCCATGTCGCGGGCGAGCGGCAGGATGTGGAAGAGCATGTCGAAGAGCGCGTTGCAGACCTCCTGGACGAGGTAGGTCGCCCCGGAGAACCCCATGAAGGGCGTGCCCGTGTGCCGCCGGATGATGGCGCCCGGGAAGGAAGCCGGCACGAACACCGCGCGGGCGCCGCACTCGGCCGCGTACATCCGCTCGTTGAACGAGCCGAACAGCACCAGCGGCGGGTTCTTGGCGATCATCTCGCGGATGGCGGCGTTGTCGGTCTTGGCGCCGGCCTTGCGGGACTCCGCAAAATGGCAGGGCAGGCCCATCTCGTCCTCGAGGAAGTGCCGGACGCCCCGCGCGTAGGTCTCGGAGGCCACGATGCCGAAGCTCGCGGTGCCGAAGAAATCCTGCGTCACCGAGCGCCAGAGATCCCAGACCGGCTTGATGGTGGTGTGCTTCTCGCGCTCGATGAACGGCTCGGGATCGAGGCCCAGCGCTTCGCCCAGCGCCCGCAGGAACGCGCAAGTCGAATGGATGCCGATGGGGGCCTGGAAGTAGGGACGCTCCAGGGCCTCGCAGAGCAGGCGGCCGAACTCGCGGTAGAGGCAGATGTTGGCGTCCGCGTTCACGAGCGCCGGCACGTCGGCCAGATGCGAGCCGAGGGGGAATACGAGGTTCACCTCGGCGCCGATGCCCTCGACCAGGCGGCGGATCTCGGCGAGATCGGACGGCATGTTGAAGGTGCCGTAGGCGGGCCCGATCAGGTTCACCCGGGGCTTCACGCCCTCCTGGCGTTCCGGCCGGGCCGGGATGCCTTTCTTGGCGAAGCGCTTAGCGCCGTATTCCTGCCAGAGCCAGGACATGGCCCGGTCGGCGGTCTGCCACTGGTCCTCGTCGATGGTGCGCGGCAGGAAGC
>NZ_JAIEOF010000380.1 GCF_019750675.1 Methylobacterium sp.
CGAGAACAAGCAGGACCCGCTGGAGGTCCCGATGAATCGGGTGATCACCCGGGATGGCGGTGACGATCCGAAGGAATGCCAATCGAAGGAGCCGACCGGCGGCGCCTCGCGGGTCGACGGCAGCCACGCGCAGGAGACGGTCGACCCGGCCGAGCGCCTTCCCGAAGATCCAGAGGAGCAGAACGACCTCGCCTGATCCAGCGTGATCACCGGACCCGGCCCCATCAGGGTCCGCCAGGTTTCCTCCCGTGGGACCGCGTTGCGGAGACAGCCTCACGCAGGGGCGATCTCGAATTCCATTCCTCGCCCCGGCCCCCGATCCGCGTAGTCCACGAGGACGTAACCGCGTTCGGCAAGCGCGGCATCGAGGCTGTCCCGATATTTCCGGAACGTCTGGCCGATCGCCAGGGGCGTGAGACGTGGATTGCCCTGTCGAAGCCGATCCACGCCGACGTTGAGCGGCGCGCCGTCCCGGTCCGCGATCCGGATGAGGGCGGACGCCAAATCCGCGGCTTTCGTCTCCGCTGCCGATTTCGCCTTGAATGCCACGGTGGTCCCCTCCGTCTCCAAGCCCTCGACGCCTCCGGCCGACGCTCTACGAAATCCCTCGGGATTTCGCTGACGTGGCCCGGAATCGTCGCGGCCTCCCGCTCGTCCGTCTCGTCGAGTCGGCCGCGATCGCGACCGTGCCCGGTATCCGGCCGGCCATGGCCGAGGCCTTCTACATCGCCTCAATCGTCTTCAGCGCGCCCCTCCGCGCCGATGACATGTCCCGGCCGTCGGCCGCGATCCGCGTCCGTTCGGTCACGAACGCCTTCACCATGCCCGTCATCTCCACCGCCAAGGCGGTCCTCTCTGGGCTCATGCAGCCGTATGGTCATACCGGACGTCCGTGAAGGCTTTCGTCAGCACCACCCGGCCGTTCGCATCATAGACCTCGACGTGCCAAGCCGACCAATCGAGCCGCGCGCCACGACGCATCAGGTCGAGTGCGATCCGCTCGGCGTGGAGGCGCATCAAGGCCACCGTCGGGATGCGCCGCCCGCGCAGATCGGCGACCAAATCATGTCCATCCGTGCAGTGGAAGCGGTAAAGCCGCGTCGGCATTGGCTTTCTACCCCGGATTCCACAGGCGTCCACCGGCGCGTTCGCAGCCTTGGCCCTTCCCATTGAACCGTGGGCCGCGATGCGGTTTGTTCCTGATATGTTCTTGCAGGGATTGACCTAAGATGCACGCCCGTCCGTTCGAACCGCCTGTGGAGGTGAAGCTCTCCGAGGCCGAGACGATCGCGCTCGCCTACCATCGGGCAGCGCAGGGAGACGCCTGGACCGCTCTCGTTCGAGCGGTCGAGGACGCGCTCGCGGATCTCGCCGAGGCCGAGCGCCGGACCATGGGGCGCGACCGGCTCATTTCCCGTGGCTACGTCCGCAGCGCCACGGATCGGACGGTTGCGCGCATCGCCCGGTGACCCCGTGGGCCGCCGATGAACTGATCCTCGGCGGACCGGCATCCGCGGTCGGGATTTCGGCTGTATCGACCGCTACCGTGAAACGGGAGCATGCGCGGCTCGTAAAAGAGCGCGCCGCCGATCAGCAATGCTTTGATTGAGTTGATGGAAGTAGTGGTGCTGCTGGACAGGATTGAACTGTCGACCTCCTCATTACCAATGAGGTGCTCTACCACTGAGCTACAGCAGCGCGGTGTCCGTGGCGGCGGCGATGGCCTCGCGACTGGACGAGGGGGCAAGTAGCCGATCGCGGGCGGCTTGGCAATCGCATCGGCGACGATTGCCGCGGTTTTGTGCGCCGCGGCGGTTGTTCCTTGCCGCCGCCCCGAAACCGCGACCCGGCCTCAGCCTCAGGCGAGGGCGCCGGTCTCGCGCTTGCAGGCCGCCCGGATGATCGCCGCGAGACCGGGCTCCGCCACCGCCTCGGCGGCCTCGGAAGGGGAGAACCAGCGGTCCTCGCGCTGGTGGCGCTCGGGCCAGTGCTTCAGCTGCTTGCGGACCTCGAGGGGGAACACCTTCACCTGGCACAGGACGGCGTCGCGGCTCTTGAGGCGCTTCTCGTAGAGGTAGAATCCGAGTGGGCGCTTGCCGATCGTGCCGAGCAGTCCGGCCTCCTCGTAGGCCTCGCGCGCGGCCGCCTCGTAGGGCTTGCGCCCTTTCATCGGCCAACCCTTCGGGATCACCCAGCGCCGGCTCTCGCGCGAGGTCACCAGGAGGATCACGTAACCGCCCTCCGGTGTCCGCCGGAAAGGGAGCGCCCCGACCTGCCGCCGGGGTGTCTGGTCCGCCTCACCCGCATTCGCGCTCATGGGTTGGAAACGCTTTCCGCCACGGAGGGTTCGCGTCTCCACGCGGCGCTCATCGATCCCCGGCCGCCGTGGCGCGGTGCATGTCGCGTCGCGAAGGGCGGCTGGTTCGGGGCGATACGCGCCCGGACCTGTCGTTGGGCTTCCATCTCTGGCGCAATCCCGTTGGGGTCACGGCCCCGGCGAGGGTTCGGAGGGGTCCGGTCCGGCGCAGGCGCGCCGTCCCGGGTTCTCGCCGGGACAGCCGAGCATCGGCGGGCCTGCCCCGCCTTAGCGGTTCCGGGCCGCACCGCTCAAGCGAAACTTACCCGGCAAATCTTCTTGGGTCGCTCCCGGTTTTCGGGGCCGCCCGCCGGGCACCGCGTTTACTTGGCGGCGCTGAGGTTCGCGATCAGCGCATTCAGGTCGGCCCGCATGGCCTGGACCTCGGGTTCCGACATCTTGAGCTGGCACATCACGGATTCACGCACGGCGGCCGCCTCGGCGCGCAGGCCCTGGCCCTTCGCCGTGAGGGCGATCTCGACCTCGCGCTCGTCCGAGCGGCGCCGGTTGCGCACGAGGAAGCCGGCATGCTCCAGGCGCTTCAGGACGGGGGTCAGCGTTCCGGAATCGAGACGCAGGCGCCGGCCGATCTCCGAGACCGTGACGCCGTCCGTCTCCCAGAGCACGAGGAGGACGAGGTATTGCGGGTAGGTCAGCCCCATCCGCTCCAGCATCGGGCGGTACGACTTCGTCATCCGATGGGCGGCCGCGTAGAGCGCGTAGCAGAGCTGGTTGTCGAGGAGCAGTGGATCGATGAGGGGCGCCGTCTTCTCCGGCTGAGCGTCTACCATGCATGCCATGCCACTTGATCCCTGAAGCCGGCCGCTGGCGCGGTGCCGGAGAGGACCGCCTCCGGAGCCCTTCCGGTCCCGACGATAGCGGACACAGGTCCTTCCAGTATATGTCTGTTTCGCCGCAGCCGTGACATCCGGACGGCCTTCATCTCGACCCGGCGAATGTTGCACATCCTCCGCGGGGCGCAAGGTTCATGTCAGGCGAACCTGCCTTCGGACGTGCCTCAGGCGGCGCCCGTGTCGGAGGGTCGCTCGGCGATCAGGACCGTGATGTCGCTCCAGCGCGACACGAACGCGGCGACGCAATCGGGGTCGAAGTGGCTGCCCGCATGGGTTTCGAGGTGCCGGCGGGCCTGCTCGGGGGGCCAAGCCTTCTTGTAGACGCGCTCGGAGATCAGGGCGTCGAACACGTCGGCCACCGCGACGATCCGGCCGGCGAGGGGAATCTCGGTACCGCGCAGTCCCTGGGGATAACCCTGGCCGTCCCAGCGCTCGTGGTGGGTCAGCGCGATGTCGGAGGCGATCTGCAGCAGGTGCGAGGGGCTGTCGTTGAGCATGCGGTAGCCGCGCAGGGCGTGCTGCTTCATCTCCTCGCGCTCGGCTTCGGTGAGGAGGCCGGGCTTCATCAGGATCGCGTCCGGGATGCTGATCTTGCCGATGTCGTGCATGGTCGAGGCCAGCGCGATGTCGTTGGCCTCCTGCTCGGAGAGCCCCAGGCCTTCCGCGATGGCGATGGTGCAGCCCGCGACGCGGGTGAGGTGATCGCCGGCCTGATCGTCGCGGAACTCGGCGGCGAGCATGAGGCGGCGGATGATTTCGCGCTCGCGCAGCGTGGCCTCGGCCACCGCCTGCTCCAGGGTCCGGTTCATGGCCCGTGCGTGATGGTCGGCCTTGCGGCGCAGGAATGCGAGTTCGAGCAGGTTGGCCAGCCGCGTGATCAGGTCGAGGGGCTCGACCGTCCGGGCCATGACGTCGTTGGCGCCGGCCGCCACGGCGGCGTAGCGCACGGCCGCGACGTCGTCCGCGAGCAGCACGATCGGGCTGCGCGCGTGCTCGGGCATCACCCGCAGCCGCGCGATCAGGTCGACGCTGCGCGCCTGCGCGGTCTCGGCGGCCTCGATCAGGATCAGGTCGCAGGGCTGGGCGCCGAGTGCGGCGGCATCCGCCGGGCCGAGGACCAGACGGGTCGCGCAGGCGAGGGGCGCCAGGGCCCGGATAAGGGAAAGGGGAGGGGCGTCGGCCACGAGGGCGATCAGGGCCGTGCCGGCGTCGCGTACCATCCATCGATCCCCAACGGGACCGTGGCCGGCGCCGCCCCATCGGCAACCCGGCGACGCGGTCCCACGGGAATCGATGCTAGCCACGCCGCCGTTAACCAAATCTTGACGGCACCGCTTCCGGCCGATGCACCCGGTACGGATGGAGGGCCGCTCTCGGGACCCTGCCGTGCGATCGCCGGAGGATTGTCGGCTTGCTCTCCTCTGAACCGTGATCTGGCTGGCCCATGTTCTTCGGACGCGCAGCGGGTTTGGCGGCGCAGTCGTGCAATCTTCGTCGGTTGGCGCAAAAGCACCCCGCGCGTGCCGGGGCGCACCCTCGGCGCGTAGGCGCAACGCCGGCATGCTTCGTCGGAGACGCGGTCCATTCCGATCCTCTCGACAGGATTGGGAGCATGAGTGATGCCGTGGATGCGCGAACCGTTGCCGTGACATCCTGCGAGCGGGCCAAGGCCACGACCTCGTTGGGCCAACAGTCGCTCCTCGCTGAGGATGTCGACGGCGGAAAACTTGGCCGAGACGAAATCCGGCCGGGCTTCTCGGAGCCATGCGTCTGGCCCTTGTCGACGACGCCTTCACGGCCTGCGCCACCGGGTCGTCGCGTTGCTGCGGGTGCGGAAGGGCTTCGTCCTGCTGGAACGGCGCTGGCCCGTTGAGGGGAGCGTCGGCGGGCTCGGCCATTCGGGCGGCCTGCATCGCGAGCGAGTCAGCCGACCCGATGTCGCAACCGGTCGTCTCGCCTCCGTTGCCAGCCCCATGTCCACCAGCGCCCTCAATGATCCAGCCTGAAACAAAGACCTCGCATAGGCTCTAATTCCGTGCACTAGATCGTTGACACGATATGGTCCCTCGTATTCACTGGCGGAAAGTTGATTATATAGTCGAGAGAGATTGAGTATGAGGTTTCCATCTAAAGACAGTGCGCTTCGGTGCCTCAAGGACCTCGGGGTAGAGATAGGCACTGTAATCGATGTAGGTGTACAGATAGAAACCACAGAGCTAAAGAATATCTTTGGTGACAAGAAGCATATACTGCTTGAGCCGGTCGAGGAATATCACGAGGGTATCAAAAAGGCGTATGAAGGATTTGATACGGAACTTCTCCTCGTCGCTGCTTCCGACAAGGACGGCACCTCTGGTATCACGAAAAAATTCTTGGGCGGCGGGACTTGGGTCACGCATAGTAGTCTCGTCGAGGAGGGGGCTTCTGAATTCGTCCCTACGACCCGCATCGATACATTGATCCGTTCCCGGCAAGACCAAAGACCTTTTCTCTTAAAAATTGACGTCGATGGCCTTGAGATGGAAATTCTCCGGGGCTCGACGGGTATAATCGACGATGTTGATATAGTAATCATTGAAGCGACACAGTCGACATTCTTGGAGCGGTTGACGTATTTGTCGAATCTTGGCTTCAAGATCTGGGATATTGTCGACGCTTGCTACTATCACGGCGTATATATGCAATCCGACATCATCATGGTGTCTCCGCGTGTGATGGGAATCTTGCAGAACCAGCCCTGGCAAACAGCGGTTTTTTCCTGGAAGGATTGGGTTACGATCGAGTCTTACGATCCCAATCAGAAGCGCAGCTAGTGCATTGGCGCATTCGGAGGATTCACGAGAGGCCTGAACCGGACGCGTTCCCACCCATCTTCGTCGGATGCAACGCGCGGCCGGAGCAGATCGTACATTGTCTCACGCTCGGCGGTCGGCCGGGCGCAGGCCTCGCCTAACGCCTCATGCTGCCCGTCGGTCGCGACATGCTCCGTGCCCGTCATCATTGCGTCGCCTGCCAACCAACGCGACCGCGGCCTTCATGGATGGTCCGTTCCATTCCTGCGTCCGGACAGGCTCTACGCCGTCCGGATGCGCCCGGAGGAGGGACGCGGGCGTCGGTTCTCGCGCGGTCGCGTTCCTGCCCTCCCGCGGCTTTCGGCTGAACCGGCAAGCTCGGTAGATCGGCGCCGACACACGACCCGCTCCGACCGACAAACTTCCCGCTCTCGCACACCCGCTCACATCACTTCGACCCGAGTTCCTACCGGGACGCGCTCGTAGAGTTCGATGACGTCCTTGTTGAGCATCCGGAAGCAGCCGGACGACGCGGCGCGGCCGATCGAGCCCGGCTCCGTCGTTCCGTGGATGCGATAGGCCGAGTCGCCGAGATAGAGTGCCCGCGCGCCGAGGGGGTTGCGCGGACCGCCCGCGACGTGGTGCGGCAGGCCCGGCCGGCGCCGGCGCATCTCCGGCGTCGGTGTCCAGCCCGGCCAGGTCTGCTTGGCGGTGACCCGTTCCACGCCCGTCCAGGTCGCGCCCGCGCGGCCGACCGCGACCCGGTAGCGGATGGCCTTGCCGTTCGCCTGGACGAGATAGAGCGCGCGTTCCCGTGTGCTGACCACGATCGTGCCCGCCTCCTGGCTGCCAGCGTAGCTCACGAGTTGTCCGCGCCAGATCGGGCGCTCGGTCTGGCGTCGTGTCGGGTCGGGTGGCGGGGCGGCCGGCATGGCCGCGCGTCGGGTCGACGCTTCCGGTAGCGGTGCGAACGGCAACGGCGCGTCCGGAACAGGTCCTTGAGCGATCGGCGCCTGCGGCGAGAGCGCTTCCGGCGCGGGCGAGGCCGAGACGGAGGATTCCGTCCGCGCCGCGTCAGGCGGTATGGCCGGGGCCGGCACGACGAGCGGGGAAATCGGCGCGGCGGCCACGCGGGCCGACCCGGCGCAGCGATATACGCGGCGCCCATCCGTCCGCATGGTCACCGGTCCGATCGCATCGACCACGATCTGCCGGATGCTGGCGTCCCGGTCCGCGGCTTGATCCTCGGCCGAGCCGTAGCACCGCAGGGCGAGGTGGTAGCCGATCGCCGTGTCGGAGACCCGCGTGATCCGGCAGAGGTTTCCGGCGCCTTCCAGGGCCGGGCCGGCCTGTGCCTTCAGCCGCACCTCGAATACGCCGCTGCCCTCCGGGTCCCGGCACGCCTTCAGCGTCGGCGCCCACCGGCCCTCGGGAGATTCGTCCGCGCTGATCGCCAGGGCGGGGCCCGCGCCGCAGAGGAGGATGAGGGGCAGGAGGCGCGCGAGGGACGTCATGCTCAGGTCTCGTCGGCGAGGGGAAGTGGGCCGCCGCGTCGGCGGCCGGATCTGTCTCGATGCGGTTGTCCGGGTCCGATGCCGCGCGATCAGCAGGCCCGTGGCTGCGGCATGGGCCGCGCCCGGCTCAGCGGCGCAGCCGGATCTCCTGGAAGCCGGCACCCTGGCCGGTCAGCAGGCTGACCGAGACGAAGCCGGCGTGGTCGGTCTCCCGCGCCCGGGTCGCGGCTGCGGGCTGCGTCGCCGGGCGTTCCCCGGCGGGA
>NZ_JAIEOF010000048.1 GCF_019750675.1 Methylobacterium sp.
CGCCGGCGCAGGCGCTTGAGCGTCGCCTCTTCGTCGTCGATCAGCGCCACGATGATGTCGCCGGTGTTCGCGGTCTCCTGCTTGCGGATGACAACGAGGTCCCCGTCGAGGATACCGGCCTCGATCATCGAGTCGCCGCGCACTTCCAGGGCATAGTGTTCGCCACCCGCGAGGAAGTCGGGCGACATCGTCACCGAGTGGCTCTGCTCCTGGATCGCCGCGATCGGCGTACCGGCGGCGATCCGACCCATGACCGGAATGGTGACGGCGCGACCGCTCTCGTCGGTGGCCTGCGTGGTCGGCAAGCGAGAGACGGAGGCGCCTGCGGGCATGCCCTTGCCTTTGCCGCCCTCGACGACGCTCGGCGTGAAGCGGCGAACCTCGGGCGCCGCGGCGGCGCGGGATGCTCCGGGCTCCCCGCCCAGGCTTTCGGGCATCCGAATCACTTCGATCGCACGCGCCCGATTGGGCAAGCGGCGCAGGAACCCCCGCTCCTCGAGCGCCGTGATCAACCGATGGATGCCCGACTTCGACTTCAGATCGAGGGCATCCTTCATCTCGTCGAACGAAGGGGGAACGCCACTCTCGCGCATCCGGTGCTGGATAAACTGGAGAAGATCCAGCTGCTTACGCGTCAACATGCGGAACACTCTTCGTTCGGGCCGGGGGTTGCGTCGCGGCGTCACAGAAACAAATCACGAACACATTAAACGTTCCGCAAGTGTTCCGCAAGAGTTCCGCGCGCGCTGTCAAGGGCGATCGGACCGGTCGGACATCTGCGGAGGGTCACGTGGCGTCTGAAGGAATTCCACCGGGCCCGGGCGTGCCGTCGTAAAGACACCGGCGGTGAGGACCTGGCCATACACGCAGGCCGTATCCAGGTTCGTGCGAAAGCTCCGTGCGTCCGGCCGGCCGCTCCGCTGGGGCGTATGACCATGAACGACGTGCTTTCCAAAATCATAATTCGACGCGAGGAACGGCTCGCGGATCCAGAGACGCGCCGTGACGTTGGGGTCGACCCCACGATACCCAGGGCGAAATCCCGCGTGCACGTAGTATCGCCCGGCGTCCTCGTGGACGGTCGGCAGGCCCGACATCCAGGCGAGAACATCGTCCGGCAACGCTCCGGCATCCGCGGCTCCGAAGGATCGCAGCGTTTCGATGCCGCCATTGGCGAGCCAGGCCGGCGCATCGCGGGCATCGCGATGGGCATCGAGCATCATCTGCTCGTGATTGCCCCGCAGGCAGATCATCCTTCCGTGCGATGCTGCCTGGCGCGCGCGGAGAATGCGGATCACACCGGCGCTGTCTGGACCGCGGTCGACATAGTCGCCGAGACACACGATGGCGGCGGCACGTCCCCGGGCGTGCCAGTCGATCCGATCCAGGAGGCGGATCAGCGCATCCGCGCAGCCATGGACGTCGCCGATCGCATAGGTCAGGTCCGACATGCAGGCTCCGGGCGTCCGTCACCCGTCCGACATAGGATGACCCGGCATCTCCGGCGAGCCGTGGCCGTTCGCGTGATCTAACGGAAGACCTGGACGAGTGCCGGCGTGAGAATCACGACGAAGAGCACGGGCAGGAAGAACAGGATCATCGGCACCGTGAGCTTGGGCGGCAGGGCGGCCGCCTTCTTCTCGGCCTCGTTCATGCGGGCATCGCGGCTTTCCTGCGAGAGCACGCGCAATGCCTGACCCACCGGTGTTCCGTAGCGCTCCGCCTGGATCAGGGCGGTGGTCACCGCCTTGATCTGATCGAGACCGATGCGGTTGGCGAGATTCTCGAAGGCGATGCGCCGGTCAGGCAGGTAGGAGAGTTCGGCCGTGAGCACCGCGAGTTCCTCGGCAAGCACGACGGATTGACTGACGATCTCCGTGCTCACGCGGCGGAAGGCGTGCTCCACCGACATGCCGGATTCCACGCAGATCAGCGCCAGGTCGAGGGCATCCGGCCAGGCGGCCCGGATCTCGGTCTGGCGCTTCTTCGACGCGTTGAGGAGGTAGAGCTCCGGAGCCTTGATGCCGAGGAGCAGCACCGCGATGACGACCACCAACCGAATGGTGAAGGGTTGATTGATCACGCCGAGGACGAAGACATAGAAGGCCGCCACGATGCCGAGGACGATCGGCGTCACGAGGCGGAAGAACAGGAAACCGGTCTCCGCGCCGGGCGAGCGGAAGCCGGCCATCACCAGCTGCTTCTTGGCCGTCTCGGTGCCCAGCCATCGGCTGAGGTTGAACTGCTCGACCACCCGCTTCATGTACGCCTTCGGCGTGGTCCGCAGGGTCGCCTTGGCGGCCAGCCGCTCCCGTTCGCGGCGGCGGATCTCGTCGCGTTCCTCGCCCACCAGCTTCATGCGCTTGCCGAGCCGGTCCGGCTCGAGCATGGGCTGCAGCAGCGCGAACGCCGTCGCGGCAGCGGCGATTCCCGTCAATACCATGCCGAGAAAGCGCGGATCGGTGACCTTCAGGGCGATGGCGTCCAGCAAGGGGTCTCTCCTAGCGATTGGACCGGACGAGAAGCCTCCGGGCTACCCGCTCACGCGGATCGGCGGCGCGATGACGCTCAGACGTCGAAATTGATCATCTTCTTCATGGTGAAGACGCCGATCGACATCCAGATCGCGGAGCCCAGAAGCGCGAGCTTTCCGATATCCGTCCGCCAGAGGAGGGAGATGTAGTCGGGGCTCGTCAGGTAGGTGAGCGTCGCCACCACGAAGGGCAGGGCCGCGATGATGCCGCCCGATGCCTTGGCCTCCATGCTCATCGCCTGGATCTTGCCGGCCATCTTCTTGCGTTCACGCAGGACGCGCGAAAGGTTCGCGAGCGCTTCGGAGAGGTTGCCGCCCGATTTCGCCTGAATACTGATGACGATTCCGAAGAAGTTGACGTCCGAAACCGGAACGCGCTCGTACATCTTGACCAGCGCCTCTCCGAGGGACAGGCCCAAAGTCTGCGCTTCCACCACCAGGCGGAATTCGGACCGGATCGGCTCTTCCGCTTCGCGCGAGATGATGCGGAAGCAATCGCCCACCGGGATGCCCGCGCGCACGCCGCGGGTGATGATGTCGATGGCGGTCGGCAATTCCTTGATGAAGGCGGCGATGCGGCGCTTGCGGAGAAAGGTCAGGATCCAGAGGGGCAAGCCGAAGCCGCCCGCGAAGACCGCACCTGCCGCGACCATCGGACTGCCCGTCATGACGAACGCGACCGCTCCCGCCACCAGCGCGAGCACCGCCGAGATCAGGTAGAACTGTGATCGCGTCCAGGACAGTCCCGCCCGCGCGATCTTCAGTTCGAGGGTGACTTTCGTGCCGTTACGTTTCGCTTCGACTTCCTTGAGGCTCTTGGCGACTTGTTCGCGACGGCTGACGATCGCCGCTCGGGTGCCCGGGGCCGCCACGACGCTGACCGCCTTCCTGCGCTCGGCCGAGCGGCGCTCGCCGGTCAGGTAGGGCATCAGGAACACGTAGGCGACGGCGCCGGCAGCCACCGCCGCAAGCCCCGCCGAGAGGGGCAGGTGCAGACCGCTCACGGCTCACCCCCGCCGAAATCGGCCGCCGCATCGAGCGCGTCGGCCAGGGCTTTTTCCTCGCCGTAGTAGCGCGCGCGCTCCCAGAAGCGCGGGCGCCCGACGCCCGTCGAGCGGTGACGACCGATCAGCTTGCCGTTCGCGTCCTCGCCGAGCACGTCGTAGAGGAACAGGTCCTGGGTGATGATGACGTCGCCCTCGAGGCCCAGCACCTCCGTGATGTGGGTGATTCGGCGCGAGCCGTCACGCAGGCGCGTCGCCTGGACGATCACGTCGATGGACCCGCAGATCATCTCGCGCAGGGTCCGCGACGGCAGGCTGAAGCCGCCCATCGTGATCATCGACTCGATGCGCGCCAGGGCTTCGCGGGGCGAGTTGGCGTGCAGCGTGCCCATGGAGCCGTCGTGGCCGGTGTTCATCGCCTGGAGGAGGTCGAAGGCCTCCGGGCCACGGACCTCGCCGACGATGATCCGTTCCGGACGCATGCGCAGGCAGTTCTTGACGAGGTCGCGCATGGTGACCTGTCCAGACCCCTCCATGTTGGCCGGTCGCGTTTCGAGGCGGACGACGTGGGCCTGCTGCAATTGCAGCTCGGCCGCGTCCTCGCAGGTGATGATGCGCTCGTCCGCGTCGATGTACCGGGTCAGGCAGTTGAGAAGCGTGGTCTTGCCCGAGCCGGTGCCGCCCGAGATGACGACGTTGCAGCGGACGCGGCCGATGATCTGCAGGATCTTGGCGCCCTCCGGCGAGATCGCCCCGAAGGTGACGAGCTGATCCAGGGTGAGCTTGTCCTTCTTGAACTTACGGATCGTCAGGACCGGCCCGTCGATCGCCAGGGGCGGCGCGATGATGTTCACGCGGGATCCGTCCGGCAAACGCGCGTCGCAGATCGGCGAGGCCTCGTCGACCCGGCGGCCGACCTGGCTCACGATCCGCTGGCAGATGTTCATCAACTGCTGATTGTCGCGAAAGCGTACGTTGGTGAGCTGGATCTTGCCGCCCACCTCGATGAAGGCGCGGTTCGCGCCGTTGACCATGATATCGGCGATGTCGTCCCGGGCGAGCAGGGGCTCCAGGGGGCCATACCCGAGGACGTCGTTGCAGATGTCGTCGAGGAGCTCTTCCTGCTCGGCGATCGACAGGACGATATTTTTGAGCCCGATGATCTCCGAGACGATGTCGCGGATTTCCTCACGCGCCGCCTCGGCATCGAGCCGGGCCAGCTGCGAGAGGTCGATCGCCTCGATCAGCGCACCGAAGATCATGCTCTTGGTGCGGAAATAGTCCTCCGACTTCGTCGGTGCGGGCGGCGGCACGACCTCCGCACGGCGGGGCGCCTCGGCCTTGAGGCGCAGGGCCGAATCATCGTGCACCGGCAGGATCGCCTGCGGCTTGGCGACGATCGCGACCGGCCGATCCTCCGCCGCCGCGTTGCCAGAGCGCCTACCGAACATGGCGCGTTCTCCCAGCGGAAAATTCAGGCAACGCGGTCGGCATCACGAAGCCTTCCGACGCGCGAGCTTGGAGAGCAGCGGCTCGAATAGGTTCTGGCGCGCGCGCCGCTGCTCCGTCCGGCCGGTGATCACGGCCGCCAGGCTCGACAGGACCTCGGCCGCCTTGGCGCCGCTCTGCACCTCGGCCAGCATCTGTCCGTTGTTGGCGGCCGTGCCGAACAGCGCCGCGTCGAACGGCACACTGGCGCTGATCGTCGTGTCCAGGGATTTGGCGAACTCGGCCGCGGCGATCTCGGGCCGCTTGGGGACGCCGGTTCCGTTCAGGACCACCCGCGGCCTGCGATCGTTCGGGCGATTCTGCTGGAGCAGAGTGAGCAGGTTCTTCGTGTTGCGCAGGGACGCGAGTTCGGGGCTCGCCACGATGAGGATCTCGTCCGCTCCGATGAGCATGCGCCGCGACCACGCGGTCCATTGGTGCGGCACGTCGAGGACGATGCAGGGCACGGCCGCGCGCAGGAGGTCGAGAAGGTTGTCGAAGGCCGGCTCGGTGAGGTCCGTCGTGCGGTCGAGGGTGGCTGGCGCCGCCAGCAGCGAGAGATTGTCGCTGCACTTCGACAGCAGCCTGTCGAGGAGGTTCGAGTCCAGGCGGTCCGGGGCGAACACCGCCTCGGCGATGCCCTGCGGCGGGTCCTGGTTGAAGTTCAGGCTTGCCGTGCCGAAGGCGATATCGAGGTCGGCGATGACGGTCGCGGTATCCTGCTCGCGGGCGATGGTCCACGCGAGGTTGTGGGCGATGGTGGATGCGCCGACGCCCCCCTTGGCACCGACGACCGCCACCGTCCGTCCGACCGGCTTGGCGCCCGGGATGGTGAAGAGGTCGGAGATCGCCTGGATCAGGTCGATCGCCTGCACGGGCGCCATCAGGTACTCGCTCACCCCGCGCTGGATGAACTGCCGGTACAGCTGCACATCGTTGACGTGCCCGATGACGACGACCTTCGTGCCCTCGTCGCAGACCTCGGCCAGCTGGTCCAGGCACTCCAGGGGGCGGGACCTGGCGCTCTGCGTCTCGATGACGATGACGTTCGGTGTCGGCGCATGCCTGTAGGCCTCGACGGCGGCGGGGCCGCCGCCCATCTGGACCTTGATGTGCGCCTTCTGCATCCGCCGGTCGGTGCCCACGGACTCGATCAGCGACGCGGTCTCCGACGTGTCGCAGAAGGCCTGGATCGTAATCCGAGGTACCGGGGCGATGATGCGCTCAGACGACGCGTTCAGGTCCGGCATGAGGTGGATTCCGGTTCAGGTTGCCGCCGATGCGGGAGGAAGATTGGCAGTTCGTCGCGGTGACCCGGCTCCGGCCCGGTCACTCGCCGACAGCTGCCTTCACGGACGTCTTCCCATCCTGCCGCCATTGGGTTGACGGATCCTTGCCTTCGCGCATCTTCGTGATGTCGCCCGTGCGCCGGATCGTGTCGATCCGACCCTCGGGACGCCCGCGCACGAGATCGACGGGGTCGGCGATCTGGGCGGCGAAGTTGTTCTGGCTGGCGCAGCCGAGGTTCCAGTGAGACTCGTTGCGGCCGTTGAAGGCCGGATCGCCGACGCCGAGATCCTGGGGCCAGGTTCCGCACTGGCTGGCGACCTTCGCCTCCATGCGCTGGAAGCTCAGGCGCAGAGGGGCGGCGAGGCCCGGATTGGCGACCGCGTAGCTCGTGACGGCGATGCGGCCCGGCGGGATGCCGCCTTCGGCACCGATCCGCCGGATCGCCGCGGCGGTCCGCTCCACGCCCGCCCCCATTCCGGGTGAGACGCCGCGCGGTACGTCGAGCACGAGGGTGCCTCGCCCGTAACGGCGGAACTCGAGCATGAAGGCATCGATATCCGCGGCCTGGCGCGGATCGACATGGCCGGTGCCGGTCACGAAGACGTCCAGGCTGCGCGCGCCGTCCGCGAGGACGATCGGGTGGCGGGCGCGATAATCGTGCGGGTAGAGCGAGCCGGTCGTCGCCACGCGATCGGCGCGGCAGGCGCCCAGGAGCGCGGCGACGCTCGCGACCGCCGCCAGGGCCAGTGCGTTTCGGGAGGACGGAAGGGACATCGTGGTCGGGTCCTGTGGAGGCGGCGCGCGGAGAGGAAGCGGTCGGTCTAGTCGGTGATGAAACCGACGCGGCCGCGGTAGCCGTTGCCGAGGGGGTTGGCGCCCGCGACCCCGTAGAGCTTGTTCAGGCGGCCGAGGAGGATGGCCTGTGCATCCTGGGCGTCGACGAAGCCGTCATCCGGTCGCGCGATCTGGCGCGGTTCCATGGGTTTCGCGATGTACGGGGTGACCATGATCATCAGCTCCGTCTCCTGGCGCTGATAATCGCGGGAGCGGAACAGGGCGCCGATGATCGGCAGGTTGATCAAGCCGGGCAACCCCGAGATCGCCGCCTTGTTGCGTTGTTGGATCAGGCCGGCGGTCATCATCGTGGCGCCGGAGGCGAGCTCCACCGTGGTCTCGGATTTGCGGAGGGTGAAGCCCGGGACGGAGGTGTTCTGAGCGCCGGTGGCGGTGGTGCCCGCCGAGACGAAGTTGAACGAATTCTGCTGATCGATCTCGGAAACCTCGGTCCCGACGCGCACCGAGATGCGGTTCTGCGCGAGGACCACGGGCGTGAAGCTCAGACTGACGCCGTACTGCTTGAAGCTGATGCCGATGGAGCAGACGCCACCGGTACAGTTCTGCGAGGCGGGAACGGGAATTTCACCACCGGCCGTGAACTTGGCGGATTCGCCCGAGATCGCCGTCAGGGTCGGTTCGGCGAGGATGCG
>NZ_JAIEOF010000242.1 GCF_019750675.1 Methylobacterium sp.
CGGGCCACGGTGGAGCGTCAGATCGAGGCGTTCCGGCGTGACGACGCGGCCACCGCCTACGCCCAGGCGGCCCCGGCCATCCAGAACATGTTCCCCTCGCCCGACACCTTCCTGGCGATGGTGCGGGAGGGCTATGCGGCCGTCTACCGCGCCCGGCGCTACAGCGTGGACCGCATCGAGGAGACCGGGGACGACGGCCTCGCCCTCGGGGTCACCCTCCAGGACGAAGCCGGCACCGACTGGGCCGCCCTCTACAGCCTGGAGCGCCAGCCCGACGGCGCCTGGCGCATCTCCGGCTGCCGCCTCGTGAAGGCGCCGGGGAGCAGCGCCTGACCGGAACGGCGCCTTTCGACACGCCCGCCGACATCGTGTAGACGGGGCGCCTTCCCGGAGGCCCCCTTGCTTCACGTTTCGACCCGCGGCGCCGCGGCGCCCCTCAGCTTTTCCGATGCCCTGCTCGCCGGCCTCGCCCGCGACGGCGGCCTCTACGTGCCCGAGACCTGGCCGCAGATCGCGAAACCCGCCATCGCGAACCTCGCGGGCCTGCGCTACGCCGACGCCGCCAAGACCGTGCTGCGCCCCCTCATCGATGGGGAGATCGCCGATGCGGACCTCGATCGGATGATCGAGGAAGCTTACGCCACGTTCCGGCACCCGGCGGTCTGCCCGCTGACCCAGCTCGACGACAACCTGTTCCTGCTCGAGCTCTTCCACGGGCCGACGCTCGCGTTCAAGGACGTGGCGATGCAGCTCCTCGGGCGCCTGATGGACCATGTCCTGCGGGCGCGCGGCGCCCGCGCCACCATCGTGGGCGCCACCTCGGGCGACACCGGGAGCGCGGCGGTCGAGGCCTTCCGGGGGCTCGATCAGGTCGACATCTTCATCCTGTTCCCGGAAGGCCGGGTCTCCGAGGTGCAGCGCCGGCAGATGACCTCGGTGGGGGCGCACAACGTCCACGCCATCGCCATCGACGGCAACTTCGACGATTGCCAGAACATCGTCAAAGCGCTGTTTCAGCACGCGGATTTCGCCGACGACGTGCGCCTCTCCGGCGTCAACTCCATCAACTGGGCCCGCGTCGCCGCCCAGGCGGTCTACTACTTCACCGCGGCCGTGGCGCTCGGTGCGCCGCATCGCCCGGTCTCCTTCGCGGTGCCGACCGGCAATTTCGGCGATATCCTGGCCGGCTGGGTCGCCAAGCGCATGGGGCTGCCGATCGAGCGCCTGATGATCGGCACCAACGCCAACGACATCCTGGCGCGCACCCTGGAGCACGGGGCCTACGAGGTGCGCGGCGTGCAGCCCACCACCTCTCCGTCCATGGACATCCAGATCTCCTCGAATTTCGAGCGCCTGCTGTTCGAGGCTCTCGGCCGCGACGCCACCAGCCTCGGCCGCCTCATGGCGGGCCTGAAGCAGTCGGGGGGCTTCCACCTCGACGCCGCCGTACTCGACACCGTGCGCTCCGAGTTCGACGCCACCGCCGTCTCTGAGCCCGAGGTCGTGGCGGAGATCGCCCGCACCCACGCCGAGACCGGGCACGTCATCGATCCCCATAGCGCCATCGGCGTGCACGCGGCCCGCAGGCTGCTCGCCAAGGACCCGCGCACGCCCGTGGTGGCGCTCGCCACCGCGCACGCGGCCAAGTTCCCCGACGCGGTGGCCAAGGCGATCGGCGGGCGGCGTCCGGAACTGCCGCCGCACCTCGCCGACCTGATGGACCGGCCCGAGACCTTCTCGCGGGTCGCCAACGACCAGGCGGCGGTCGAGACCTTCATCCGCGAACGCGCCCGCATCACCAGGGGAGCGTGAGCGCCCATGAACCAGCATTTCGCCACCCACGGGGCCTCCCCCGACCTGAAGATCACCAAGCTCGACAACGGGGTCACCGTGGTCAGCGAGGCCATGCCGGGCGTGGCGACGGCGACCCTCGGGGTCTGGGTCGGGGCGGGCTCGCGCCACGAGCGCGCGGACGAGGGCGGCCTCAGCCACCTCATCGAGCACATGGCCTTCAAGGGCACGAAGACCCGCTCGGCGCGCCGCATCGCGGAGGACATCGAGAATGTCGGCGGCGACATCAACGCCGCCACCAGCGCCGAGGGCACGAGCTACACGGCGCGGGTGCTGGGCGAGGACGCGGAAATCGCCCTCGACGTGATCGGCGACATCCTCACGGATTCGGTCTTCGACGCCGGTGAACTCGCCCGCGAGAAGAGCGTGATCCTGCAGGAGCACGCGGCCATCGAGGACACGCCGGACGACGTCGTCTACGAGGCTTTCACCGAGGCGGCGTTCCCGAACCAGCCCATGGGCCGGCCGATCATCGGCACGCCGCAGACCATCAACAGCTTCGACCGCGACGCCATCCAGGCCTATATCGCGCGGGAATACACCCCGGATCGCATCGTGCTGGCTGCCGCCGGCGCCATCGAGCACGAGCGCATCGTCGCCTCCGCGACCCGGCACTTCGGTGGCCTCGCGCCGGTGCAGGCGCCCGAGACGGTCCCGGGCCTCTATGGCGGCGGCGAGAAGCGCCTGCCCAAGAAGCTCGAACAGGCGAACGTCGTGCTCGGCTTGCCGGGCCTCTCGTTCCGCGACGAGAACTACTACGCTCTGCACATCTTCGCGCAGGTTCTCGGGGGCGGCCTGACCTCCCGTCTCTGGCACGAGGTGCGCGAGACCCGCGGCCTCGCCTACGAGATCCAGTCCTTCCACTGGTCGTTCTACGATTGCGGCCTGTTCGGCATCGGCGCCGGCACGTCCGGCGGGGATCTCGCCGAACTCATGGACGTGACCCTCGAGGCGACGATCCGGGCGGCGGCGGACGCTGACACCGTGGAGGTCGCCCGCGCCAAGGCGCAGCTGAAGGTGGCGCTGCTCTCCGCCCTGGAGACGCCGGGTGGGCGCATCGAGCGCAACGCCCGGCAGATCCTGGCCTGGGGTCGCGTCATTCCCGCCAGCGAAGTCATCGCCAAGGTCGATGCCGTCACGGTGGACCACGTCCGCTCCGCCGGCAAACGCCTGCTTTCCGGTGCGCCGACCCTGGCGGCGATCGGGCCGATCAAGAAGCTGCCGGGCCTCGATCGGATCGCGGCGACCCTCCGCGCCGCTTGAGATCGCCTCCGCGCGATCGACGCGTTGGCCGTATCCGGTCGAGCCCGCCCGGCGTTCGAGCGAGGTCCCGATCCGCGATCCCGCCGGGATCACCGGAAGGGATCGAGGGGATCCGGTACGGCGCGATACCGCCCGGCTTGTTTTGGCCGCAAAGGCGGGCGATCGAGGCGGCTTCGAGCCACGGTTAGGAAACGGTGAATGCCCGTCCGCGGGGCGTCCGCCCGCCTTGCTCGCGGCGGAACCCGCCGATACGACTGAGCCGCCGGCTCAGACCTATCTTCTCGACCCCTTCTCCCCGACGACGCCCCGCCCGGCCGGAACACTCGCCCGTTGCGCAGAATCGCCCCCGTCATTGCCGTCGTCCTGTCGGCCCTCGTCGCCACGCTGCTCGGCCTCCTGGCCGGAAGCGCGCCGGCCCGGGCCGTCGAGGCCGTGCGGGTCACGCTCGATGCGCCGGCGATCGACCTGACCCCGATGATCGAGCGTTACCGCTCGGACGGCGACCTCATCCAGATCTCCACCGCTCCGGGCAAGGACGGCATCGTCCGCCGTATCGTGGTCAAGGCCCGCGACGCCGGGGCCCGGCCCGACTGGATGGTCTTCGCGCTGACCAACGACACCGACGAGCAGGTCGACCGCGTCCTCGTCGCCCCGCATTTCCGCCTCGTCGGCTCGGGCGTGATCTGGCCCGACCTGGGCGGCTCCCGGATCGCCGCCATCACGGCGAGCCAGGGCATCCGTCCCGAGCGCGACGAGAACCCGGATTCCGACCAGTTCGTCATCACCCTCGATCCGGGCGCCACCGTCACCTACGTGGCTGAGCTGCGCGGTCCGAACATTCCGCAGGTCTATCTCTGGGACCAGGAAGCCTACCGCAAGAAATCGACCGGTCTGACGCTCTACAAGGGTATCATCATCGGCATCGCAGGCCTGTTGGCCCTGTTCCTAACAATCATCTTCGTAGTCAAGGGCGCGATCATCTTTCCGGCGGCGGCCTCCCTCGCCTGGGCGGTCCTGGCCTATGCGTGCATCGACTTCGGCTTCCTGCAGCGCATCTTCCCCATCACCGAAGTGGCCGAGCGGGTCTACCGTGCCTCCACCGAGGCGGTTTTGGGCGCGACGCTCCTCGTCTTCCTGTTCGCCTATCTCAATCTCAGCCGCTGGCACGTCCGCTACAGCCACGTGGCCATTATCTGGCTCCTGTTCCTCGCCTGCCTCGTGGGCCTCGCGGTGTTCGATCCGCCCGTGGCGGCGGGCGTCGCGCGCATTTCCGTGGCGGCGGTGGCGGGGGTCGGCCTCCTGCTGATCGTCTACCTTGCCGCGCATAACGGTTACGACCGCGCCATCCTGCTGGTCCCGACCTGGTGCCTGCTCCTGGTCTGGGTGGTGGCGGCGGGCTTCGCCATCACCGGCCAGATCGGCAGCGACCTCGTCCAGCCGGCGCTGATCGGCGGCCTCGTGCTCATCGTCATGCTGATCGGCTTCACGGTGATGCAGCATGCCTTTGCGGGCGGTGGCCTCACCCACGCCCTCGTGTCGGACACCGAGCGGCGGGCGCTCGCCCTGACGGGGGCCGGCGACGTGGTGTTCGACTGGGACGTGCCCGGCGACCGGGTCTTCGCGGGCCAGGAGATCGAGGGCCAGCTCGGACTCAAGCGCGGCACCCTGGAAGGGCCGGCGGCGAACTGGCTCGCCCTCCTCCATCCCTTCGACGTCGAGCGATACTCGGCCGCGCTCGATACCGTGATCGAGGAGCGGCGCGGCCGCATCGTCCACGATTTCCGCCTTCGCTCCACGGTGGGGCCGTACTTCTGGTACCGCCTGAAGGCGCGCCCGGTCATCGGCTCGGACGGCGAGGTGATCCGCGTCGTCGGCACGATCAGCGACGTCACGGAGGTGAAGACCGCCGAGGAGCGCCTGCTGCACGACGCGGTCCACGACAGTCTGACGGGCCTGCCGAACCGCGAGCTCTTCTACGACCGCCTCGACGCTGCCCTCGCCTTCGCCAGCCAGGACCCGCGCCTGAAGCCCACGACGATCGTCCTCGACATCGATCGTTTCAAGGGAATCAACGAGGTCATCGGCCTCTCGGCGGGCGATTCCATCCTGCTGACCCTGTCGCGGCGCCTCGGCCGGCTCCTGCGGCCGCAGGACACCCTGGCCCGGGTCGCGGGCGACGAGTTCGCCCTGATCCTGCTCTCGGAGCGCGAGCCCGACCGGATTCTCGCCTTCGCGGAGATGATCCGCAAGGCGATCGCCACGCCGATCACCTACGCGGACCGCGAGATCTTCCTCACCGTCTCCGTCGGCATCACCCTGCACGAGGGCGGCGCGAATCTGAAGCGGGACGAGGTCTTCAAGAACGCCGAGATGGCCATGATCCAGGCCAAGCGCGGTGGCGGCGATCGCATCGAGGTCTTCCGCGCCACCATGCGCAACGAGCGCGGCGACCGGCTCATGCTGGAGGCGGACCTGCGCCGGTCGATCGAGCGCAAC
Organism: Methylobacterium sp.; assembly: GCF_019750675.1. Lineage (GTDB taxonomy): Bacteria > Pseudomonadota > Alphaproteobacteria > Rhizobiales > Beijerinckiaceae > Methylobacterium. The sequence continues at coordinate 5,611 of NZ_JAIEOF010000242.1, forward strand.
GAGATGAAGGTCCTGTTTCAGCCGATCGTCCGCCTGGAGGACCGCACCGTGGCGGGCTTCGAGACGCTGCTGCGCTGGGACCACCCCAAGCTCGGCCGCATCACCCCGGCGACCTTCCTGCCCATCGCGGAGGAGAGTGGCTTCATCGTCAACCTGGGCATCTTCGCCCTGGAGCGCACCGCCCTGGAACTCGCCGCCTGGCAGCGCTCCCTCGACGTCGATCCGCCGATCTTCGCGTCCGTCAACGTGTCCTCGCGTCAGCTCCTGCGGCACGACCTGCTGCACGACGTGAAGACGATCCTGGCGCGCTCCGGCGTGATCCCGGGTTCGCTCAAGCTCGAGCTGAGCGAGAGCCTCGTGATGGAGAACCCGGAATATGCCGCGCAGATGCTCCACCGCATCCGTGATCTCGGCGCCGGCCTCTCCCTCGACAATTTCGGCACCGGCTATTCGGCCCTGTCCTACCTGCAGCGCTTCCCCTTCGATGCGATCAAGATCGACCGCTCCTTCGTGCGCCAGATCGCGACGGGCCAGACTGCGATCCTGCGGTCCATCGTCAAGATGGCCCAGGAACTCGGACTGTCGATCATCGCCGAGGGCGCAGAATCCGAGGGGGATACGCAGGCCCTGTTCGAGCTCGGCTGCGAGTATGCGCAGGGATTTGCGTTCGGCGAGCCGATGTCGATGCTGCAGGCCCGTCAACTTCTCGGGGCCGCCCCCGAAGCAGCTTGAGGCGAAACGCCGAACCGATCCGCCGAAGTCCTGACGATCGGATTAAACTTCCCTTAACCATGATCCGGCATCGTTCAACCTCAGAACGGGTGCGAGCGGCGGGCGTGAGCGCCGGCCGCCAGGAGATGGTGTGATGGCGCAGGCCGCGTTGCGGATCGCAGACGACGAGATCGACACCAGCATCGTCCGGCGCCTGATGGCGCGGCCGCTCCACGTCGTTCCCGCCCCGGTTCCGGTGCGTGAGGAAGCGGCCCCCGCGCCCGCCCAGCCCGATCAGACGAATGCCGAAGTGACCCGCCTCCGGGCGGAGATCCAGGTGATGAAGGCGGTCCTCGGCGCCGAGCGCCGCGAGACGGAGCGCCTGCGGGACTGCCTGACCCGGTTGGACGTCCCCGAGACGCTGACGCCCGAGGCACGAATCGTCCGCGACCGCTGGGCAGCCCTCGTCGACATGATCCTCGACGGCCCGCGCTGACGCGCTGAAATCGCGTCGCGGCCCACTCATCCTTTCCCGCCTCTCCACCATTCGAAGGACGACCATGAGCGCCCGCTGCTCGCTCGTCGTCAACGGCAAGTCCGTGCGCATCTCCACCGGCGATACCCCGTTGGAGACCGCCCTCGCCGATGGGATGATCACCCCCGCCACAGGATTGAACGGACAGGGGTCGGCGCCGGCCCCGCGCCGCGCCCAGAGCCGTTCGCATCGCAGCGAGTCGGTGAAGCTCGCCCTGCCGCGCCCGGTCAGCATCGAAGCGCCCCGCTCCCATCCCCTCCCCGCCCGGAACCCCGCGATCCAGAAGCGGACCGGGACCGTGACGGAGATCAATCCGCTCGGACCGCATACCGTCGAGGTGGTGGTGACGCTGACGCGCCGCCTGCTGCTGGAGCCGGGGCATCAGGTCGTGGCGACCTTCGAGGGGTTCGAGCCCGCGACCCTTAGCCCGACCCTGCGGGTCGACGGGTCGGCCGAACTCAACGAACTCGTCTTCCACCTGCGCCTGAATTCCGACGGGCGTGGCCTCGGGCATGCCCTCGGCGAGGCGATCGATCTCGATCACCCCGTCAAGGTGAAGGGCCCGGTCGGTCGCGGCTTCTACCGGCCGGGGGGCGGACGTCTCGTCCTGCTCGCGGCCGAGACCGGCTTCGCGCCGATCTGGTCGATCGCACGGGCCGCCCGCTACATCGATCCGGCCCGCGAGGTCGCCCTGATGGTGGGCGCGCGCGATCCCCTCGACCTCTACATGCGCCCGGCCCTCGACTGGCTGCGCGCCACCGGCGTGAGCCGCATCGTCATGGTCTCCGACCGTACCCGTCAGCGCCCCCCCGAGGTCCGCCCGGGTCCCCTGACGGCCCATCTCCCTTCCCTGCGCAGCACCGACGTGGTCCACGTGGCGGGCGACGCCTCGACGGTCGGCGCCGTCGAGGTCCTGGCAGCGGCGTCCGGCGCCCGCTGCTATCCGGTGCTGATCGAGCCCGGCATCTGAGCGATCC
>NZ_JAIEOF010000336.1 GCF_019750675.1 Methylobacterium sp.
TGCGGGGCCGGCATCGGCGGCCCGCCGATCACCTATTCCCTCGAGGGCCGGCAATACGTGGCGGTTGCGGCCGGCGGCGCCTCGTTCACCAAGGGGTCCGGCTTCGGCACGGGCGATGCCCTCGTGGTGTTCGCACTCCCCGACTGATCGCCTGTTCGCGGTCGGCCGGATGTGACATGAGGACACGGGCGGCGCGGTGCTTGCGTCGGTCGGCCCATCGCAACGCGAGATCGCAGCCTGCCATGACCTCCGACGCTTCCGAACCGCGCCAGCCCGACGACCGTGGACCGCCGGTGGTGCGCACCATCGCCATGCCGGCCGACACCAACCCGGCGGGCGACATCTTCGGCGGCTGGCTGATGGGCCAGATGGATCTGGCCGCCGGCAACATCGCCGCCCGGCGCTCGCGCGGGCGCTGCGCCACCATATCGGTGGAGGCGATGACCTTCCACCGTCCGGTCATCGTCGGCGACGAGGTCAGCATCTATGCCTGGATCGTGCGCGTCGGGCGCACTTCGATGCGCATCCAGGTCGAGGTCTGGCGCCGCGAGCGCGAGGGCGAGGAGACTATGAAAGTGACGGAGGGCCTGTTCACCTTCGTCGCCATCGGCGCCGACCGCCGCCCCCGGGTGATCCCACCCGAGCGGTCGCTGGTCGAGGGGTGAACCGCGCCGGGCTCTCCCGTCGCGCCGTTCTGGCCGGCGCGCTGGACGTGCTGACGCCCCGAGTTTCGGCCGCAGCGCACGGGTCCTCCTCCTGGTCGGCGGATTCCCTGAACGCGGCGGCGGCGCGCAAGGGGGTCGCCTACGGGTCGGCCGTGAACGGCGTCACCCTCCGGCAGTCGCCCGCCTACGGGCAGGCGCTCGCCCGCGAGGCCGGCATCCTCGTGTCCGAGAATGCGATGAAGCTGACCTATGCGTGGCCTGCGCCGGACACCCTCGGCTTCGCCTACGCGGACGAGGTCGTGGCCTTCGCTGAGGGTAACGGTCAGCCCATGCGCGGACACACCCTCGTCTGGCACGAAGGCCTGCCCGCCTGGGTGGGCGAGCGCCTCGGGGCCGGGCAGGGCGAGGCCTTCCTGCGCCGCTGGATCGGCGCGATGGCGGGCCGCTACCGGGGTCGGATCGAGGCCTGGGACGTGGTCAACGAGATCTGCGGTCCGCAGGACGGGCGGCCCGACGGCCTGCTCCGGACGCCCTGGCTCGCGGCCCTCGGCCCGCGCTTCGTCGATCTGGCCTTCCGCATCCAGCACGAGGTCGATCCGCGCGCGGCCGGCGTCTGGAACGAGAACGATCTCGAACTCGATGCGGACTGGATCGACCGCCGCCGCGACATGGTGCTCAAGACCCTGGAGGGGCTGCGCGGGCGCGGAGTGCCGATCCGTCGGCTCGGCCTGCAGGGCCACCTCTACGCCAAGCACCCGCTGAACCAGGAAAAATTCCGGCGCTTCCTGCGCGAGGTCGCGGCGTTCGGCCTCGCCATCGAGGTCACGGAATTCGACATCAACGACAAGGAATACCCCGCCGACCTCGCGATCCGGGATCGGGCGGTCTCCGATCTCGCCCGGCGCTTCCTCGACGTGGTGCTGGACGAGCCGGCCGTGCTCAACGTGCTGACCTGGGACATCACCAATCGCAACAGCTGGCTCAACGCCAACCCCGAGCGTCGACGCGCCGATGGTCTGGTCCAGCGGGCGCTGCCCCTCGACGAGGCGATGGCGCGCACCCCGCTCTGGCGCGCGATGCACCGTGCCTTCTCGGACGCTCCCGACCATCGCAAGGCCCGCGAGGCCTTGCGCAAGGCGTAGGGGGCGTCGCGTCGACTCGGCGCCGCCGGGTCGACGAACTCAGTTCGCGAGCATCCGGGCCTGCTGCGGGCGCTCGCCCGCCTGCTGGCGCAGGAAGGCCGCCATCTCGGCGAGCTCCGGTGCCTTCGACCGGAAGGTGACCGAGAGCGCGAGCAGCGTGTCGGAATGGTCGAGGCCCGGATAGATCCGCTCCTGCACCGGCACGCGGGCTTCCCGCAGGCGCGCAGCGAGATTGCGGGTGTTGGACGGGCGCACGATGGTGTCGCCGTCGCCCGAGGCGAGGAAGGCCGGGGGCGAGCGCGGGCCCGCGAAGGTGATGGGCTGGGTCGCGGGCTTGTCGGAGGCCTGGCCGAACACCTCGGTGGCGGTCCCGGCATCGAGGGGCAGGAAGTCGTAGGGTCCCGAGAGCCCCGCCACCGCGCGCACGGCTCGGGGGTCGACCCCCGCGCGGCGCAGGTAGCGTGGATCGAGCCCGAGCATCACGGCATTGTAGGCGCCCGCCGAATGCCCGGCGAGCACGATCCGCCGCGGATCGCCCCCATAGGCGGCGATGTTCGCCTCCACCCAGGCGATGGCCTGCGCCCCGTCGTCGAGGAAGTCGGGGAACTTCACCTCGGGGTAGAGCCGATAATCCGGCAGCACCGTGACGAAGCCCTGCGCGGCGAGCGCCTGGCCGACGAAGGCATAATCCTCCTTCGCGCCGTTCTTCCAGGAGCCGCCGTAGAAGAACACCAGCACGGGGGCGTTGCCCGTGGCCGCCACCGGGGTGAACACGTCGAGGCGCTGGCGCGGATGCGAACCGAAGGCGGCGTTCTTCAGGCTCAGGCGGCCGCCATCGTCCCGGGGTCCGATCGCGTCGAAGAAGGCGAGCGGCGAGCAGGCCGTGATGCCGACCGCGACGAGGGCGAGACCGGCGAAGCTGGCGAGGACGGCGAGAAACCGGTTCATGCATCTCTCTGTTGGGGCACGCCCCCCTGTGACGGGGCCCGCGCGGCGGATTGATGGCGCGATCGGGACGCATTCGCGCCCGCCCGATCACGATCACGATCAGGTTCGAAGGACGAGGCAGGCGCCCCCGATCTGGCGAATCCGGCCGCACAGGCCGTCGGCGGCCTCGCGGCTCTGGGCCGGGATGCGGACGCGGTAGAAGGCGCGCGTGCCACGGCTGCGCAGGCGTGTACCGATGATCATCGGGCGAACATCGCCGATCACGCTTGTGTAGAGCTTCCGTGTCCGCGCGAAACTCTGCAGAGCCAGAGCCTTGGAGAAGTTTCCGGCCAGCTGGATGCCCCAGGGCGCCGCCGGCCCCTCGTTCCCCCCGAGGGCGAACCGGTCGCCTCGCGCGGGAATGCGAAGGGCCGCAGTCACTTTGAGGCAACTCGTCTCGGACTCGACCTTCGCCTCCGATGCCTTGGGGTCGACGGCCTCCTTAGGGGACGAAGCCTTCGGCGCCTCGCCCTCCGGCATCTCGATCGTCGCACCCGGGCGCCAGGCCTCGGCGGGCGAACCGGTGATCGCCAGCACGTAGTTGCGGGTCTCCGTCGGCAGGCCGCCGGTTCCCGCGAGCCAGGCCGAGACCCGGCCGGGGCCGCCGTTGTAGGCCGCCGCGGCGAGACCCAGATTGCCGAACTGCCGATTGAGGTCGGCCAGCAGATGGGCCGCGTGCGGAATCGCCTGCTCGGGATCGAAGGGGTCGGCGAGCCCCCGTTCGCGGGCGGTGCCGGGCATGAACTGCGCGACGCCCTGCGCGCCGACCGGACTGACCGCCCCGACCCGGAACGCGCTCTCTCGCCATATCAGCCGGGTCAGGAACGGCACCGGCAATCCGCGTGCCCGGGCCGAGCCCTCGATGAGGCGGCACAGGGCCTGCTCGACGGTTTCGGTCGCGCCCTCGGCGGCCGCGCGCGCGGGTCCGGACGCGAGCAGCAGGGCGAGGAGAATCAGGATGGCGGGGCAGCCGCGGGGGAGGGCGTTCACGAGGCGGTTGTAGGGCGTGGACGGCGCCGATCAATCGCGAAAGGCCCGCCGGCGCCCGTCGCGGCGTTCGCCGATCGGGACGGCGCGCGCTATAACCGCTCCTGATAACCGCTCTTGCCGACATTCGCTTTCGCGCGCATCCCTCGCAGACAGGCCTCGATGACCGACACGCTGCTCGACGTTCAGGACCTGTCGGTCGCCTTCCGGTCGCGGGAGCGCGCAACGCTGGCAGTCGACCGCGTCAGCTTCACCATCGCGGCGGGCGAGACGGTGGCGCTGGTCGGCGAGTCCGGTTCCGGGAAGTCGGTGACCGCGCTGTCGATCCTGCGCCTGCTGGACGGGAGCGCGCACCATCCGGGCGGCCGCATCCTGTTCAAGGGCCAGGACCTTCTGGCCCTGCCCGAGCGCCGCCTGCGGGGCATCCGCGGTGCCGACATCACCATGGTGTTCCAGGAGCCGATGACCTCCCTGAACCCGCTGCACACCATCCAGCGGCAGATCGGCGAGGTGCTTGAGGTCCATCGCGGCCTGTCCGGCCGCAAGGCGCGGGCGCGCATCCTCGAACTCCTCGAACTCGTCGGCCTGCGCGACGCCGAGCGCCGCCTCAATGCCTATCCGCACGAACTCTCCGGCGGCCAGCGCCAGCGCGTGATGATCGCCATGGCGCTCGCCTGCGAGCCGGACCTCCTGGTGGCCGACGAGCCGACCACCGCCCTCGACGTGACGGTCCAGGCGCAGATCCTCACCCTGCTCGCCGATCTGCAGAAGCGGCTCGGCATGGCGATGCTGTTCATCACGCACGACCTCGGCATCGTCCAGCGCATCGCCAACCGCGTCTGCGTCATGCTCTCCGGCCGGATCGTCGAGGCCGGTCCGGTGGCGGAGATCTTCGCCCGACCCCAGCACGAATACACCCAGCGCCTGCTCGCCTCGGAGCCGAAGGGGCGCGCCAACCCGGTTCCGGCGGATGCGGAGCGCCTGCTGGAGGCCGGTCCGCTCAAGGTCTGGTTTCCGATCCGCGAGGGTCTTCTGCGGCGCACCACGAGTCACGTGAAGGCGGTGGACGGCGTCTCGGTCCGGGTGAGGGCGGGGGAGACCGTGGGGGTCGTCGGCGAATCCGGCTCCGGCAAGACCACCCTGGGTCTGGCGCTCCTGCGCCTGACGGGCTGTGAAGGCCCGATCGTGTTCCTCGGCCGCTCCATCGCGGGGCTGCCACCCGCCGCCATGCGTCCGTTCCGGCGCGACATGCAGGTCGTCTTCCAGGACCCCTACGGTTCGCTCTCCCCGCGCATGACGGTGGCCGACATCGTCGCCGAGGGCCTGGTGGTCCAGGGCGTCGTGAAGTCCCGGGCCGAGCGCACTGCGATCGTCGCGCAGGCTCTGGGCGATGTCGGGCTCGATCCGGCGACGATGAACCGCTACCCGCACGAGTTCTCCGGGGGGCAGCGCCAGCGCATCGCCATCGCGCGGGCCATCGTTCTCAAGCCGAAATTCGTGGTGCTGGACGAGCCGACCTCGGCCCTCGACCGCTCGGTCCAGGCGCAGATCGTGACCCTGCTGCGCGATCTCCAGGCCGAGCGCGGCCTCGCCTATCTGTTCATCAGCCACGACCTGAAGGTCGTGCGCGCGTTGGCGAACCACGTTCTGGTGATGCAGAACGGACGCGTGGTGGAGGAAGGTCCGGCGGAGGCGATCTTCGCCGCGCCGCAGACGGCCTACACGCGGGCGCTCTTCGCCGCCGCCTTCGACCTCCACAGCGACGCCGTCGCGGATGCCGCCGCCGCGGCGGTTCTGGCCTGAGGGCGAGACGATGGCGCGCGCCCTCCTGATCGTGCTCGATTCCGTCGGCATCGGCGGAGCACCCGATGCCGACCGCTACGGCGACGCGGGCGCCGACACCCTCGGCCACATCGCCCGAGCCTGCGCGGAGGGGCGCGGCGACCGCCCGGGCCTGCGCGAAGGCCCCCTGGCGCTGCCGCATCTCGCGCGCCTCGGCCTCGGGCTCGCCGCCAAGGGCGCCACCGGGCAAATCCCGGCCGGCCTGGCGGTCCCGACGGCGCCGGAGGGCGCCTACGGCCACGCCATCGAGCGGGCCGCCGGCAAGGACACGCCCTCCGGCCACTGGGAGATCACCGGCGTGCCGGTGCTCGAACCGTGGGGCACCTTTCCCGTCACGGTCCCGACCTTCCCGGCGGCGCTCACGGAAGCGCTGATCGCCCAGGCCGGCTTGCCCGGTATTCTGGGGGATTGCCACGCCGCCGGAACCGCCATCGTCGACAGCCTCGGGGCCGAGCACGTCCGGACCGGCCGGCCGATCTGCTACACCTCGGCCGACAGCGTGTTCCAGATCGCGGCACACGAACAGAGCTTCGGTCTGGAGCGCCTCTACGCCACCTGCCGTATCGCGCGGGACCTCTGTGATCCCTACCGCGTCGCCCGCGTGATCGCCCGGCCCTTCACGGGCGATCCCGAGGGCGGGTTCCGCCGCACGGCGAACCGCAAGGATTACGCGGTCGAGCCCCCGGGTCGCACGCTGCTCGACGACCTCCAGGCCGCCGGCCGGGCCGTGGTCAGCGTCGGCAAGATCGGCGATATCTTCGCGCATCGGGCCACCGGCCGCGAAATCAAGCCCGCCGGCAACGCAGCCTGCCTCGCGGCCGCCCTGGACGCCTTCGCGACCTTGCCCGAGGGCGGCCTCGTTTTCCTCAACCTCGTGGATTTCGACACGGAGTTCGGGCACCGCCGCGACGTTCCGGGCTACGCCGCCGCCCTCGAAGCCTTCGACGACCGGGTGCCCGCCCTACGGGCGGTCCTCGGCCCGGGCGATATCGGCATCATCACCGCCGACCACGGCAACGACCCGACCTGGGTGGGGACCGAGCACACCCGCGAGCAGGTTCCGGTCCTTGCCTTCGGACCCGGAGTCGCGCCCGGCCCGATCGGTGCGCGGGAGAGCTTCTCGGATATCGGCGCGACCCTGGCTCGGCATCTCGGCCTCGCCTCCAGCAGAACGGGCACGCCGTGGATTTGAGCCGAAAGGGAGAATCGCATGCGGGACGAGGATGACGGCAGCCGCCACAGCGCCACGGCGCACCGGATCGGTGAACCACTCGATACCCTCTCGGTGGAGGACCTGGCCGAGCGCGTCGCCGTCCTGCGGGCGGAAATCGCGCGGATCGAGGCGGCGCGCGACGCCAAGGAGGCGGCCCTCGCAAGAGCCAGTTCGATCTTCCGACTCTAACCGCTAAGCCATGCAGGTTCGCGCGAGGCAACAAGACAGAAACATTTCCCCCAAACAGGGGATGAAGCACGCTCCGCCCTGAGTTTTCATGTCGCACCGTTCGTGCGGTTTAGGACAGTCATGGAGGGGACAATGATCATGGCGCTATGGATGCGTCGGCGCATCGCGCGACATGTCGAGCGGGGTACGAGTGAGCGGGTGCTGGCCTGTCTCCTCGGAACACATCCGGCGGAGCCCGCCCCCGAAGGTCCCGCCGATCTTCGGGCGATCGATCCCGGGGCCGCCCAACCCGACCTGTCGAACGTCATCCTGTTTCGCGCCCTGAACCACGCGCGCGGTCACTCCGCGGCCAAGGCCACCTGAGGACACCGCCCACCGGTCCTATCGGATCAGGCTGAAGCCCGAGATCAGCCGCGCCAGGTCGACTTGCCGCGTCACGCCCGTCTTGGCGAAGACCGCCTTGACCTGGCTGCGGATCGTCTCGACGCCGACTTTCTGTTGGGCGGCGAGGAGCGCCAGGGTGGCGCCATCCGCGATGCCGCGGGCGATGCGCGCCTCGGCGGCCGTCAGGTCGAACAGACCCGAGAGCAGTTCGGTGCCGGGCACGGGGCGGGGCATGACCGGGGTCGCGACGATCAGGCGGGTTCCCCCACCGAAGACGTCCTGGGCCGAGCCGCGCATCGGCAGGAGATGCATGACCATTGCGGGATGCGCGTCGCTCGCCGGAACCGCGATCGAGCGGGCGGATGCGCCGGCCTGCGCCGCGAGAGCCTCCGCCAGCAGTGCGTCGCCGCCCGGATGCGCCAGCGCGATCCGCTCACGCTGATCCCGGACAACGTGGGGGACGAGGCCGGCGAAGGCCCCGTTGCG
>NZ_JAIEOF010000451.1 GCF_019750675.1 Methylobacterium sp.
GAGGTCGAGGCGCAGGAAGACCGGGCCGGACAGGCCCGCCAGCAGGCCGGCCGGCAGCCGGGCCCGGCCCGCCGTCCAGCGGTGCTCCGACTCCTCCGCGTGAAAGCTCGCCGCGAGCGCGGGATCGTTCAGGGAGACGGCGCGCGGCGCCTCAAAGCCGGCGGTGAGGGTCAGGCCCGAGAGGCAGAGCCCGAGCGCGCGTTCATCCACGCTGTCCGAGACCTGGGCCGGCACGCTCGTGGGCGCGCAGAGCCAGATCTCCCGGGCGTCCGCCGGCAGGACGAAGCAGGCGGAGAGCCCGCGCGTCTCGGGCAGGAGGCGGGCGCCGTCCACCTCGAGGTGCACGCCGGCCCAGACCTCGGGCTGGTGCAGGACCCAGCCGGCCGCCTTGGCCCGGCTGCGCAGGCGCGCCCGGGCCACCGCGACGACGGGGCCGTCGCGGTGGAAGGGCCGGCAATAATCGGCGGTCGTGCCCGCCCCGGCATCGGGGCCGGCACCGAGATCGACGACCGCGCCCGTGCCGAAGAAGCTCCGGTTGCCGCAATCGAGGTAGCTCTCGGCGGGCAGGCCCTCGGCCAGCAGGATGTCGTGGCCGTCGAGTTCGACGTGCCAGTAGGTGACGTGCGCCACGTCCTCCTGGACGATGGTCGATCCGTTGACCAGGGCGACGGCCGGCACCAGCACCTCGCCGAGCATGTCGAGGCAGAGGGCATGGCCGGGCGAGACGCACAGGTCGCGCGCGGGCTTGTTCTCGCCCAGCGCGCCGGCGCGGATGCGCACGGGCTGGGCCTGGCCGGGCCGGGGATGGCGGCGGGGTGCCATGGCGCGGCTGCCGATCCAGCGGATCGGGCGATACGCACCGGCGGCGGTGAGCACGCAATCGCCCACGCGCAGATCCTCGACCGCGACCTCGCCCACGTCGGTGCGGATGCGCGTGCCGGTGACGTAGCAGGCCACGTCGGCCTCGAAGACGTCGGTGGAGCCGTTCGTGTCGTCGGCCACGAGGTTGTTGGCGTTGCTCTGGAATGCGACACGGGTGCCGTCGCCCGAGATCGAGGCGCTGCCGCTACCGCCGGTGGTCTGCGCGCCCGTGCTGTCGGTAGAGACGCGGGTGGTGGCGCCGGTGCCGAGGTCCTTGACGAAGACGTCCTGCTGACCGTTCGTGTCGCCGGCCACGAGGTTGCTGGCGGTGCTCGAGAAGGCGACGCGGGTGCCGTCGCCCGAGATCGAGCTGTTGGCGCTGGTACCGTCGCCCTCCGCGCCCGCGCTGTCGGTGGAGACGCGGGTGATCGTGCCGGTGCCGAGGTCCTTGACGAAGACGTCCTGCTGACCGTTCGTGTCGCCGGCCACGAGGTTGCTAGCGGTGCTCGAGAAGGCGACGCGGGTGCCGTCGGCTGAGATCGAGGGGGCGAGGCTGTTGCCGCCGGTGCTTTGTGCGCCGGTGCTGTCGGTGGAGACGCGGGTGGTGGTGCCGGTGCCAAGATCCTTGACGAAGACGTCGGTGGAGCCGTTCGTGTCGCTGGTCACGAGGTTGCTGGCATTGCTCTGGAAGGCGACGCGGGTGCCGTCGCCCGAGATCGAGGCGTTGATGCTGGTGCCGGCGCTCTGCGCGCCCGCGCTGTCGGTGGAGACGCGGGTGGTGGTGCCGGTGCCGAGGTCCTTGACGAAGACGTCGGTGGTGCCGTTCGTGTCGCCGGCCACGAGGGTGCTGGCGTTGCTCTGGAAGGCGACGCGGGTGCCGTCGGCCGAGATCGAGGCGATGCTGCTGATACCGCTGACCTGCACACCCGTGCTGTCGGTGGAGACGCGGGTGGTGGTGCCGGTGACGAGGTCCTTTACGAAGATGTCCTGCTGATTGTTCGTATCGCCGGCCACGAGGTTGCTGGCGGTACTCTGGAAGGCGACATGGGTGCCGTCGGCCGAGATCGACGGGGTGTTGCTGGAATTGTTGCCCTGCACCCCCGTGCTGTCGGTGGAGACCAGGGTGACCGTACCGGTGAGCGTGTCCTTGACGAACACGTCCTGCTGACCGTTCGCGTCGCCGGCCACGAGGTTGCTGGAGGTGCTGGTGAAGACGACGTAGCGCCCGTCGGCCGAGACCTGGGATCCCGTTGCGGCCATCTGGCTGATGTCGTTGCCCTGCGTTCCATCGACCGCGGTCGATGCGCGCGTGGTGGCCATGGTCGTGTCCTGCGTGCCCGTGCCGGCGGATATGCCCGCGATCCATGGGACGGGCGTATCGCGGCACGTGTGTTGAGGAAAGTGTCAAAACCACACATACCCATAAGAAGTCCCGGCCTCGGTCTTCGCGCCGATTTTTTCGCCAGTCACCGCCTGATCGGTACGGGTTCGTGCTTATACAAAATGTCGAAGCAACACAGGGTTCATCCGTGTTGGTCTATCGACATAAGCAACAAAAACAAATCCATTCGTCGCGAAATTCGTTTTCCGTGTTCTGAACATTATGGGTACTAGCCACGGCGCCATCGCATTTGTTTTAGATGCTGGCACGGTCGCGTCGTACGTTGAGACAATGATCGCGAAACTCCCAGGCTTGACCGTCCGGCGGCCCGCGCGGGCGGCTTCGGTGCCGCCGAGGCGTCGCCGGTCACGGAGTGGTTCCTCGCGCAGGCTCGCGCTATGTAAGGCCGATGACCGATCCAAATCGTCGTCGCCTGCTCGCCACATCCGCGAGTGCTCTCGCCGCTGCGGGCCTCGCGACGGAGGTGTCCGCACAGGCGCTCACCGCCGCCCCCGACAACTGGATGACCGCGAGTCAGGGCGAACGCGACGGCGCGTACAACAACTCCACGGCGGTGCCGGGCAGTGCGGGGATCGTGGAGGGTTGGACGACGGACTCCGCCCGCCTCCGCGCGCAGCATGCCGGCACCATCGATCTCGCCTATGGGCCCCGGCCCCGCAACAAGTGGGACCTGTTTCCCGCGTCCGACCGCATGGCGCCCTGCCTCATTCACGTTCACGGCGGCTATTGGCAGGCCCGCTCACGCGAGAACTTCTCCTGCATGATGGAAGGCGTCCTCGCCGCCGGTTTCGCCGCCGCGATGCCGGGCTACACGCTGGCTCCGGACGCGACCCTCACCGAGATCGTGGCGGAGGTTCATCGGGCCCTCGACTGGCTCGCCGCCGAAGGGCCGGCACACGGTATCGCGGGGCCGATCATTCTGTCGGGCTGGTCGGCCGGCGGCCATCTCTGCGCGGCGGCTCTCGGACATCCGAGCGTGCGCGCCGGTCTGGCGATGTCCGGCATCTACGAACTCGGACCCTTGCGAGACACCTACCTGAACGCGAAACTGCATCTCAGCGACGGCGAGATCGCGACGCTCTCGCCCTTGCGTCTGCCTCCGGTCGATAAGCCGCTGGTGCTCGCCTACGGCACCGCCGAGCTGCCGGCGCTCGTCGAGAACAGTCGATCCTTTCACGCCTATCGCTCGGCCAGACATCAGGCGGGAGCGTTGATCCCGGTGCCGCGCGCGAACCACTTCACGATCTACGATCACCTGCGGCCGGCGGACGGCCTGCTGACCCGCGCCGTTCTGGAGCTTGGACGCACCCTTCGCGCCTGACGGGCGCGGCCCGCCGCGCGGATGCCCCCGGGCGCTGCCCGCTCCTCCGGGGCTTCCATGGACCTACGGTGAGGACGATGCGGTCGATGGGCCTATCGTGACGCACCGACGACCGCACTGGACGGAGAAGAATTCGCCCTCGTCGCGTTCGCAGAGCGCGGTGTGCGAGGGTTCGGAAGACCTGCGGGCCCACACGGCAGTGTCGCGAAGTGGGCCGTCTCGAACGCGCAGGGTTTCGGGCCTTGATCCAAATCAAGGCCAAGGCGAAGGCCCAACCTCACCTTTCCCGTGAGCGGGTCCACCGGCCCCGCGCACAGGGAGGCCATCCCATGGACCTGAAATCGCTTCTGACCCTCGGCGACCGTGGCGGCACGCCATCCGCCGATCAGCAAGCCTCCGTCTGGCCGTTGCACCGGCTTGCCGACTCGGTGTTCGGTGACCTTCGGCTCGGCCTGCCGGCGCTGCTGCAAGGCGGTCTCCTGCAAGGCGGCGTCCTGCCGCGCATGGATGTCGTGGAGAAGGACGGGCGCATCGAGGTCACCGCCGAGTTGCCGGGTCTCGCGCGCGAGGACGTCCGCATCGAGCTCGCCGACGATACGCTCGTCATCAGCGGCGAGAAGCGGCAGGAGACGGAGGAGACGAAGGGCTCGCGGAAGATCACCGAACGCTCCTACGGTGTCTTCGCCCGCACCCTGGACCTGCCCGCGGGCGTCAAGGCCGAAGACATCGAGGCGAGCATGGACAAGGGAGTCCTGACGGTGAGGTTCCCTAAGGACGCGATGACGTCGGCGGCGCCCCAGCGCATCGAGATCAGGGCCACGTGAGCGGCGTCGGCGTGAGCGGATTGTCCATGCATGCATGGCTGGTCCGACGGCTGGAGAGGGGCGGCCACCTCGACGAAGTGGCCCGTCAAGCCCTGCTTGCCCTTCCGCTTGAACCGCGACCCGTGGCGGCGCGTGCCGAACTCGACGGCGGACCGGGCCCGAGCGGCCTCCACCTCGTCCTCGACGGCGTGGCTTGTCGCTACGTGATGGAACCCGGGGGGGAACGACGCATCGTCGCGTTGTTCCTGCCCGGCGACCTCTGCGCGTCGCGGTCGCTGCTTCCGCTCGAACTTCCGGGCAGAATCGGAACCCTGTCTGCCTCCGCGGTCGCCGACATTGCCCCCGAGGCGCTGCGATCCCTGATCCGGGCCCACCCCGGTGTCGAGCGAAGTCTCGCCTGGTTGACGCTCCTGGAACTCGGCATCGCCCAGCGCTGGCTGGTCAATGCCGGGCGGGATGCCGAAGGCCGGGTCGCCCATCTCGTCTGCGAGATCGTGGCCCGGCTCCGCGCGGTCGGGTGCCGGGAAGGCGATGCGTTCGCCGGCGGCGTCCGGCAGGCGGTGATCGCCGACATCGCGGGGATTTCCATCGTTCACGTCAATCGCGTGCTGCACGCACTCCAGGACGCCGGCCGGATCCGGCTCGTGAAAGGCGTGATCACCGTCCCGGATCTCGACCGGCTCGCGGCCTATGCCGCCTTCGACCCGGGTTACCTGCACCTGCCCGAGCCGGTCGAACCGTCGCCGGCGGTCCTCGATCCGTTCCGAAGGCCCAGCTTCGTCGATGGCGGGAACGCCGTCGCATTCTGACCGGTCTCGGTCCGGCCGGGGCGGGCATGCCGGCCCGGGCGGGCATGCCGGCGACGGTGGCGGACCGCGCGGGTGCACCAGGGTCGCGCGGCTTGCCGATGAGCGGTCGCGCGATCAATGGGACATCAGGCAGGCAACGGCGCCCTTCGACAGCAGGTCCCGCGTCACCCCGCCGAAGAACCATTCGCGCAGGCGGCTGTAGCCGTAGGCGCCCGTCACGATCAGGTCCGCGTCGAATGCGCTGGCCGCCGTCCTGAGGTCGTGCGCGACGGTCCAGCCCGACGACGTCACGACCTGCGCGGTCGCGTTGACGTCGTGCAGGGTCAGGTAGGCGGCGACGTCCTCGATCTCGGACCGCGCCTCGCCGTCGGCGATCCGCACCACCTGGACGGTCTCGGCCCGTCGCAGGAGCGGCAGTGCGTCCGAGACGGCCCGGCGCGTCTGAAGCGTGTTCTTCCAGCCCAGTACGATGCGCCGCGTCTTCAGGTGCTCGACGCCCGGCGGGACCACCAGCACGGGGCGGCCGCTGCCCATAAGCACGTCGCCGAGGTCGACGGCCATGCCGGGGGAGACGTCCTCGTCGTCCGCCGAGCGCCCGACGACGATCAGGTCCGCGGCCCGTGACTGCTGGTTCAGGAAGGGCACCGGGGCGGCGAGGTCGGAGCGCCAGGCGACCCGATCGTTCAGGCACGAGGTCTCGCGGAAGACCTGCTCCGCGCCCCTGAGCCGGTCGAGGGCGGCCTGACGGATCTCCTCGATGGCCATGTCGGCCGGAACGATGGATTCGCCGAGGCCCTGCGGATATTCCGGCAGGCCGCCGGCCACCCCGATGAGACGCGCGCCGAAGCGGTGGGCGAGTTCCGCGGCGAGACGGACCCGCGCCGCGGCGTGGCGCCCGTCGTCGACCGCGACCATGAGGCTTGCATAGGACATCGGATCCGCTCCCGGGCTCGAACGCGCGACGCCGTCATGGTGCGCCCGTGTCGGTGCCCGGCCTTGATCTGTCTCAACACCGTGCCGCTCCCGGCCGTGGACCGGGCCGCACCCGTCCCCCCGCGAAAGCTTTGCGCGGATGCATCGCGGGTCGGCCATGGGGGTTCGGCGAGGTCGCGCCGGCGCGCTGCCGTGGTGCGAAGCGCGAGTCCCCGCGGCGCCGGCCGATCCCTTGAGGTGGATCAATGTCCCCCGGCGCGCGGGGGGAGAGGGTGCCTCACACGGCCGGGTGCATCCGCGGCCCGGCCGACCGATCGCCGGAAAAGGAGTTTCTCCATGAACGACAAGATCCTGCGCCAGAGCATCGTCGACGAGCTCGATTTCGAGCCCAGCATCGATGCGGCCCATATCGGCGTCGCCGTGGACAAGGGCATCGTCACGCTCACGGGCCATGTCGGCAGCTACACCGAGCGCGTGGCGGCCGAGAAGGCGGCCCGGAAGGTGCGCGGCGTGCGCGGCGTGGTCGAGGAGATCAAGGTCCGCTTCGCCGGCGAGGCACTGCCCCGCGACGAGGATCTGGCCCGGCGCGCCGTGCAGATGCTCGACTGGTCCGTCACCGTTCCGCCGAACGCCGTCCAGGTGAAGGTGCAGGACGGCTGGATCACGCTCACCGGCGCGGTGCCGTGGCAGTACCAGAAGGAGGAGGCCCAGGCCGCGCTCAAGCGCCTCACCGGCGTCGCCGGCATCATCAACCAGATCACGGTCGAGCCGCAGGCGAGCGCCACGGACGTGCGCACGAAGATCGAGGCGGCGCTCAAGCGCAACGCCGAAGTCGAGGCCGACGCGATCAAGGTGACGGTCAAGGACGCCAAGGTGACCCTGGAGGGCAAGGTGCACGCCTGGCACGAGCGCAACCTCGTCGAGAACGCCGCCTGGTCGGCGCCCGGTGTGCGCGCCGTCGTGGACCACCTGACGCTCGGGTGAGCCGGCGGCCGGGGCCGGGCTCGCCGCCCGCCCCGCTCCGACGCTTGCGATGCCGTCGTCGAACAGGGGATTGCGATGTCCTATGCCAGCGTCATGGTCGCGGTCGATCTCGATGAGTCCGCCCGCGGCCGGATCCGCCTCGCCGGGCACCTCGCCGACGACTTCAAGGCCCGCCTCATCGGGGTCGCGGCGGAGATGCCGGCCTACGAGGCCGCGCCGGTGGGACCGACCCTCGGGAGCTCCTACTGCCTCGCCTCGGTCCAGGAAGCCGTCCTGAACGACCTGCGGATCGCGCATGCGGCCTTCGACGAAGCCGCCGCCGGCCGAAGCCGCGTCGAGTGGCGCTCGAACCTCGACTTCCCGATGGAGTTCCTGGCCCGCCAGTCGGCCGCCGCCGACCTCGTGGTCGTCGGCCGGGGCGATGCGGGCAACCCGCTCCTGTCGGTCGATCCGGGCGATGCGGTGATGCGGCTCGGCGCCCCGGTGCTGGTCGTCCCGCCGGGCATGGACCGTCTCGATGCGCAGCGGGTGGCCGTCGCCTGGAAGACCACGCGCGAGGCCCATCGCGCCCTGCGGGACGCGTTACCCTTCCTCGCGCGGGCCTCCCACGTCGTGGTGCTCGCCATCGACGATGGCGCGGGTGCCGCCGACACGCGGGACGTCGTCGGGTTCCTCCAGGCCCACGACGTCCACGCATCCGCCGTGGCGAAGGACGCCCGGGGCAGTTCCACCGCCGAGGCGCTCGTCGATGCGGCCAGCGAGCACGCCGCCGACCTGATCGTGGCGGGCGCCTACGGGCACGGCCGCCTGCGCGAATGGGCCTTCGGCGGCGTCACCCGCGACCTGCTCGCCGGCTGCCCCGTATGCTGCCTGATGAGCCACTGACGGTAA
>NZ_JAIEOF010000241.1 GCF_019750675.1 Methylobacterium sp.
CGGCCATCGCGAAGGCGTCGGCGAAGGTGGTCTTCTCGTTGGCGACCCGGAACAGGTTCTGGTTCGGGATCACGATGAGGGTGTCGACGGCGGCCTGGAGTTCCTGGATGCCGGCCTCGGCCGTGCGCATCCGGCGCATGCCCTCGAACTGGAACGGCTTCGTCACGACGCCGACGGTGAGGATGCCCATGTCACGCGCCGCGCGGGCGATGACCGGGGCCGCGCCCGTGCCGGTGCCGCCGCCCATGCCGGCGGTGATGAAGCACATGTGGGCGCCCGAGAGCTGGTCGCGGATCTCGTCGATGACCTCGTCGGCCGCGGCCGAGCCGACCTCGGGGTGCGAGCCGGCGCCGAGCCCCTGCGTCACGCTCAGACCCATCTGGATCACGCGCTCGGCCTTGGACGAGGTGAGCGCCTGGGCATCGGTGTTGGCGACCACGAACTCGCAGCCCAGAAGGCCCGACTCGATCATGTTGTTCACGGCGTTGCCGCCGGCTCCGCCGACACCGAAGACGGTGATGCGGGGCTTCAGTTCCCGGATATCCGGCGCCTGCAGACTGATGGCCATGGTGTCGAGCCTCTCGTGCCTTTCACGTTTCATTTGACGCCTCGGGTTGAGGGAGGCGCCGATTCTCGTCTGGCCGTCCACGCCCACCCCGCGGGGTTTCGGGCGTGCCGGCGGTCGTCTCAGAAGCTCTCGCGGATCCAGCGTCCGACGCGCGAGAGGTAGCCGTCCGTCCCCGTGCCGGCGAAGGCGCCGTGCCCCCGCGGCTCGAAATGCTCCGCATGCGCCACCTGCGGGTAGACCAGCAGGCCCACCGCCGCCGAGAAGGCGGGCCCCTTGGCCGCCTCGGGCAGGCCCCGGATGCCGAGGGGCCGGCCGATGCGGACCTGCCCCTCCATGACCCGGCGAGCCACCTCGGGCAGGCCGACGAGCTGGCTGGCGCCGCCGGTGAGCACCACGCGGCGCCCGGCCTGGGCGGAGAAGCCGGCGGCGCGCAGGCGGTCGCGCACCAGTTCCACCACCTCCTCGACGCGCGGGCGGATGATCCGCACGAGCTGCGAGCGCGGCACGTGGGTCGGCGCGTCGCCCTCGTCCTCGCCGACCCCGTGGACCGCGATCATGTCGCGCTCGTCGGAGGCCGTGGCGATGGCCGAGCCGTAGAGGGTCTTGAGGCGCTCGGCCGCCGCGACCCGGGTGGAGAGGCCGCGGGCGATGTCCATGGTGACGTGGTGGCCGCCCACCGCCACCGCGTCGACGTGGACGAGGTGGCCGCCGGAGAACACGCCGACGCTGGTGGTGCCGCCGCCCATGTCGACCACGGCGACGCCCATCTCGGCCTCGTCGTCGACCAGAGCCGAGAGACCGGCGGCGTAGGGGGTGGCGATCACCGCCTCGACGCCGAGATGACAGTGCTCGACGGCGAGCATGAGGTTGCGGGCGGCGGCCGCCTCGCCGGTGACCACGTGGAGGTCGACGCCGAGCGCATCCCCCATCATGCCCGACGGGTCGATGACCGCGCCCTGGCCGTCGATGGCGTAGCCGGTCGGCAGGGCGTGGAGCACGGCGCGGCCGGGGCTGACGCCGTGGGCCGAGGCGGTCTCCAGCACGCGCTCCACATCCGTGCCCGTGACGGTGCCGGTGCGGGTGTTCACGCGGGCCTCGAAATGCTGCGAGCCGATGCGGCCGCCGGACATGTTGACGATGACCGACTGCACCTCGACCCGGGCCATGCGCTCGGCGGCGTGGACCGCCTGGCGAATGGCGGCCTCGGCCGATTCGAGATCGACGATGACGCCGCCCTTGAGCCCCTGCGAGCGCTGGTGGCCGATGCCGATGATGCGGGCGAAGTGGGTGCGCCCGCGCAGGGTGGTGAGCGCCTCGGCCGGCTGCAGCTCCGCGATGAGGCAGACGACCTTGCTCGTCCCGATGTCGAGCACCGAGAGGGTGGTGCTGCGCCGGGCGGAGAGAGGCTTCAGGCGTGGGGTGAGGCCGTGCTGATCGTGCATCGGGCTACCGGGTGACGGAGGTGAGGCGGGACAGGTGAGCGCGCTGCGCCGGACGGATCGTGCGGCTCATGTGCTGGTTCCCTTGGCCTTCGGCTTCTTCTGGGCTTCCGCGCGGGCCGCGGCCGCCTCTTCGGTGAGGCGGACGACCACCCGGTCCGGCATGCGAAGGTCCACCGCGATGATGTCCTTCTCGAGGATGCGGTTGTCGCGCTCGAGCTTGACGAGGCGCGCCAGGGCCTCCGTCGCACCGGTTTCGGGCAGGCGGATGTCGACGCCGTCGAGCTTCAGGGTCCAGCGCCGGCCGGAGACGTAGGTGCCGGCCTTGACGCGCTCGGCGAGCGTGCCCGCCGCCTCGATCAGGGCGAGGTAGTCC
This sequence comes from Methylobacterium sp., assembly GCF_019750675.1. Classification (GTDB taxonomy): domain Bacteria; phylum Pseudomonadota; class Alphaproteobacteria; order Rhizobiales; family Beijerinckiaceae; genus Methylobacterium. Next base: position 2,384 of record NZ_JAIEOF010000241.1, read on the forward strand.
TTGAGCTTGAGGTTGGCGTCGTCGCCGACCACGAGGGGCAAGGCGGCGTAGCGGTCGTCGCGCATCTGGTCGATCACCGTGCCGTCGGCGGCGATCACGGCGATCTCGCCGTTGCGCTGCCAGAGGGCGGCGGGCTCGCGCTCCACCTGGGTGATGACGATCTCGTTCGGGTAGACCTTGCGCACGGAGGCGCTGGCGATCAGCGGCACCGCCAGCAGGCGCTCGCGCGCCTCCGCCACGTCGAGGAACACCACCGAGGAGTGACCGTCGATGCCGGCGGCCTGGAGCACTTCGCGCTCGTAGAGCCGGGCGATGCCCGAGATGGTGACGCGCTCGACGCCGAAACCGGCCAGCCGCGCCATGATGTCGAGGGGGCGGCCGTGCTCGGCCACGAAGCGGTCGTAGCTGCCGCTGCCGACGAAGGCGGCGAGGGCCAGGGCCGCGAAGGACACCGAGACCGCGGCCGTGCCGAGGTGGCGCGGAACCCGCCGCTCGATCGGAACGGCGAGGCGCGAGCGGCGGCCCGGCGGCGTGAAGCGGCGTAGGCGGGCGGCGAGCGCCGCGCGGACGGAGGCGACCGTGCCGGCGGCTGGGCCCAGGAGACCTTGGCCCACGAGACCTTGGCCCACGAGACCCTGGCCCAGGAGACCCTGACCTTGGCCGCCGTGCGGACCTTCGGCCCCTACCGGCCCAACGTTGCGTCCTCCACCATCCATTGGACGAGCTCACCGAAACTAAAGCCAGCGTGGGCTGCGATCTCCGGCACCAAGCTCGTCTTCGTCATGCCGGGTTGCGTGTTGACCTCCAGGACGACGAGGGCACCGGTTCCCCCCGGTGTGTCGTCGTAGCGAAGGTCCGCACGGCTGATGCCCCGGCACCCGAGTGCTTGATGCGCCGTTAACGACAACTCTTGGACACGCTGGTAAAGATTTGGTTTAATTTCTGCCGGGAGGACGTGGATCGAGCCCCCCTCGGCGTACTTCGCGTCGAAGTCGTACCACTCCCCGGAGGCCGGCTTGATCTCGATCACGCCGAGGGCCCGGTCGCCCATCACGGCGCAGGTCAGCTCGCGCCCGGCAATGTAGGTTTCCGCAAGGATTTCATCGCCATAGCCCCAATCCTCCCGGCCCACTTCCTGGGGCGGGTGGGAGCGTCCGTCGCGCACGATGATGACCCCCATGGAGGAGCCCTCGGCCACCGGCTTCAGCACGTAGGGCGGCGTCAGCACGTGTGACTTCGCGGCCTCATGACGGTTAACGACGCGGCCCTCCGGAACGCTGACGCCGGCCGCCCGCATGACCACTTTGGCACGCTCCTTGTGCATCGCCAGCGCCGAGGCGAGCACGCCCGAATGGGTGTAGGGGATGCGCAGGATCTCCAGCAGGCCCTGGATCGTGCCGTCCTCGCCCGCCGGTCCGTGCAGGGCGTTGAAGGCCACGTCCGGACGCAGAGTCGTCAGCACTGTTGCAATGTCCGGCTGGACGTCGACCCGGGTGACGCGGAAGCCCTGCCCTTCCAGGGCCTCGGCGCAGGCATGGCCGGAATTCAGCGAGACCGGCCGCTCGGAGGACCACCCGCCCATGAGGACGGCGACGTGCTTGGGCATGGGGTACTCCGTGGGGTGAAGCGTCGGTCGCTGGTAGAAGCAGTCAGTGTCGTCACGGAACGCGGCAGATCCGGTCCGGCCGCGATGCGGCGTGGAGCGCCTCAGAGGTCGGCATAAGCCTCGTCACCGGCCTGCCCGCCCCATTCGGTGAAAGCCGCGAAGGGGTCATCGCCCTCGGGCCACAACGCTTCGGGCTCAACCACATCCATGATCATGCGCGTCTCGCCTCCGTCAAAAGCGGCCGGGCCGATGACCGCCTGCCGCGCACCGCCCTGGACCCGCCGATTGCCTTGGATGTCCTATCCGTTCGCGGCATCCGCAGCGAGACCGATGCGCTTGATCTCCCAGTGCAGTTCGACCCCCGAGGTCTCGCGCACGCGCCGGCGCACCTCCTCGCCAAGCCCCTCGATGTCGGCGGCGCTCGCGTTGTCGCGGTTGATCAGGAAGTTGCAGTGCATCGGCGAGACCTGCGCGCCGCCGACCGTCAGGCCCCGGCAGCCGGCGGCGTCGACGAGTTGCCAGGCCTTGGCCCCGGGCGGGTTCTTGAAGGTGGAGCCGCCGGTGCGCTCGCGGATCGGCTGGGCCGCCTCGCGGGCCGCCGTCACCCGCTCCATCTCGGCCTCGATGGCCGCGCGCTCGCCGGGCCGGCCGCGGAACACGGCGCTCGTGAAGATCACGTCGTCGGGGGCGGAGCTATGACGATAGGCAAAGCCCATCTCCACATGGCCGAAGCGACGCGCCTCGCCCCGGCGGTCGACGCCATGCGCTTCCACCAGCACGTCGGTGGTCTCCCCGCCATGGGCGCCGGCATTCATGCGCAGCGCGCCGCCGACCGAGCCGGGAATGCCGCGGAAGAACGCGAGTCCGTCGAGCCCGGCCTCGGCCGCCACCTTGGCGAGGCGCATGTCCGGCACCGCCGTGCCGACCCGCAGGGTCTCGCCGTCGATCGCCACCGTGCCGAAGGCCTTGCCGCCGAGGCGCACCACCACGCCCGGCACGCCGCCGTCGCGCACGATGAGGTTGGAGCCGAGGCCGATCACCGTCACGGGAACCTCCGGGTCGAGGGCCGCGAGCAGGAGGCCGAGATCCTCCGCATCGGCCGGGGTGAACAGCGCCTGTGCCGGGCCGCCGACCCGGAACCAGGTCAGGTCCGAGAGCGGCTGGTTGGCGATGAGCCGCCCGCGCAGGGCCGGCGCCCGGGCGCGGATGTCGGGGGTGATGTCCGGGAAGGCGGTCATGGGGACTGGTGCTTTTCGAGTAAAGCAACGAAAAGTTGCATGATCGGGTACGGAGACGCGCGATGGGACGGACGGTCGTCTACACACGCCCGGCAGCGCGTGCCCTCACCCGGATGCCGCCCAGAACGGAAGCGCTCATCCGCGAGAAACCGCGCCTCCTCGCCGAGAGGCCGGAAGCGCTCGTCAGCAACGTCAGGGCGCTGAAGGGCACCGGGGGCTACCGACTTCGGATCGGCGACTGGTGCGTGATCTTCACGATCGAGCCGGATGAGATCATGGTGCATGACATCGGCCCGCGTGGCTCGATCTGCGGTTAGAAAGATCGGTATGACCATCGTGCGCACCAAGACGCCCTCCGGCGACGCCATCGTGATCCTGCCAGAAGCGGATTTCGAGCGGCTCGTCGCCCTCGCGGAGGACGCGACGGACGCGCGGACGCTGCAGGCCTCCCGCAATCGGCTGGCGAGCGGAGCGGACGAGGCGTTGAGCGAAGCCGATCTCGATGCCTTGCGCCGGGCTCCGACCGCGCTCGCCTTCTGGCGAGCGCGACGGGGGGTGACCCTGACTGCCCTGGCAAGTCTCGGCGGGATCAGCGAACCTGTCCTATCGGCGATGGAACGGGGCGAACGCACGGCCGACATCATCGTCTATCGCGCCCTCGCGGGCGCACTGGGCGTCGACCCGGAGGACCTGATCCCGGACGGTGCCGGCACGTAGGCGGGGCTCACGCCTTCACGCCGTCCAAGGCCGCCAGTTCGCCCGGCAGGGCGTAGGCCCATTGCGTGATGTTGCCGGCGCCGAGGCACACCACGTAGTCGCCGGGCTTGGCGCGGCCCGCGACGATCCCCGCGAGGTCCTCCGAGCGCTGAAGCGCGATGGCGTCGCGGTGGCCGCGCGACTTCAAGCCGGAGACGAGGCCGTCGCGGTCCATGCCCTCGATCGGCGCCTCGCCCGCCGCGTAGACGGGGGCGACGATGACCGTGTCGGCATCGTTGAAGCACGTGCAGAAATCATCGAACAGCGAGGCGAGACGCGTGTAGCGGTGCGGCTGCACGATGGCGACGACGTTGCCCTCGGTGGAGGCGCGGGCAGCCTTGAGCACCGCCTTGATCTCCACCGGATGATGCCCGTAATCGTCGAAGATCAGCGCGCCGTTCCACTCGCCCGTCTTGGTGAAGCGGCGCTTGACGCCGCCGAAGCCGGCGAGCGCCTTGCGGATCGCCTCCGGCTCGACGCCGAGTTCGTGGGCGACGGCCAGCGCCGCGGTGGCGTTCAGCGCGTTGTGCTTGCCCGGCATCGGCAGGACGAGGTCCTCCATCTCCATGCGGAAGCCCGGGCGCCGGTCGCGGATCATCACGCGGAAGCGGCTCATGCCCCCGCGCAGGTCCACGTCGATGAGGCGGACATCGGCCTGCGGGTTCTCGCCGTAGGTGATGATGCGGCGGTCCTCGATGTGGCCGACGAGGTCCTGCACGATCGGGTGGTCGATGCACATCACGGCGAAGCCGTAGAACGGGATGTTGTCGATGAAGCGCCGGAAGGCGTCCTTGACCGCGTCGAACGAACCGAAATGATCGAGGTGCTCGGGGTCGATGTTGGTGACGATGGCAACGTCCGCCGGCAGCTTGAGGAAGGTGCCGTCCGATTCGTCGGCCTCCACCACCATCCACTCGCCCTCGCCCATGCGGGCGTTGGTGCCGTAGGCGTTGATGATGCCGCCGTTGATGACGGTGGGGTCGAGGTTGCCGGCGTCCAGCAGGGTGGCGACGAGGGAGGTCGTCGTGGTCTTGCCGTGCGTGCCCGCGATGGCGACGCAGGACTTGAAGCGCATCAGCTCGGCCAGCATCTCGGCCCGGCGCACCACCGGCAGGCGGCGCTCGCGGGCGGCGACGAGTTCGGGATTGTCGCGGCGGATCGCGGTGGAGACCACCACCAGGGCCGCCTCCTCGACGTTGCCGGCCTCGTGGCCGATGAAGGTGCGCATGCCCTTCTCGGCGAGCCGCCGCACGTTGGCGTTGTCGTTGGCGTCCGACCCCTGCACCGTGTAGCCGAGGTTGTGCATCACCTCGGCGATGCCGGACATGCCGATGCCGCCGATACCGATGAAGTGGATGGGGCCGAGCTTATCGGGCAGCTTCATGGAACAGGACCAGTCTCAGGGGCGTCGGGAACCGGGCGGCCCGGCTCGCGAGGGATACGGGTTCAGGTGCGCGCCGCCGTCGCAACGACGATGTCGGCGAGCCGCTCGGCGGCATCGTGAATTCCCGCGCTTTTGGCGGCTGAGGCCGCCGCGGTCAATTTTTCGGGATTGGTGAAGAGGTCGACGAGCTCCGCGGTGAGGCGATCCGGGGTGAACGCGGCCTGCGGGATCGCCTGCGCGGCACCGATGGCGCTGAGCGTCGCGGCGTTGGCGGCCTGGTCCTGATCGAGGGCGCCCGGGAGCGGCACCAGGATGGCGGGCCGGCCGATGGCGGCGAGTTCCGAGACCGTCGAAGCGCCGGAACGCCCGATGACGAGGTGGGCCGCCGCCATGCGGACGGGCAGATCCTTGAAGAAGGGTGCGGCCTCGAATCCGGCGAGTCCCAGGCCGAGGTAGAGGTTCTGGACCTGGGTGAGATCCTCGGCCCGCACCTGCTGCACGAGGCGCAGGCGCGCGCGCAGATCCGCCGGCAGGTTGGCGATGGCCGCGGGCACGACCTCGCCCATCACACGGGCGCCCTGGCTGCCGCCGAAGACGAGGAGGTGCAGGGGGTCGGCTGGACCGAGCGCCGGATAGGCGGTTCTCGCGGCATCGAGCACGGCAGGCCGCAACGGGTTGCCGGTGTGGGTGCGTGG
>NZ_JAIEOF010000404.1 GCF_019750675.1 Methylobacterium sp.
CTGCATGGCCGCGCTCGACGCCGAGCGCTACCTCGACAGCCTCGCCAGCTAAGGGCGCCCACGGCCCGGAGCGCGCGGGCGATGGCCGGCCAGACGTCCGGCCCCGGCGCGATCTCGGGCGCCGTGAGGGCGAGCGGCGCCAGGCGCCGCTCCCAGGCGTCGCGGGCCGCGCGCGCGGCGGGGTCCGTGGCCAGTTCGCGCTCCACCAGGGCCCGCTCGGCCGGATCGAGGGTGCCGAGCACGGATTCGGCCAGACGCAGGTCACGGTCGCCGGAGGACGCGCCGGGATCGGAGGGTGTGCCGGCGCTCATGCGGCGGCGTCCAGGCAGCCGCGCAGGGTCGCGAGGCCGCGATGCAGCCAGGTCTTGATGGTGCTCACGGGTCGGTCGTAGCGCAGGGCGAGATCCTCGCGGGACTGGCCCTCGCAATAGGCCAGCACGATGCAGTCGCGATGCAGCGCCTCGAGGCGGCCGAGGCACGCCTGGAGGGCGTTGCGCCCGAGGATCGTGCCCTCGCTGTCGTGGGGGTCGGCCAGCCGCTCCACCCAATCCTCCCCGTCCTCGGTGATCGGCCCCTGCACCTCGCGGCGCCGGCGCAAGCCGTCGATCGCGCGGTTGCGCGCGATGGCGCAGAGCCAAGCCAGGGGGCGTCCGGCCGCCGGGCTGTAGGACGCGGCATTCTGCCAGACGCGCAGGAATACATCCTGCAGAACATCCTCGGCCGCGCCGCGATCCGGCTGGATACGCAGGATCACCCCGAGAAGTTTCGGGGCCGTCCGATCATACAGGGCCCGCAGGGCGGCCTCGTCATGCCGGGCGATGGTCGCGATGAGTCCCGCGAGGGCGGCGTCGGTGCGCGCGGGATCGTCCGCCGGGAGATCGCCGCGCAGGGGACTGGCACGCAAAGGCTGGGTTTCCTCCGTGTCCGGCGCCAGGACGGCTCGATCCGGTCGCGGTCCTTCGGACGGGACCGCTTCGGCCCAGGTTAGCCGAGGCGGCGCCGGCGCGCCACCGCACGCCCTCAGCGGCGCTCGTAGAGCAGGCGGGCGCGGATGGTGCCGTCGAGCGCCCGGATCTCCTCCAGCAGGCTCTCGGCATCCGCATCGGTGACGTCGGTCTCCACCACCACGTAACCGACCTCGCCGTCGGTCTGGTAGAACTGCGCCGCGATGTTCACCCCGCGCCGGGCGAAGGTGTCGTTGAGGCGTCCCAGCATGCCCGGGATGTTGCGCTGGACGTGGATCAGGCGCGTGCCGGTGGGGCGGGCGGGCAGCTGCACCTGCGGGAAGTTCACGGTACCGACGGTCGAGCCGATGTCGGAATAATCGACGAGCTTGCGCGCCACTTCCGAGCCGATGCGCTCCTGCGCCTCCTCCGTCGAGCCGCCGATATGCGGCGTCAGGATCACGTTGGGCAGGCCCTGGAGCGGGCTGACGAAGCGCTCCTGGTTGGAGCCGGGCTCCACCGGGAACACGTCGACGGCCGCGCCCCGCAGATGGCCGTCGCGGAGCGCCGCGGCCAGGGCGTCGAGGTCGACCACGGTGCCGCGGGCGTTGTTGATGAGGAAGGCGCCGGGCTTCATCGCCCGGATCTCGGGCTCCCCGATCATGTTGTGGGTCTCGGGCGTCTCCGGCACGTGGAGGGAGACCACGTCGCTCTGGGCCAGCAGGGCGGTCAGCGAATCCGTGGGCTCGGTGTTGCCGTGGCGCAGCTTGTCGGTCTGGTCGTAATAGACCACCCGCATGCCCATGCCTTCCGCCAGCGTCGAGAGTTGCGAGCCGATATTGCCGTAGCCGACGATGCCCAGCGTCTTGCCGCGCACCTCCTGCGAGCCGGTGGCCGACTTGTCCCACTCGCCCGCATGGGCACCCACCGAGCGCGGCACGATCCGGCGCAGCAGCATCACGATCTCGCCGATGACGAGCTCGGCCACCGAGCGGGTGTTCGAGTAGGGCGCGTTGAAGACCGGGATGCCGCGGTGGCGGGCGGCCTCGAGGTCGACTTGGTTGGTGCCCACCGAGAAGCAGCCCACCGCGAGCAGGCGCTCGCCTGCCGCGAGGGCTGCCGCGTCGAGCTGGGTGCGCGAGCGGATGCCGAGGATGTGCGTGCCGCGCAGGGCCTCGTGCAGGGCCTCGCGATCGAGGGCTTTGGCCACCCGCACGACGTTGGTGTAGCCGGCGGCGGCGAAGAGTTCGGCGGCGCTGTCGTTGATGCCTTCGAGCAGCAGGACGCGGATCTTGTCCTTCGGGAAGGAGAGTCTTTCGGCCATGATCGTCTTCTTCTTGGATGTCGTACCCGGCGGAGCGGATGCGGCGCCGGGCCTTGTGGCTGCGTGCGCGGGCCTTGGGGCTGCGCGCGGCGGTCGAGCGCGCGGCACGAGTCCCCGAATGGGCCGTGTGAGATTCCAGTTCACCGGCCCGGTCAAGGCCCGGTCTTGAACATCGGCGGCGATTGTCAGGTCGCCCCCTTGACCCGGGCGGCCGGCGCCGGGATGCCGGGGCGACCCGTTTTCGAGCCCGTGGCCCACCCCCCGGGGCCCCGCACGAGGAACCCGCCGATGAGCCAGACAGCCGCGCCCGCCGACCTTCTCGGCCGCCTGGAATCCTGCCTCGGCCGGGGCGGCCTGCTCACGGACGCGGACGATCTCGCGCCCTACGCGGTCGATTGGCGCCGCCTCTTCCCCGGCCGGCCGGCGGCGGTGGCGCGCCCGGCCAACACGGCGCAGGTCGCCGCCGTCATGGCGGCCTGCCACGCCGCCGGCGTCGCGGTGGTGCCCCAGGGAGGACATACCGGCCTTGCGGGCGGTGCAACGCCGGACGCCTCCGGGGGGCAGGTCGTGCTGTCGCTCGCCCGCATGAACGCGATCCGCCGGGTCGATCCCCTGGGCCTGACCCTGGAGGCGGAGGCCGGCTGCATCCTCAAGGTGGCGCAGGACGCGGCGGACGCGCAAGGCCGCCTCCTGCCCGTCAGCCTCGCGGCGGAGGGCTCCGCCATGCTCGGCGGCGTCATCGCCACCAATGCGGGCGGCATCAACGTCCTGCGCTACGGCATGACCCGCAACCTCGTCCTCGGGCTCGAGGTGGTGCTCGCCGACGGGACCGTGGTCGACGGCCTGCGGGCCCTGCGCAAGGACAATGCGGGCTACGACTGGAAGCAGCTCTTCATCGGCAGCGAGGGCACCCTCGGCATCGTCACCGCCGCCATCCTGCGCCTCGTGCCGCGCCCGCGCCACACGGCCACGGCCCTCCTCGCGGTGCCCGACCCGGCGGCGGCCCTGCGCCTCCTCCGGGCGGCGCAGGATGCGCTCGGCGACACCATCCAGGCCTTCGAGCTGATCGCGGGCGACTCCCTCGCCCTGGTGGCCGAGCATGCCGGCCTGACCAGTCCCATCGCGGAGGCCGGCTGGACCGTGCTGATGGAGGCGGGATCGAGCCTGGAAGGGCTGCGCGAGGCGGTGGAGACGCTGCTGGGCGAGGTCCTGGAGCGGGGCGATGCCACCGATGGCGTGCTCGCCGAATCCGGCCAGCAGGCCGCCGCCCTCTGGGCCCTGCGCGAGCACATCACCGAGGCCGAGGCCCGGGCCGGCAAGAGCGTCAAGCACGACGTCTCGGTGCCGATCCCGGCGATTCCCGATTTCCTGGCGGCGGCGGGCGAGGCCCTGGCCGCGGGCGCGCCGGGCACCCGGCCCAACATCTTCGGCCACATGGGCGACGGCAACATCCACTACAACGTGATCATCGGCCCCGAACACGGATCGGAGGCCATCAACCGCATCGTCCACGACACCGTGGCGCGGTTCGGCGGCAGCATCTCGGCCGAGCACGGCATCGGCCAGTACCGGGTCGACGAACTCGTGCGCCATCGCCGGCCGGAGGAGATGGCGCTGGCCCGCCGCATCAAGGATGCCCTCGACCCGCAGGGCCTGCTCAACCCCGGAAAGGTGCTGCGCGCCGGAGCCTGATCGAAGGCCACGAGACTGTCGGAATCCGAGCCGGCGACCTATCTCCCGTCTCAACGACGCGACACGACGGCAGGAAGGACGCTGGCATGGCCTCGCCCGGAGACTGGAAGATCCCCACATCCGCGCAGCCCCGGGCCGCCGATTACGGCTACGACCTCGAGCAGGCGCTCACCGCCATCGTGGCGCTCTCGACGCGGGTGCCGCCCGAGGCCTTCACCGCCGAGACGCTCGGCACCGAGCGGGCCGGCAACGGCGTCGTCATCGGCGAGGACGGCCTCGTGCTCACCATCGGCTACCTCGTGACGGAAGCCGAGTCGGTCTGGCTCACCACCCACGACGGGCGCTCGGTGCCCGGCCACGTGGTCGGCTTCGACGCGGTCACGGGCTTCGGCCTCGTCCAGGCGCTGGGCGACCTGAAGATCAAGCCGCTGAAGCTCGGGCGCTCGGGCCCGGTCAAGATCGGCGACCGGGCGGTGATGGCCGGGGTCGGCGGCCGCGCGCGCAGCCTCGCCGTCGAGATCGTCGCCCGCCAGGAATTCGCCGGCTACTGGGAATACGTCCTCGACGAGGCCCTGTTCACCGCCCCCTCGCACCCGCACTGGGGCGGGGCCGCGCTGATCGGACCGGACGGGGCGCTGCTGGGCATCGGCTCCCTGCAATTGCAGCAGGGCGGCACGGGCGGCCCGAAGACCATCAACATGATCGTGCCGATCGACCTCTTGCCTCCGATCCTCGACGACCTCACCACCCGGGGCCGCGTCGACCGGCCGGTGCGCCCCTGGCTCGGCCTCTACGCCAGCGACGGCGAGGAGGCCGTGGTGGTGATGGGGCTCGCCGACGACGGCCCCGCCGAGGCGGCGGACCTGCGCCCGGGCGACGTCATCGTCGCGGTCGCGGGCGAGCCGGTGGCCGATCTCGCCGGGTTCTTCCGCCAGGTCTGGGCCCTCGGGGAGGCCGGGGTGCGGGTGCCGCTCACGATCCAGCGCGACGGCAAGCCCCTCAAGCTCTCGGTGACCTCCTCGGACCGCGAGCGCTTCCTGGTCTCGCCCCAGCTCCATTGATCCGGAGCCTCCCGGATCGCGGCCTCCATTGATCGAAGTCTCGGGCGGGTTTATCCCGTGCCGATGACGGACAACGCGGAATCCCTGCCCATCCACATCGTCGGCGGCGGCCTCGCCGGCTCGGAAGCCGCTTGGCAGGTGGCCGAGAGCGGCCACGACGTGGTGCTCCACGAAATGCGTCCCGTGCGCGGCACCGAGGCCCATCACGGGGGCGACTTCGCCGAGCTCGTCTGCTCGAACTCGTTCCGCTCGGACGACGCCAACGGCAACGCCGTCGGGCTCCTGCATCAGGAGATGCGGACCCTGGGTTCGCTGATCCTGCGCGCGGCCGACGCCCACCAGGTTCCCGCCGGCGGGGCGCTCGCCGTCGACCGCGAGGGCTTCGCCAAGGCCGTCACCGCCGCGATCGAGGCCCATCCGCGCATCCGCATCGTGCGGGAGGAGGTCGAGGGCTTGCCGCCCGAATCCTGGGGCCGGACCATCATCGCCACCGGCCCCCTCACCGCACCCTCGCTGGCGCAGGGCATCCGCGAACTGACCGGCGCCGAGTCGCTCGCCTTCTTCGATGCGATCGCGCCGATCGTGCACCGCGATTCCATCGACATGGGCAGGGCCTGGTTCCAGTCGCGCTACGACAAGGTCGGGCCCGGCGGCACGGGGGCCGACTACATCAACTGCCCGATGAATCGCGAGCAGTACGACGCCTTCATCCAGGCCCTGATCGGGGGCGATAAGATTGGTTTCAAGGAGTGGGAGGCGACCACGCCCTACTTCGACGGCTGCCTGCCGATCGAGGTCATGGCCGAGCGCGGCCCCGAGACCCTGCGCCACGGCCCGATGAAGCCGGTGGGCCTCACGAACCCGCACGACCCCACCGTGAAGGCCTGCGCCATCGTCCAGCTGCGCCAGGACAACGCGCTCGGCACCCTCTACAACATGGTCGGCTTCCAGACGAAGCTGACCTATTCCGAGCAGGTCCGGGTGTTCCGCACGATCCCCGGCCTCGAGAACGCCGAGTTCGCGCGCCTCGGCGGCCTGCACCGCAACACCTACCTCGATTCCCCTCGCCTCCTCGACGCGACCCTGCGCCTCAAGGCGCGGCCTTCCCTACGCTTCGCCGGCCAGATCACGGGCTGCGAGGGCTACGTGGAGAGCGCCGCCATCGGATTGATGGCCGGCCGCTTCGCCGTGGCGGAGGCGCGCGGGGAGTCGCTCGAGCCCCTCCCCGCCACCACGGCGCTCGGCGCCCTGATCGGCCACATCACCGGCGGCCATATCGCGGCCGAGGATGCCGGCGCCCCGCGCTCGTTCCAGCCCATGAACGTGAATTTCGGCCTGTTCCCGCCCCTCGATCACGCGCCCAAGGGCGAGGCCGGCCGGCGTCTCAAGGGACCGGAGAAGGCGGTGGCCAAGAAGAAGGCGCTGACCGACCGGGCCCGGGCCGACCTCGCCGCCTGGATGGGGCACGGACCCGCGCGGATCGCCGCCGAGTAGGGTCGCGCCGGCGGCCTGCCGGCCACGATCGCGATCTACCGGGGGCTCGCCCGGGTTCCGGCCGCGGAACGCGTCAGCCCGGCTCATAGGTGAAGATGCGCCGTCCGGGCCGGTGACCCTCGTCGCCGGTGTCGCGGAACCCCAGCTTGCGCAGGAGGCCGACGGAGGCCGCGTTCTCGGGTCGGCACTCGGCGATGATGAAGCGGTTGGGGAAGCGCTCGCGCAGCAGGCCGAGGGCGGCGCGGACCGCCTCGGTGCCGATCCCCTGTCCGCGCGCCGCGCCGCCGACCCAGTAGCCGATCTCGGCGGCATGGTCGCCGCGCAGGTGCAGGCCGACGATCGCCGCCAGCGTACCGTCCGCCCGTTGCCAGGCGCCCAGGAAGCAATCCTTGCGCACCTTGGCCGGGCCGATGAGGCGGCGCGCATCCGCCAGGGTGAAGGGCGCGGACAGGAAATCCACCGCCTCGATGATGGCCGGATCGTCGGTGAGCGCCCGCACGGCCTCGGCGTCGGCCGGTTCCAGCCGCGTCAGGCGCAGGCGGGCGGTCTCGGCGGGGGGAAGCTTGGCGAGGGTGTAGCGCGAGGCGAGGTTGAACATGGCCGCACGATCCTATCAGATCGCGCGGCCTTCAAGCCCGGTTTTCAAGCGAACCGTTTGGCGCCCGCCACGCAGAGCACGACCAGTCCCGTCACCGCCAGCATGGAGGGGGCGACGGGCTCGCCCAGGAGCCAGCCCGCCAGCGCCAGCCCGAGGAAGGGCTGCAGCAGCTGCAGTTGGCCGACCCCCGCGATGCCGCCCAGCGCCAGCCCGCGATACCAGAATACGAAGCCGACCAGCATGCTGAACACCGAGACGTAGGCGAGGCCGCCCCAGGCCGGCCAGCCGATGCCGGTCCAGGCCGGGGGCCGCGTCGCCACGGCCAGCACGGCCATCGCCGGAAGGGACAGGACGAGGGACCAGGAGATGACCTGCCAACCCCCGAGGCGGCGTGCGAGGACGGCCCCTTCGGCATAGCCGAGGCCGCAGAGCAGGATCGCCGCGATCATCAGGAGATCGCCCGGGGCCGAAGCATCGCCGCCCTGCGCGAGGGCGAACCCCGCCACGGCGGCGGCCCCCACCACGGAGAACAGCCAGAAGGCGGCCCGCGGGCGCTCGCCCCCGCGCAGGACTCCGAACAGGGCCGTGGCGAGGGGCAGGAGGCCGACGAACACCACGGAATGCGCGGCACCGACGTGCTGGAGCGCCAGGGCGGTCAGCAGCGGGAAGCCGACCACGACGCCGAGGGCGACCAGGGCCAGGGACGCGAGGTCGCCGCGCGCCGGCTGCCTCTGGCGCAGGGCGAGAAGCAGCCCCGCACCGAGAAGCGCGGCGATCACCGCCCGCGCCGAGGTCAGGAACAGAGGCGTGAAGCCCCCGACGGCGATCCGCGTCGCCGGCAGGGAGGCGCTGAAGATAAGGATTCCCACGAGGCCGCTGCCCCATCCCGCCGTTCCGCCGCGCACGATCCGCCTCCCCGATCCCCAGAGGACGGCCATAGCGCCCCGATCCGGGCCCGCGACAGCGACAATGGCCGGACGATTCCGCCGAACTGTCCGGTGCCCGGACCGGACAGAGAGAATCCACCGATGGGCAGCGC
>NZ_JAIEOF010000269.1 GCF_019750675.1 Methylobacterium sp.
CGCGCGCGCACGCCCGTGATCGCCGAGAATTTCGGGACCTCCGACCGCGAGGCGGTTCCGGCGGCCTGAGCCGGAGCGTCCCTCCCCGCCGGGTCGGACCGGGGAGGGCGCCCCCCTAGTTCCAGGTGTGCAGGACGGTGCGCCAGCCCTCGGGGCCGCGCTCCATCACGTTGATCCAGTTACCCTCGAATTTCTTCCGGGCTCCGCCGTCACCGGGGCCGTTCATCTCCCATCGCCCGGCCAGGACGCGAACATCGCCCTTCTCCCGGGTGGACTGGACGGTGATCCGGTGGTCGTCGAAGCCCTTCGCCTTGAGCCCGGAGAAGAACGTCTTGATCGCGGCCGGCCCCGAGATCGCCGCCCCCTTCGGGATCACCTGCGCGTCCGGGGCGTAGAGCGTGATCAGGGTGTCCATGTCGCCGCTGTTGTACGTCTTGTCCCAGGTTTCGGCGGCCTTCTGGCCGTCCATGGCGGCGGTGTCGGCATGTGCCGCCACGGGCAGGACGAGACACGCGGCCAGGGCCGCACCGAAGAAATTACCCTTCGTCAGCATGAATGCCTCCCTTGCGAGGTCAGATCGACGTGCCACGCAAGGGTTATTTGGCAATGCAAATTTTGGGAAGTAAAGACGGTTTGTAGAAGCCTGTGGTTTCTTCTTGACGTCTGGTCAGGCGGCCCGGACGGTGCCGAGGAAGCGCGCCATTTCCCGCGAAAGGTGCTCGGATTCCGCCGAAAGCTCGGAGGCCGACGACAGGACCTGGGAGGCGGCGGCCCCCGTCGCCTCGGCCGCTCCGGCCACACCCGCGATGTTGGCCGTGACCTCGCCGGTGCCGGTGGCCGCCTCGCTGACGTTGCGCACGATCTCCTGGGTGGCGGCGCCCTGCTCCTCGACGGCGGCCGCGATCGAGGTCGCCACAGCGCTGATCTCGCGGATTCGGCCGCTGATGCTCTCGATCGCGGTGACGGCCTGACCCGTCGAGCCCTGGATGCGGCCGATCTGAGCGCTGATCTCCTCGGTGGCCCGGGCCGTCTGGTTGGCGAGTTCCTTGACCTCGGCCGCCACCACCGCGAAGCCCCGTCCGGCCTCCCCGGCGCGGGCGGCCTCGATGGTGGCGTTCAGCGCCAGCAGGTTGGTCTGACCCGCGATGCTCGCGATCATCGCCACGACGTCGCCGATGCGCGCGGCGGCCGCACTCAGTTCCTGCACCTGCGTGGCGGTACGCGCCGCCTCGTCCACCGCGCGCTGGGCGAGCTGGGTCGAGCCGTCGACCTGGCGCCCGATCTCCTGGACCGAGGCGCCGAGTTCCTCGGCCGCCGCCGCCACCATGCCGACATTGGCCGCGGCCTGATCCGCCGCCGCCGCGACGGTGCTGGATTGGCTCGCGGTCTCGGAGGCGGTGCCGGCCATGCTCTGCGCGGTAACGCGCAGCTGGGCCGAGGCCGCCGTGACCCGGCCGAGGATGCCGCCGACGGCGCCCTCGAAGCCGTCGGCCATCGCCCGCATGGCGGCCTCGCGCTGTGCCTCGGCGCCGGCGCGGGCGAGGCGGGTCTCCTCCTCCAGGGCGCGGCTGCGCAGGAGGTTGGCGCGGAAGGTGTCGAGGGTGTCGGCCATGGCGCCGATCTCGTCCTGGCGCCCGACGCTCGGGATCTCGGCCTCTGCATCCCCGTCCGCCACGCGCCGCATGGCGGCCGTCATCGCGCTCAGGGGCCGGGTGATGCCTCGGATCGTATAGGCCATGGCGGCCAGCGCCATCAGCACCGAGAGCCCGAGCATGATCTGGGTCGTACGCACGGCGCTCGCGTGCGCGTCGCGCGCCGCCGCCTTGGCGGCCTCGCCGGCCTCGCCGTTGAGGGTCACGAGCTTGCGCATGGTGCCGCTGGTGGCGAGGTAGTTGGCGTTCATCGGTCCCCGGAATAGGGCCAGGACCTCGTCGCGCCGGGCCGGATCGATGGCCTGGAGCCGGTTCCAGTCCTGGCCCATCAGGGCGAGCTTGGCGGACGCCTCGTCGTGGAGGGCGCCTTCCTCGGGCGAGCTCACCAGGGCCTTGTAGGCGAGGCGCCGGCCCTCGAGGTCCTTTGCCAGCGTCGCGGCCTGGGCGACGCTGTTGGCTCGCTCCTCAGCGCTGTCGGCGACGACGTAGCGGAACTGCCAGAGGCGGATCCGCATCACCAGGGCGTTCATCGCGTGCGCGGCATCGACGGAGGGGAGTGCGTTGTCGGACAGGACCGTCATGCGGTCGCCGATGGTATCCATCTTCGACAAGGAGAGCAGGCCCTGTCCCGCGGTGATGACCGCCAGCAGTCCAAAGAGGCCGATCAGTGTCGACTTGAGGGAGAAACGCATGGGAAGGCCGGTGACCGCGAGACGAGAACGTGGGCCTCCCGAATAATGCCGCGCCTTTTAAGATTGACTTACACGATCCATAAAGACAACCCTGGGTTAGGGCGCATCATCTTCTCTTGGTGCGGTCGGACGATCCCGCCGACCGTCAGGCGGCGGCGTTGATCGAACGCAGGCCCGCCACGAGATCGGAGAAGCGGTCGCCCTGGACGATGACGTGGGCGCGCAGCAGGTCGGAGGCGCCCGCCTCGTCGCCCGACACGATGGCGGCGACGATGGCCTCGTGCTCGACCAGCGACTGGCCGAGGCGGTTGCGGGCGCGGAGCTGAAGGCGTCGGAAGGGCGCGAGCCGGCGATGCAGCTGGCGCGCCTGCTCCTCCAGGAAGCCGTTCCGGCAGGCCCGGTAGACCACCGTGTGGAAGATGTAGTTCTCGGCGTAATACGTCTCGGGATCGCCGGCCGCGGCCGAGGTCGCGCAGGCGGAGAGCGCCGCCTTCAGGGCCGCCTCGTCGTCCGGCACGAGGCGGCGCGTCGCCAGGCGCCCGCACGACGCCTCGATCTCCGCCATCGTCTCGAACATCGCGATCAGGTGCTGCGGATCGGGCGCGCTGACGATGGCGCCCCGCCGGGGCTTCATCTCGACGAGGCCGGTCATCGCCAACTGCAGCAGGGCCTCGCGGATGGGCGTGCGCGAGACCCCGAAACGCTCGGCGAGTTCGGTCTCGTCGAGGCGCGCGCCGAGGGCGAGGCGCCCGTCTACGATTTCGGTCTCGATGGTCTGCCTGAGGCGGCGCGACTGAGTCATGCGCTGGAATCCCGGCTCGGTCCAATCCCGCCGATTCGCGAAAATCCGACGGCATTCATTATTCAACCGCGTTGACAAAATATACAAGGCGTCGTTTCATGTATAACGAAAGCGCAGTGCAATATAAATGCTGCGCCGCAAAACGGAGCGGCCGAGCCACGGCCCAGGGAGAGACGCGCCATGATGCTGACACGCCGTGCCCTCGTCGCCGGCGGCCTCGCCGCCCCCGCCATCCTGTCCCTCGGCTCACGTGCCCGGGCGGCCACCACCCTGAAGCTCTCGCACCAGTTCCCCGGTGGAACCCTCGAGGAGGGCGACTTTCGCGATCGGATGTGTCGCAAGTTCGCGATGGCGCTGGCCGAGCGCTCGAAGGGCGCCCTCGAGGTGCAGGTCTATCCCGGCTCGTCGCTGATGAAGACGAACGCCCAGTTCGCCGCGATGCGCAAGGGTGCCCTCGACCTCTCGCTCTATCCCTCGCCCTATGCCGGCGGCGAGGTGCCGGAGCTGAACATCGGCCTGATGCCGGCCCTGGTCAGCTCCTACGAGCAGGCCATCGCCTGGAAGAAGGCGCCCGTCGGCCGCAAGCTCACCGAGATCCTCGAATCGAAGGGCATCGTCCTCGTCTCCTGGGTCTGGCAGGCGGGCGGCGTCGCCAGCCGCGAGCGCCCCCTGTACGCGCCGGCCGACGCCAAGGGCCTCAAGGTCCGGGGCGGGTCGCGCGAGATGGACCTGATGATGAAGCAGGCGGGTGCGGCCACTCTGTCGATCCCCTCCAGCGAATCCTACGCCGCCATGCAGACGGGCGCCTGCGACGCGGTCATCACCTCGTCCACCAGCCTGATCTCGTTCCGTCTGGAGGAGCTCGGCAAGGCCCTGACCTCGGGCCGCGAGCGCTCCTACTGGTTCATGCTGGAGCCCATCATGATGTCGAAGCTCGCCTTCGATCGCCTGCCCAAGGACCAGCAGGATCTCATCATGGCCATCGGCGCCGAGCTCGAGCCGTTCGGGCAGGCCGGCGCCAAGGCGGACGACACCAAGGTCGAGGATATCTTCGCCAAGGCCGGCGCCAAGGTGCAGAACCTCGACGAGAAGACCCTCGGCCAGTGGCGCGACATCGCCAAGGACACGGCCTGGAAGGACTTCGCCGGCAAGTCGGCCGGCTGCGCCGAGCTCCTCAAGCTGGCGGAGCAGGTGTCGTGAGCCACGCCTTCGACGCGGCTTCGGCCGCCGCCGAGACGCACACCAAGGCAGAGCCCCGGGTTCCGGGGCTCCTCGGCACCGTCGACCGCGCCCTGAAGCGCGTCAACCACGTCATCATGCTGCTGGGCGGCATCGCCCTGGTGTGCGCCTGCCTCGTTCTCAGCTACAGCGTCGTCATCCGCTACGTCCTGCACGAGCCCACCGACTGGCAGGACGAGATGGCGGTGTTCCTCATCGTCGGCGCCACCTTCTTCTCGGCCGCCGCCGTGCAGTCCAAGCGCGGCCACGTGGCGATCGAGGCGCTCACCGGCCTGCTGTCGCCGCGGGTCAACCGCGCCCGCCTGCTGATGGCGGACATCATCAGCTTCGTGTTCGTGGCCTTCTTCGCCTGGAAGAGCTGGACCCTGCTCCATGAGGCCTGGGTCGACGGGCAGGTCTCCCAGTCGAGCTGGGGGCCGCCCCTCTGGATCCCCTACATCCTCATGGCGGGCGGCATGACGCTGCTCGGCGTCCAGTTCATCCTGCAGATCGCCGAGGAGATCCTCTACGGCGCCGAGAAGGCCGGCTGGGCCGCCCCGAAGATCGGTGTCGGTGCCGACGTCAACAAGGACATGCATGGCCGACCCGACCTGACGCCGGAGGGCACCCGACCCCTCGGCGATCCCTTGGCAAACACGTCCTCGGCCAACGTCATGTCAAACACGAAGAACACCGGGAGGCATCCATGAGCGTCGCGGCCATCGGCTTCCTCTATGCCGGCGCGACCCTGAGCGCGATGCTGGCGGGCATCCCCATCGCCTTCGCGCTGGGCTTCGTGGCGCTCGCCTTCATGTACTTCTTCATGCCGGGCGCCTCCCTCGATACGGTGGCGCAGAACGTCTACGAGGAGATGGCCTCGATCACCCTGCTGTCGATCCCGCTCTTCATCCTGAAGGGCGCGGCGATCGGGCGGTCCAAGGCCGGCCAGGACCTCTACTCGGCCATGCATGCCTGGATGCACCGCATCCCCGGGGGCCTCGGCATCGCCAACGTCTTCGCCTGCGCGCTCTTCGCCGCCATGGCTGGGTCCTCGCCCGCCACCTGCTCGGCCATCGGTTCGGCCGGCATCCCGGAGATGCGCAAGCGCGGCTACTCGCCGGGTTTCGCCGCCGGCATCATCGCGGCGGGCGGCACGCTGGGCATCCTGCTGCCGCCTTCGATCACCATGATCCTCTACGCGGTGGCGGCCGAGCAGTCCCTCGGGCGCCTGTTCCTCGCCGGCATCGGCCCGGGCCTGCTGCTGGTCGCTCTGTTCGCAACCTGGTCGGTCTACCGCTTCCGCGCCGAATACGCCGCCGCGAAGGCGGCTTACGAGCGCAACGGCACGCAATCCGCCATCCTGGCGGAGGACACCTACAGCATGCGCCAGCGTTTCTCG
Source organism: Methylobacterium sp. (assembly GCF_019750675.1). Classification (GTDB taxonomy): domain Bacteria; phylum Pseudomonadota; class Alphaproteobacteria; order Rhizobiales; family Beijerinckiaceae; genus Methylobacterium. The sequence goes on from NZ_JAIEOF010000269.1 coordinate 5,764, forward strand.
ACGCTGCCCCGCGTACTGCCCTTCGTGATCCTGCTCACCGGCGTGATGGTGGCGCTCTACGGCGGCTACGCCACCCCGTCCGAGACGGCGGGCCTCGGCGGCCTCCTGGCACTGGGCCTGATCGCGGTGATCTACGGCGTCTGGCGTCCGAAGGACGTCAGCCCGATCCTCACCGCGACCCTGCGGGAATCGACCATGCTGATGCTCATCATCGGCATGTCGCTCCTCTACGCCTACGTGATGAGCTACCTGCACATCTCGCAATCGGCGGCGGCCGCGATCGTGGCGATGCAGCTCTCGCCCTGGGTTCTGCTGGTGACGATCCTCGGCCTCGTGATCCTGCTCGGCTTCTTCCTGCCGCCGGTCTCGATCATCCTGATGACGGCGCCGATCATCCTGCCGCCCCTCAAGGCCGCCGGGTTCGACCTCGTCTGGTTCGGCGTGGTGATGACCATCACCATGGAGATGGGCCTGATCCACCCGCCGGTGGGCCTCAACATCTTCGTCATCAAGAACATCGCCCCCGACATCCCCCTGAAGGACATCATCTGGGGCACGCTGCCCTTCGTGATCCTGATGGCGGTGGCGATCCTGATCCTCTGCCTCGTGCCCGGCATCGCCATGTGGCTGCCGAACTGGCTCCTGCCGACCACGCGCTGAGCGCGCCGAAGGTCCCGGCCGCCGCATCCGCGCGGGGGCCGGGACTCCGGACGTCTCTCCCGACCTTCGACAGGCGCGCCCCACCCGCGAAAGATGTGCCGACCATGAGACACCTACGGTCCGGGCTGATCGCGCTCGCCTGCCTCATGGGTCCGGCCCAGGCCGATCCCGGCGCGGATTACGCCCCCCGCGTCGAGATCCGGCCCTTCGAGAGCCTGACCCTCTCCGACGCACAGTTCCTCACCGGCCGGAGCGAGGGCGCCAAGCCCGTCACCCTCGCGGGTACCCTGCGGATCGCCCGGGCTGGCACCGAGCGCCTGCCCACCGTGATCCTGGTGCACGGCTCCGGCGGCATCGGCGGGAACATCGAGTACTGGCAGCGGATGCTGGGGGCGAAGGGCTATTCCACCTTCGCCATCGACGCCTTCAGCGGCCGGGGGCTCACCTCGGTCAACACCAATCAGGCCCTGGTCGGGCGTACCAACCTGATCCTCGACATCTACCGGGGCCTCGAGATCCTGGCCAGGCACCCCCGCGTCGATCCCGAGCGGGTGGCGATCATGGGCTTCTCGCGGGGCGGGCAGGCCGCCCTGTATTCGAGCCTCACCCGCTTCGATGCCGCCTGGAACCGGTCGGGCATCCGCCCGGCGGCCTACCTGCCGGTCTATCCCGACTGCTCCATCGCGTTTCTCGGCGACACCGAGGTCGCCGCGCGCCCGATCCGTATCCTTGCCGGGGGCGCCGACGACTACAACCCGGCCGCCTTCTGCACCGGCTACGTGGAGCGCCTGAACGCGGCGGGGCGCGACGTGGCGATGACGATCTACCCCACCGGGCAGCACGTCTTCGACAACCCGATCGGGCCGACCACCCCTACGGTCGCGGCCGGCGCGCAGACCGTGCGCGGCTGCGCGCTGCGCGAGGAGGCCGAGGGCGTGATCGCCAACACCCGCACGGGCAAGCCCTTCGCCTACACGGATGCCTGCGTGGAGGCCGGGCCGCATGTCGGCTCGGACGCCGCCCTGCGCGACGCCGCGCTCGCCGCGACCCTGACCAATCTCGGCAACGCCTTCGGGCGCTGAACCGGGGGCGTTCGCGCGGGCGGGGCCTCAGCCCGCCAGGATGGTCGCCAGGACCTGCCGGGCGCGGTCCAGATCGTGCTGCGCCTCCGCCACGGCCGCCTCCGCCTGGGCGAGGCGCTGGACCGCGTGCAGGATCGGCGCGCCCTTGGTCAGCGCCGCCAGGGCCGCGACGGCCCCCCGGTCGACCTCCACCAGGTGCGAGGCGTCGCCGAGGAGCAGGGCGATCCGGTGCTCGCAATGCACGCCGTCCACGCCTTCCGCACAGGTGCAGGTGAAGCGGAGGCCGCGTCCGGTCTTCGTGGCCTCCATCCGATGCGAAACCGCGCCGTCCGGGCCACGGACCAAGAACATCAGCGACGTCATCGGGCCTCCTGCCATGCTTTGTCCGATGCGCCGGTGGTAACCGACCGGCGCGGGACTCTGAAGCCGGGATCGGGATACATCCTGACGCAGCGGCTCGTCCGCCTGGATGGCCGAGAGATCGCCATGGCTCGACCCGCATCCCGACACTTTCCGCCGCCGTGACCTTCGCGGGCCTGCCCGCCCCCGCGCGCGAGGCGGTGCGGCCTTAGCGTGCATCCGGACCGGGTCGACGGCGGGGCAGATCCCGCCGATGGCGGCCCGAGGGGCATGCGCGTCACAGGAGGCC
>NZ_JAIEOF010000247.1 GCF_019750675.1 Methylobacterium sp.
AAGAGCGCACCGCGGACGCGGCAACGCGGACGGCACGGCAAACCCCACCGGGAGCAAAACCGAATAGGGGCGACACGCGCGGGCTCCGGTCCGCGCAAGCTTTCTCTCCAGGCTCGTCGCCCGGGTTGGTTGCTCGAGGCGTTCGGTAACGATCGTCCCAGAGGAATGGCCGCCACGTCAGGGCGATCCTTGCGGATCGCTCGGGCCCTACAGAACCCGGCTTAAAGGCCGGCTGATCCGCGTTGCACCCTGCGTCTGCTGCCGAAACCCGAACGAAAACTTACGCTCGGTTAACCTTGCTGAGGTCTGATCGCTGCCGGCGGCGCACTCCCGCCCAGGTTCGTTGACGGCGCTCAGAGGCCCATGGTACCCCGATTCATCCCGTCAACGGCGATTTTCGGATCGACGGACGCAGCCTGTCCGAGGCAGGTCGGTGTCCGCTCGCGCGGTCGCGTCACGCATCGACCCGGAGACGCCCCGTCTCTCCGAGCCGCGCCAGCGCGCTCCAGCCCCGTGGAAGGGACGCATGCGCCGCTTCAGTCCGGTTTCGTCCGCGCTCTCATCCCGACCTTCGTCCCGTGCGCGCGTCGTACGACCGTCCCGTATCGGGGCCGCCCGATGACGCGCGCACCACGCGCGCCGCGGCCGGTCGACGGAGCGCCGCACGTTCCGGTCCTCCTCAACGAGGTTCTTCAGGCCCTCGACCTTCCGGGCCGCGCCCTGGCGGTGGACGGGACCTTCGGCGCCGGCGGCTACACGCGCGCCATGCTGAAGGCCGACCCCGCGGTGCAGGTCCTGGCGATCGACCGCGACCCCGGCGCCATCGCGGGGGGGGCGCCCCTGGTGGCGGAGGCCGCCGGCCGCCTCGCCCTGGTGTCCGGCCGCTTCGGCACCCTGGATGCCTGCGTGCGGGCCGCGGGTCACGCCGAGGCCGATGCCGTCATTCTCGATATCGGCGTCTCCTCGATGCAGATCGACCAGCCCGAGCGCGGCTTCTCGTTCCGCAACGATGGCCCCCTCGACATGCGCATGGAGCGCGCCGGACCGAGCGCCGCCGACCTCGTCAACGAGTCCGAGGAAGCGGATCTGGCCGACATCATCTACCATTACGGCGAGGAGCGCCGCTCGCGCGCCGTGGCGCGCGCGATCATCGAGGCCCGGCGCAAGGCCCGGATCGAGACCACCGCCGCCCTGGCGGAGATCGTCGCCAGCGTGGTCTGGGCCGATCCGGCGAGCGGCATCCACCCCGCCACCCGCACCTTCCAGGGATTGCGGATCGCCGTGAACGACGAACTCGGCGAGCTGGTGCAGGCCCTGCATGCCGCCGAGCGGATCCTGAAGCCGGGTGGGCGCCTCGGCGTGGTCACGTTCCACTCGCTGGAGGACCGGATCGTGAAGCAGTTCTTCTCGGCCCGGAGCGGCCGGGCGGCCCAGGCCTCGCGCCACGTGCCGAGCCTCGAGGCACCGGCGCCCCGCAGCTTCGTGGCCGTCACCAAAGGGCCGGTCCTGCCCTCGGAGGCCGAGATCGCCGTCAATCCCCGCGCCCGCTCGGCCAAGCTGCGCGCGGTCCAGCGCACGGATGCGCCCGCGCCCGAGCCCCTGGCGGCCATCGAGACCCTGGCCGCGCTGCCCGCGCGGACGGGCCGCAGCGGAGGAGCGCGCCGGTGATCCGATTGCTGAACCTCGTCGCGGTGCTGGGCCTGATCGGGTCGGCGATCTACGCCTACTCGATCAAGTACGACACGCTCTATCAGGCCGGCCAGGTCTCGAAGGCCCAGAGCCAGCTCAAACGAGAGCGCCAGGCCATCGCGGTCCTGCGCGCCGAGTGGCAGCTCCTCACCCGCCCCGATCGCCTGCAGGCGGCGGTGGACCGCTACCTCGCGCTGGAGCCGATCGGCACCGTCCATCTCGGGCGACTCTCCGACCTGCCGGCCCGTCCCGACCGCGGCGACGAAATCGGCCGCCTCCTCGCCGCCACCGCGACGCCGAAGGAGAAGCCCGTGGCCGGACGCGCCTCCGACGACCCGCGCACCACGGGCAGCGTCACGCCCCGGACCACCACCACCAGAACCCCGACCACGACTTCGAGGTAGTGTCCGTGTCCGAAGTCCAGCCCCCCGACGTATCCCGGCCCGACCCGATTCCGGAGGCCCAGGCCCCCGCGCTCCACGCGCATCCGGTCGATTCCCAAGCTTCGACCGACGCGCAGGCTTCGGTCGACTCGGAGGCTCCGGTGGAATCCGAAGCCCCGGCGCCGGCCGAGCGCATCGCCGAGGCGTCCGCCGCCCGGACCAGCTGGCTGGTGCGTGGCGCGAAGGCCATGTTCCACCTCGCCATCGAGCGCTCCTACGCCCGCGTCGGCCTCGTGGGCCTCGGCTTCGCTCTGGTCTTCGCCACGATCTCCGGCCGTCTCATCTACATGGCGGCCTTCCCGGAGCCCGATAACGGCGACCGTCGGATCGCGGCGGCCGCCACCACGGCGATCCGACCCGATATCGTCGACCGCAACGGGGAGATCCTGGCCACCGACATCCGCACGGTCTCGATCTTCGCCGAACCCCGCAACATCTACGACAAGGACGAGGCGGTCGAACTCCTCACCGCCGTGCTGCCGCAGATCAACGCCACCGAATTGCGGGCCAAGCTCTCCACGAAGAAGGGCTTCGTCTGGGTCAAGCGCGAGATCACCCCGAAGCAGCAGGCGGAGGTCCACCGGCTCGGCATTCCGGGCATCGGCTTCCTGCCCGACCATAAGCGCGTCTACCCGAACGGCACGGCGGCCGCCCATATCCTCGGCATCACCAACCTCGACAACATCGGCATCGCCGGCATCGAGAAGTACATCGACAACCAGGGCAACAAGGCGCTCAACGATTTCGGTCTGGTCGCCAAGCAGACCGACCTGAAGCCGGTGCAGCTCTCCATCGACCTGCGGGCGCAGTTCGCCGTGCGGGACGAGCTCGCCTGGGGCCTCGACCACTTCAAGGCGAAGGCCGCCGCGGCCATGATCCTCGACGTGCAGACCGGCGAGGTGATCGCGCTCGCCTCCCTGCCGGACTTCGACCCGAACGACCCGGCCGACGCGCTCAATCCCGACCGCATCAACCGGATGAACGTCGGCGTCTACGAGATGGGCTCGACCTTCAAGGCGATGACCTTGGCGATGGCCCTCGATTCCGGCAAGTTCAACGTCAACTCGACCTTCGACACCCGCGGCGGCGTGCTGAACTGGGGCCGGCAGAAGATCCACGAGTACCACGGCACCAACCGCGTCATCACGATGCCGGAGGTGTTCACGCACTCGTCCAACATCGGCTCGGCCAAGATGGCGCTCGGTATCGGCGTGCCCGGCCACAAGGCCTTCCTGAAGAAGATGGGCCTGACCGACCGCGTCCGCACGGAACTGCCCGAGAGCGCCGAGCCCATCGTTCCGGCGCGCTGGACCGAGATCAACACCATCACCATCGCGTTCGGCCACGGCCTCGCGGTGGCGCCGATCCAGGCCACGGCGGCGGTGGCGGCGATCGCGAACGGCGGCTTCCTGATGACGCCGACCTTTCTCAAGACGACCGCCGAGGCGGCGATGGCCAAGGCCACCCGCGTGCTCAAGCCCGAGACCAGCGAGGCGATGCGCTTCATCATGCGCCTCAACGCCGTCGAGGGCTCGGCCAAGAAGGCGGCGATCCCGTACTACTTCGTGGGCGGCAAGACCGGCACCGCCGAGAAGGTGATCCACGGCCGCTACGTGAAGAACCGCCTGTTCACGACCTTCATGGCTGCAGCCCCCATGAACAACCCGAAATACCTCTTCGTGACCATCATGGACGAGCCCCAGGGCCTGCCGGAATCCGGCGGTTACGCCACCGCCGCCTGGAATTCCGGGGTCGTCACCGGACGCGTGATCGAGCGCGTCGCCCCCGTCCTCGGCCTGCCGCCCCAGTTCGACCCGCCCGTTAAGCCCTTCCCCCTGATGGTGAAGCTCGGCGCCTACCACGCCACGCAGGTGGACGGGCGATGAGCGGGCGGACCCTCGGTGGGCTCTTTCCCGAGGCGGAGGCCGCCGTTGCCGGCCTTCCGGTCGCGGGTCTGACGGCGGATTCACGAAACGTCGGGCCGGGCTTCGTCTTCGTCGCCGTGCCGGGCACCGTGGCCGACGGCCGCCGCTTCGCCGCCAAGGCGGCGGCGGCCGGCGCCGTGGCGGTGGTGAGCGAGGGCGCGCGTCCGGAGGGCCTCGGGCCAAGCGTGCCCTACGTCGCCGTGGCGGACGTGCGCCGCAGCCTCGCCCGCGCGGCGCAGGCCTTCTCGGGCCGGCAGCCGGCCCGGGTGGTGGCGGTGACGGGGACGAGCGGGAAGAGCTCGGTCACCGATTTCGTGCGCCAGATCCTGGCGCGTCTCGGCGCCGAGGCCGCGAGCCTCGGCACGGTCGGCATCGTCACCAGCCGGGGTGCCACCTACGGTTCGCTCACCACCCCCGACCCCGTCACCCTGCACGCCACCCTGGCGCGGCTCGCCGACGACGGCATCGACGATCTTGCCATGGAGGCGTCCTCCCACGGGATCGAGCAGCGCCGCCTCGATGGGGTCGCGCTCGCCGCGGTGGGCTACACCAATCTCGGCCGTGACCATCTCGACTACCACGCCACCATGGACGACTACCTGGCGGCCAAGCTGCGGCTGTTCACGACACTGGCGCAGCCCGGCATCCCGGCGGTGATCAACAGCGACGGCGCCTATGCCGACGTCGTGGTGGCCGCCGCCGCCGCCCGTGGCCTCGACGTCCACACCACGGGGTCGAAGGGCGATATGGTGCGGCTCATCTCGGCGCGCACCGAGGGCTTCCATCAGCATCTCGCCTTGCAGGCGCCCGGCGCTTCGGGCCGGCTGCAGGACTACACCGTGCGCCTGCCGCTGGTCGGCGGTTTCCAGGTGGAGAACGCGCTGCTCGCCGCCGGCCTTGTGCTGGCGACCCCCGCCGGCCGGGCCGATCCGGCGGGCGTGATCGCCGCCCTCGAACACCTCACCGGCGTGCCGGGCCGCATGGAGCGGATTGGCGAAGCCAATGGCGGCCTCTGCCTCGTGGACTACGCCCACAAGCCGGAGGCCCTCGAGGGCGTGCTGACGGCGCTCCGTCCCTTCGCGACGGGGCGCCTGCGCCTGGTCTTCGGCTGCGGCGGAGACCGTGACACCGGCAAGCGCCCGATCATGGGCGACATCGCGGCGAGACAAGCCGACGCCGTCATCGTCACCGACGACAATCCCCGCAGCGAGGACCCGGCCGCGATCCGCGCCGCGATCCTGGCCGCCGCGCCGGGCGCCGTCGAGATCGGCGATCGGGCCGAGGCGATCCGCACCGCCGTGCGGGCGCTGGAACCCGGTGACGTGCTCGTGGTGGCCGGCAAGGGCCATGAAACCGGCCAGATCGTGGGGTCACAGGTCCTGCCCTTCTCGGACCACGACGTCCTCCGGGCTGCGATCGCGGAACGCTCAGCATGACCGACACCACCCCGCTCTGGACGTCCGACGCCCTGGAGGCCGCCACCGGCGGCACGCTGTCGGGCGCGCCGAAGCCGATCACCGGCGCCTCGATCGACACCCGCACGCTGCAGCCCGGCGACCTGTTCTTCGCCATCCGGGGCGAGGCCCGGGACGGGCACGACTTCGTCGCGGCTGCGCTGGAGCGGGGCGCCGGCGCGGCCGTGGTCGCGGCGGACCGGGCGCAGGACTTCGCGGGCATCGGGCCTGTCCTGGCGGTCTCGGGCACGGGCGACGATCCCGTCCTCGGCGCCATGCGGGGGCTCGGCGCCGCGGCCCGCGCCCGCACGGACGCGAGCATCGTCGCGGTGACGGGGTCGGTCGGCAAGACCGGGACCAAGGAGGCCCTGCGCCACGTCCTCTCCGCGCAGGGGGCGACGCACGCTTCCATCGCCTCGTACAACAACCACTGGGGCGTGCCCCTGACCCTGGCGCGGATGCCCGCCGAGACCCGGTTCGGCGTGTTCGAAATCGGCATGAACCACCCGGGCGAGATCGTGCCGCTCACCGCGATGGTGCAGCCCGACATCGCCCTCGTGACTACCGTCGAGCCCGTGCACATCGAGCACTTCGCTTCGCTCTCGGCCATCGCCGACGCCAAGGGCGAGATCTTCTCCGGATTGAAGGTGGGCGGCACCGCGATCATCAACCGCGACAACCCGAACTATGCGCGTCTCCTCGCGCACGCCCTGGCCTCGCGCGCCGGTCGGGTCGTCTCCTTCGGCGAGCATCCGGAGGCGGATGTGCGCGCCCGGCGCATCGTCCTGCGCCCCGACCTCTCGGTGGTCGACGCGGTGGTGATGGGCATTCCGGTGACCTACCAACTCGGTACGCCCGGTCGGCACACGGCCATGAATTCGCTGGGCGTGATGGCGGTGGTGCATGCGCTCGGGGCGGACCTCGCCCGCGCGGCCCTGTCCCTGGCGGCCCTGCGGCCCCCGGTGGGGCGCGGCGAGCGCACCGCCCTGGCGGTCGGGGAGGGCGAGGCCTTCCTGGTCGATGAGAGCTACAACGCCAACCCCGCCTCGATCCGCGCGGCTCTCGCGACGCTGGCCGGCATCGAGACCGGCCCGCGCGGCCGCCGCATCGCGGTGCTCGGCGACATGCTGGAACTCGGGCCCGAGGGCGAGGCCCACCACCGCGACCTCGCGGGGCCGGTGGAGGCCGCGAAGGTGGACCTCGTCTTCACGGCCGGCCCGCTGATGCGCAACCTGTTCGAGGCCCTGCCGGTGAACCGGCGCGGCGCCGCGGCGGCGACCTCGGCCGAGCTCCTCGATCCGGTGCTCTCGGCGCTACGCCCCGGCGACGCCGTGATGGTGAAGGGATCGAACAGCATCCGCATGGGCCGGATTGTCGAAGCGCTCAAAGCCCGTTACGCGAACGCCCAAGCCGAACCGCCGCACGCCGCCGCGCGCTGAGGCGACCTTCATCACGGCCGGGATGGGTGACGCGCGCGCGCCTCCGGCCGAGTTCCGAACTGAACCACGGCCGGGTGCTGGATGCTGTATCTCCTCTCGGACTTGAGCGGCACCGTCTCCGCCCTCAACGTCTTCCGCTACATCACCTTCCGCACCGGCGGCGCGCTGTTCACGGCGGGCCTGTTCGTGTTCTGGTTCGGGCCGCTGATCATCTCCCTGCTCCGCCTGCGCCAGGGCAAGGGCCAGCCGATCCGCGAGGACGGACCCCAGTCGCACCTGCTGACGAAGCGCGGCACGCCCACCATGGGCGGCCTGATGATCCTGGCCGGCTGCGTGGTGGCGATCCTGCTCTGGGCGAACCCGCGCAACCACTACGTCTGGGTGACGCTGGCGGTGACACTCGGCTTCGGCGCGATCGGGTTCTACGACGACTACCTCAAGGTCACGAAGCAGTCGCACAAGGGCTTCTCCGGCAAGTTCCGCCTGGCCCTCGAAGCCGCCATCGCCATCGCGGCCTGCACGCTGATCGCGGTCTACTCGCCGCCCGCCCTGCAGAACCAGCTCGCCTTCCCGGTCTTCAAGGACGCGCTTCTGAACCTCGGCTGGTTCTACGTGCTGTTCGCCGCCTTCGTGATCGTCGGCGCCGGCAACTCCGTGAACATGACCGACGGCCTCGACGGTCTCGCCATCGTGCCGGTGATGATCGCCTGCGGCACCTTCGGCGTCATCGCCTACCTCGTCGGCAACGTCTTCACGGCGGGCTACCTCCAGGTGAACTACGTTCGCGACACGGGTGAACTCGCGGTGGTCTGCGGGGCGGTGATCGGGGCGGGGCTCGGCTTCCTCTGGTTCAACGCGCCCCCCGCGCAGGTCTTCATGGGCGATACCGGGTCCCTGGCGCTCGGCGGTCTGCTGGGCACCATCGCGGTGGCGACCAAGCACGAGATCGTGCTGGCCATCGTCGGCGGCCTGTTCGTGCTGGAGATGATGTCGGTGATCATCCAGGTCGCCTCGTTCAAGCTCACGGGCAAGCGGGTCTTCCGCATGGCGCCGATCCACCATCATTTCGAGCAGAAGGGCTGGAAGGAGCCGCAGGTCGTGATCCGTTTCTGGATCATCGCGGTGATCCTGGCGCTCGCCGGCCTCGCCACCCTGAAGCTGCGCTGAGCCCGTCGCCAGAGAGCCCGTCCTCATGACGCCCGTCACCACCTTCGCCGGCCGGAAGGTCGCCCTGTTCGGCCTCGGCGGCTCCGGCCTCGCCACCGTCCGCGCCCT
>NZ_JAIEOF010000288.1 GCF_019750675.1 Methylobacterium sp.
CGTGCCGCAGAATCCGGCAATCCATGCGTTCCACTCCCAGGGCCGCGTACGACCGGCCCGGGCGGGAAGCCTACAGGCGCGGGCCCCCTGCGCGAAGCACGAATGGTGAGCCGCCGGAGCTTTCGCAAGGCCGGCTCCGGACGCAGCGGGGAAGCGTCCGCCCACGCCGATTGCATGCTGCGCTTCCGCCGAACCGTGGCATGATCCGTCTCCCGATCACGGGAGGAGACAGACCATGGCGAGCGAACAGAAGCGCGGCACCCGCGAGGCCAAGAAGCCGAAGAAGACCGTGCCCAAGACCAACGCCTCGGCTCCCTCCACCAAGGGCACGGTGGTGGCGGCTCCGAAGGCCGGCAAGAAGTAGGGGCCCGGGCGGGGGCGGCGCGGCGGCCGGAGGTCTTCGGGCGCTCAGCCCCGAAGGATCCTGGCCCGCTCCACCGTCTTGCCCGTGCCGTCGGTCTCGCCCCCGAGTTCGAGCAGGACGATCTCGGGCGGCACGCCGAGCCGCACCGGGATGCGGCTCACGCCGAAGCCGCCGGAGACGATCATGTGCTGGCCCCGGCGCACCACGTGGCCGTAGGCGAAGTCGTTGCCCCGCACGGACGGGATCACCGGCGAGTAGCCGAACAGGCGGACCTGGCCCCCATGCGTATGGCCGGCCAGCGTCAGCGAAACCCGCTCCGGCACGTCGAGGAACAGGTCGGGCTCGTGGATCATCAGGAGCACGGGCGCCGCGTCCGTCACCTTGGCGAGGGTGTCCGGAAGGTCGGCGCGCGAAATGTCGATGCCCTGGATCAGGAAGGGGATCTGGTCGCCCACCCCGGCGATCCAGAACGGTTTGCCGTCCTTCACGAGGCGCAGCGCGTCGTTCTCCATCACCGGGATACCGACATCCTCGAGGGCGCGGCGCGCCGCGACGGGGCCGCCCAGACGCATCTGGGCGTCGTGGTCGTCCCACCAGTCGTGGTTTCCCAGGATCGAATACACCCCGAGGGGCGCCTTGAGCGGGGCGACCACCCGGGCGAAGTCCGTCAGCGGCACTTTGCGGTGGGTCACGCTCGGCCCGGCCGGGTAGTCGCCCAGCATCAGGATGAGGTCCGGCTTCAGGGCGTTGGTGGCGTCGACGATCTCGGCGATCCGGTCCAGGGGCATGTAGGGCTCGCCCACATGGAAATCCGCCAGCACGGCCACGCGCAGGAAGAGGCCCGGGGTCCAGCGCGGCAGGACGGGCGCGTAGCGCGTCACCACGAGGCGGTAGAGCGGCTCGATCCCGAAGGCGTAGGCGCCCGTGGCCCCGGTGACGGCGGCCGTCGCCCCGAGCCCCGTCAGGAACTGCCGGCGGCTCGGCAGGATGAGCATGGTGAGGGTCCTCGATCGCGCGACGCGCGGCCACGCCTTCCTCGTCGCCAATGGTGACGAAATCGAGGAGGGCGTCCCGCGCCGAGGTCAGCGATAGGCCCGAGGCGTTGAGGAAGGGATACCGGGATCGCCGAAATCCCGCCCCGGCCGTCGCCGGCTCAGGCGAGGGGCGTGTCTTCGTGCTCGAAACGGGCGTCGCGCGTGCCGGTCAGGAGCGAGGTCCGGGTCGATTTCCGGGGGGCGGCGACGACCCGCACGGCGGCCGCGAGGGCCGGCAGGGCGACGGGCCGAAGCACCGCGCCGGGCTGACCGGAAATGATCGTGGACGGCTTCGATCGTTGATCGCGACGCGATGACTGTTCACGGGGGTACATGGAACGACTGTCCTGTTGCGCTCGACACGTCACGACTGGCCGACTTGCCCAATTCATGATCATGCACGTCTCACGGGCACCGACTGGCTCCACCCGGACGCTCCTCCTGCGACACGAGAACGATAGAGCCGCCGCTAACATGAATGAAAGCTTAAAGTTCTCACGATCCGCTGATTGGGATGGAGAGACAAGAACTTGTCGGGACTGTGAAGTACGTATCCCAATCCGGCATTGCACTGCACGAAGCATGATGCAGCGCGAAGATCATCTTCGCGCCGCGTGCGATGTCGTTCAGCCTCGGGCGGGCGCGGCCTGGAGACCCTGCTCGGCGATCCAGGCCTGGGTCCGGTCGAGGGCGCGCCCCAGCCGGTCGAACAGGGTGTCGATCTCGGAGGGCGCGATGACGAGGGGCGGGCAGACCGCGACGCGGTCGCCGGTGAGGAAGCGCACGATCAGCCCCTCGGCCTGGGCGAAGGCGACCACGCGGGCCGCCACGCCGGCCTTCGGCTCGTACTGGCGCCGGGAGGCCTTGTCCGCCACGAGTTCGATGCCGCCGATCAGCCCGATCCCGCGCGCCTCCCCCACGAGGGGGTGGTCGGCGAGCGCGGAGAGGCGCGCCTGGAACTGCGGCGCCTTCTCGGCGACGCCCTCGACGATCCGGTCGCGCTTGTAGATCGCGATGGTCTTCAGGGCGACGGCGCAGGCCACGGGGTGTCCCGAATAGGTGGTACCGTGGCCGAAGGTGCCGAGCTTGGCGCTCTGCTGCACCATGAGGCGATAGAGCGGCTCGTCCACCGAGACGCCGCCCAGCGGCAGGTAGCCGGAGGTCAGCGCCTTGGCGAAGGACAGGCTGTGGGGCGCCATGCCCATCGCCTCGGAGCCGAACCAGGTGCCGAGCCGCCCGAAGCCGCAGATCACCTCGTCGGCGATGAAGCGCACGTCGTGCCGGTCGAGCACGGCCTGGATCTTGGCGTAGTAACCCGCCGGCGGCAGGATGGCGCCGCCCGCACCCAGCACGGGCTCGGCCACGAAGGCCGCCACGGTCTCGGGACCCTCGCGCAGGATCAGCGCCTCCAGCTCGGAGGCGAGCCGGGTGGTGAAGGCGTCCTCGCTCTCACCGGCTTCCGCGAAGCGGTAATGGTGCGGGCAGCCCACGTGCAGGAAGCCCGGCAGGGGCAGGTCCCAGTCGGCGTGGTTGGCGGGCAGGCCCGTCATCGACGCCGTGGCCACGGTGACGCCGTGATAGCCCTTGATGTGCGAGAGGATCTTCTTCTTGCGCGGCCGGCCGAGCGCGTTGTTCATGTACCAGGTCAGCTTGACCTGGGTGTCGTTGGCCTCCGAGCCCGAGGAGGTGAAGAAGATCTTCGAGGTCGGAACCGGCATCAGCTCCTTCAGGGTCTCGGCGAGCTCGATCGCCGGGTCGTGGCTGCGCCCCGAGAACAGGTGCGTGAAGGGCAGGCGCGCCATCTGCTCGCTGGCCGCCTCCACCAGTTCCTCGTTGGAATAGCCCAGCGCCGTGCACCACAGGCCCGCCATGCCCTCGAGATAGGGTCGGCCGTCGCTGTCGTAGACCCAGACCCCATGGCCGCGCTCGATCACCAGCGGCCCCGTCTCGCGGAACGTCTCCAGGTTGGTGTAGGGATGGATCAGGGTTTCGACGTCGCGGGCGGCGAGGTTCGAGAGCATATTTTTGCCTGACGGTTGACCGATGGCCGACATGGGTGCCCGACTGTAGCGAGGGGCGCCCCCCGTAGAAACCCGCGTTTCCCCCGCGCGACGTCGCAACCCGACCTGAAGGCCATCGGACCCGAAGCCATGCTCGACCCCGCCACCATCGTGGCCCACCCGGCCCCGGGCCGCGCCTGCGGAACCTGCACGCTCTGCTGCAAGGTCTACGACGTGCCGGCGGTGGATTCCCTCGCCGGGCAATGGTGCCGGCACACCAAGCAGGGCCGGGGCTGCGCCATCCACGCGACCCGGCCCGACCATTGCCGCGCCTTCCACTGCCTCTGGATGACGGAGGCCTGGCTCGGCCCGGAATGGAAGCCCGAGCGCGCCAAGATGGTGCTGAGCCTCGATCCGGTCTCGCGCCACATGAACGTGCAGGTCGATCCGGGCCAGCCCAATGCCTGGCGGCGCGAGCCCTATTACGGCCAGTTGAAGCGCTGGGCGGTCTCCTCCCTGGCGCAGGGGCGCCACGTCCTCGTCCACCTCAACAAGGCGACCACCGTGGTGCTGCCGGACCGCGACGTGGCCCTCGGGGTGTTCGAGCCCGGCGACCGCATGGTCGCGCGCGAGCGCATGACGCCGCAGGGCGTCGTCATCGACGTCGAGAAGGTGCGGGATGCCGCCTGAGCCCCTGGGTAAGACGATCCGCGGCATCCTGTTCGACAAGGACGGTACCCTCGTCGACTTCGATCGCACCTGGGGCCCGGCGGCCTATTCGGTGATGACCGACCTGTCTGATGGGAACCGCGTCCGCCTCGAGGCCCTGATGCGGGTCAGCCACTACGACGAGGCGGGGCAGCGCTTCGCGCCGACCTCGCCCCTCATCAGCGGCTCCTCGGCGGGCTACGGCCCGCTCTGGGCCGAGGTGCTGGGCCGCCCCGCCGGCCCGGCCCTCTACGCGGAGATGGACGCGCTGTTCCGGGCGGCGGGCCTCGCCGCGCTGACGCCGATCGGGGCCCCGGCCGAACTCGCCACCCGCCTCGTCGCCGGGGGCTACGCCCTCGGCATCGCCACCAACGACGCCGAGGCCTCGGCCCGGGCGCAATGCGCGGCCCTGGGCCTCTCGGGCCAGTGCGGCTTCGTCGCGGGCTACGATTCCGGGCACGGCTCCAAGCCGGAGCCCGGCATGGTCACGGCCTTCGCGGCGCATCTCGGGCTGCCCGCCGGCCGGATCGCCATGGTGGGGGATTCGCCCTACGACCTCGCCGCCGCGCGTGCCGCGGGCGCCGTCTCGATCGCGGTGCTGAGCGGTCCCCTCGGCCCGGCGGCGCGCGACGCGATGGCGCCCCTGGCCGACCACATCCTCGACTCGGCGGCGGACCTGCCGGCCCTGCTCGGGCTCTAGACGCTGTCTTCCGGCAGCGGCTGCTCGCGCGCCAGATCGCGCCACTTCAGGACGAGGCGCTCGAAATCCGCGATGTCCCCCTCCGGCAATTGTCCGAGGGTGCGGGCCACGTAGGCCTTCTGCGCGGCGATCCCGCGGGTCGCGAGGTCCGCGCCGGCCGCCGTGAGGTGGAGCGCGTGCGAGCGCCGGTCCCCCGGGATCGGCCGGCGCTCCACGAGGCCGGCCTCCACGAGGCGGTCGATCAGCCCCGAGACGTTGCCCTTGGTGACGTAGAGCCGGGCCGCGAGGTCCTGCTGCGTCATGCCCTCGCGCTCGGTGAGGGTGGAGAGCGCGTCGAATTGCGGGATCGAGAGCCCGAGTCCGCGCAGTTCCCCCGCCATCGCGGCGGTGACGCGGCGGTTAAGGCGGATGAAGCGGAACCAGACCCGCAGCGGATCGGCGGCCTCGGTGGGGATCTGGGCGGGCGCGGGAGCGGGCATGTCGGTGCCCGCTATAGCAGACCGGCCCCGCCCGCCGAAAGCGGCGCGAACGGCGACGCGCGGGACAGGGCGGGTGGCGCGGGACGTCGCGGACCGGTAAAGCTTGCCGGGACCGGCCTTCCAGGCCCGGCCCCGTGGATCGTCCGGACAGCGAATCTCACCCCAGCATGCGTCGCCTGCCCTACGAGGATCCCGTCACCCGCGCCGGCCCGGTCTCGCGGACCCTGGCGCTGCTGGCCCTGCTCGTCACCCTGTTCGCCCTGGTGCTGGTGCGCGACCCGCGCGCCGAGGCGGGTCCCGCCCTGGCGACCCTCGGCGCCGGCTTCGTGCTGGCGGGGGTGGCGGTGTTCCTCGCCCTCGTGGCCTTCGTGCGCGTCTGGCGCGAGGGCGCGCGCGGCCTCGGCGCGGCCCTGGCGGGGCTGTTCCTGGCCGGCCTCGTCCTGGCCTATCCGGCCTTCGCGGCCCTGCGGGGTCTGGCGCTGCCGGCGATCGCGGACGTGACGACCGACGTCGACAACCCGCCCGCCTTCTCGCGCTCGCGGGTGGCCTTCGCGGCCCGCGAGGGGCGCTACCCGCCCGACCCCGGCCCGGCCGCGCGCGCCGCCCAGCGTGCGGCCTATCCGCAGATCGCGCCCCTGACCCTCGATCTCGACGCCGACGAGGCCTTCGAACTCGCCCGCAAGGCGGCGGTGAACCGGCGCTGGCAGATCGTGGAGGCGATCCGCCCCGGCGGGCGCATCGGCAACGGGCGCATCGAGGCGGTCTCGCGCGGTCCCATCCTGAACCTCGCCGACGACGTCACGGTGCGCGTCCATCCCCGGGCGGACGGCGCCCGCATCGACGTACGCTCGGCCTCCCGCCTCGGCACCCGCGACTTCGGCAGCAACGCCGACCGCATCCGGGCCTATCTCGACGAGGTCGCCAACCTCGCCATCGCGGTGAAGTGACCGGGATCAGGCGGGCGCGTAGCGCCCCTCGATCCGGGGCGGCCCGTCGCTGACGACCACGCCGCGCGCGACGAGATCCTCGAGGTGGGCGAGGACCGACAGGGCGGCCGCCCCGCGCAGGCCGGGTGCCAGCCCCTGGTAGATGGCCCCCACGATGGCCGGGATGTCGCGGTCGCCCGCCTCGATCCGCGCGCGGATCGAGGTCTCGCGCTGCCGGCGGTGGGCGGCGAGCCCGCGCACGAAGCGGCGCGGATCGCGCACCGGGCCGCCATGGCCGGGCCAGTAGGTCGTCTCAGCGCGGGTGCGCAGGCGTTCCAGGGAGTCCATGTAGGCGCTCATCGCGCCGTCGGGCGGGGCGACGATGCTCGTCGACCAGGCCATCACGTGGTCGCCCGAGAACAGCACCGCCTCCTCGGCCAAAGCGAAGGCGAGGTGGTTCATGGTATGGCCGGGGGTCGCGACGGCCTCCAGGGTCCAGCCTGCGCCCGCCACGGTCTCGCCGTCGCCCAGTTCCCGGTCGGGCCGGTAGGCGCGGTCCGCACTGGCGTCGAGATGCGCGACCTCGCCCTCCGCCAGGGCCCGCGCCGCCCGGTGCGGCCCGCAGCCGAGGATCGGGGCGCCAGTCCGGGCCTGGAGCAGGCGCGCGCCGGGCGAATGGTCCCGGTGGGTGTGGGTGACCAGGATGGCGATGAGGCGAGACCCCGCGCAGGCCGCCTCCAGGGCCGCCACGTGCCCCGCATCCTCCGGCCCCGGGTCGATGACCGCGACCTCGTCGGTCCCTACGATGTAGCTGCAGGTACCGCTCGCCGTGAAGGGACCGCCGTTGGGAGCGACCCGGCGCCGGACCAGGGGCGAAAGCCGGACGGTCTCGCCGCTCGGGGGAAGTACCGCCTCGAAGGCGGGTTCGTCCCGTGGGCCGGGTTCGTCCTGGGATTCGCGCATGCCGGATTCCGGGCTCGAAGGCGGGTCAGCCTGTCGCCCTAGAGGATCGCCGCGCCTCCGACAACGCGGGGCGCGCCTCAGTAGACGAAGGGCGAGGCCATCACCACCCGGGGACCGGCCGGCGCGCGCGCCGGGGCGAAGGCCGGCTCGACCTCGATCGGCGGCGCCGACTGGAAGCCGGCGCCGGATGCCAGGCGGATGCGCGAGGCCCGGTCGACGCGGCGCATGGCGTTGCGGAAGGCCCGGGCATCGGCCTCGCGGCGGATCACGTCGACCTTGGCGTCGATCGCCCGCCGGGCCTGCCGCGACAGGCCACGGGCCTCGCGGAAATCCACCACCGTGAAGCCGCCGTCCCGGGCCTGCGTCACGATGGCGGCGGAGGCGGCGGTGGCGACCACGTCGCCGGCTCGCAGGGTGCGGTCCTGCGCGAGGGGCAGCGGGATCGCGGCGCGCCCCTCCGGCTGGCACGCGCACTGCGCCACGCGCTTGGTGCGGTAGAGGTTGGCGACCGCGAGGCTGCGGTAGGGCCGGCCGTCGAGGCCGACCGCCCGGTCCATCTCGGTCTCGTGCGCACCCAGGGTGAAGAGGCTGGTCGGAGCGTTCGGGCAGGCCGCCGCGCAGGCGGCCTCGTGCACCGGCAGGTCGGCGCGTGCCGCGAGCCGGCCAACGGGGAAGAGGTAGCCGTCGCAGGCGCGCACGCAGACGGTGCGGGCTCCGAGGACGGCATCGCCGAATCCCGCCACCGGCGTCTCGGGCACCCGCGCGCGGGCGTGCCGGAGGGATCGCGGGAGCCGAGCCTGATCCCGCACGCGCGGGGTCTGGCGCACCACCCGCACCGCCGTCACCCGTGCCGCCGTCACCCGGCGGGCATCGGGCAGGGAGGCGTAATGGGCGGGACGCCGCCGCACCGGCGCCGCCATGGGCTCGGGGGCGGGCCCGCGGAAAATCGATTCGAAGAAATCGAACAGGCCCCCGCGCTCGGAGGCCTGGACGAGGCCGGTGCCGGCCGTGACACCGCCGAGGCCGAGCAGGAGGCCCGCCAGGGCCGTCACCGCCATCTGCTTGCGCGTGCCCGCGGGCGCCAGACGCTGCCAATCCATCCCGAGCGCTCCCCCTCGAAGGCGTCGCCGATCAGCTACACAGCATCCCCGCCCGAGGGCAATGGCGTCAGACCACCGAGACGCGGCATTGAGGCGCACGATCCCGGAGGCGCACGATCCCGG
>NZ_JAIEOF010000166.1 GCF_019750675.1 Methylobacterium sp.
GACAGCTCCGGCGCTATCAGGCCTGTTCCTCGGTCCCCTGAATCCGGTTCAGGATCCGGCCCGCGGCCTCGTCCGCTGTGAGAGCGTGCGTATCGAGATGGATATCGGGTGATTCCGGGACCTCGTAGGCCGAGTCGATCCCGGTGAAATGCGCGATCTCGCCGCAGCGCGCCCGCCGATACAGGCCTTTGGGATCCCGCTTCTCGCAGTGCTCCAACGGCGCATCGACGTAGACTTCGAGGAACGGGATGCGCCCGGCCGTCGTCCGTGCCTGCGCACGCTCGCGCCGAAAGGGAGAGATGAGGGCCACGATCACGATGAGGCCGGCATCGGCGAGGAGCCGCGCGATCTCGGCCGTCCTGCGGATGTTTTCGACCCGGTCGGCGTCCGAGAAACCCAGATCGCTGTTGATCCCGGTCCGCAGGATATCGCCGTCGAGGATATAGGAACGCCGCCCCCGCGACGAAAGCTGCCTTTGAAGAATGCTCGCAATCGTCGATTTTCCGGCGCCGGACAGACCTGTCAGCCAGATGATGAACGGCACGTATTCAAGATGATCGAGCAAGTTGTTCGGGTTGAGGGTCTGCGATGGATCGGACATGATTCCTGGACTCTGATTCTGGATTCGGGAAATCTCGTCGCTTCCTATCGCGAAGTGTGGGTTGCGGATATTCGAGATCGTCCGGGGCGCAGGCCAAGTCCCACCTGACCGCTCCGGCTTCGTCGATTCTCAAGACAAACGCCAAAACACACTTCGTTTTCGAAGACCCGATATCCCCGGTGCGACCGCTCATCGCTCCTGCCGGAGCATCCTCCGTGTTGCGATCAGAGAAGTTGTATCATGTTTTGTGCCATCGCCGGTCATGCGGCGGCGCCGTCGCGTTCAACGCGGCCCTTGCCGGTCCTCCCCGTGGCCGGCCCCCATGCCGGGGCCCGGGTCCCGAGCCGATTCCGCAGCCGTGGCGGGTGGTTTTGCTGCACGAATGGGCGGCGAGACGAGAACCGAGGCGGACGAAGCGTCGGTGTTCCAACGTACGCCTGCTTGCCGTCCAGCCGCCGCGACCGTGTTCGAGCGATGCCAACGCGCCTGCCCGGGCGTCCGGCAGGGCAGGCGCATCGGGTCCCGGAGCAAGCGGCGGCGACCGCCGCTTCCCTTCCGGTTTCGCCGACACCCCGGTCGGGGGAAAGCCCCGCCGTGTCGGGGCGTCGTGCGCCGCTCAGGCGATCAGCCGACGATCCAGTGCGCGACCAGCATCACGCCCGCGCCGACGACGGCCATACCCAGAAGGGTCACGCTGCTGACCTGATCGACCGTGTCGATCGTGTCCCCGACCCGGTGGGCCCGGTTCATCGTGGCGCCCCCCGTCCCGACGCGCGGGGCGTCGGCACGGAGGGCAGCGTTCGTCGTCTGGTGCGGTGTCGCGTCGAGGTGCGTGAGGGTGGTCATCGTGATCTCCGAGGGCTGCGACGGCAAGGCGAGAGGGGGATCCGCGTCACGGATCCCGGCAGGATGCGGGGCGGACAGGTGTCAGCCGGAGAAGGACCCGAAGCCCTCGAAGTCATACGAGGACGGGACGACCTCGCCCGGCTTGTCCGCGGAGATGCGCGCAGGGCGATCGCGCTCGGTATGGACCAGCGTGAGGTGCGGATTGCCGTCGGGCCCGGTCGCCGCGTTCCGCGTGTCGGCCACGGCGGTCGACAGGGCACAATGGATCGGCGTGATGTGGTTGCGCATGCAGGGCGCTCCGCTGGTATGCCAAGGATGTTCGGATGTGAGCAGAGAATGTTTCGCGCTGCCGCCCGTTCCTCGCAGGTGCGAAGCAAGGAGTCGCAGGGGCGGATTCCTGTCCGGCCCTTGAAGAGAGCCATGGCGGCGTACGACGGGGATCGGGCGCCCGGCTGTCGCGTCCCTGCCGAACCCGGCGCCGGACGCCGCCACCGGACTGTCGCATATGGATCACGGTGGTCCGTCGATGCCGCATCCGCCGCGCGGCCGGACAGGATGGCCGGGCCCACCGATGCGCCCGGTCATTAAGGCGCCACTAACCGGACGCAAGCACCTTGAGCACTCAGTCAGGGATGAACCATGCCACCCGCCATCGACCGGCTCTGGACGTTTCTGAAGGCGACGCTGGCGATCGGCCTCCTCGCGGCCGGCTCCCTGTACTCGGCGAACGTCATGGACCGGCGCGGGCTCAACCCCTTCGCGGCGGCCCTTGTCGAGCCGGTGACGACGGGATCGGTCAAGGGCGGGCGACCCGAATGACGGCGGTTCAGTAGCGCCCTTCGTCGCCCCCGTGCAGCAGCTTCTCGATCGTCTCGCTGCCCTGCGCGCGCGCCTTGGCTTCGCTCACCTGGGCCCGATCGGAGCGCTGGATCAGCTTGCCGTGCTTCCGGATCGCCCATTGCCACGTGCCGGCGGCACGCGGGTTCGGCTCCACCTCGAGGGTGTAGGGGTAGGTGCTGGTGCTCGGCTCGGTCATGCTGCGCTTATGTCATAGGAATTCGAGGGGCGTCACCGTTTACGTCACGGGTTCTCGCGTCACAGGTTCTCGCCCGCATCCGGGCCGGCGACAAGCTGTTCGGCCTCGATGGTGGTGTAGCCGTCGATCCAGTCGGCGCTTTCCTGCGATCCGGCCGGATAGGGATTGTCCGAGATGGGCTTCCCCTCGGCCCTGGCCGCGCTGCCTTCCAGCCAGATCTTGTTCGAAGCGACGACGGTCATGGCGCACCTCCCGGTGGCAGGAAACGGCCGATCCGCCGGATGGTTCGCGTCGCGCTTGCGCGCGGACGCTCAATCCTGGACCGTGAGCGTCGCCCGGTCTGGGGGCCTGGCCCGCATTTCCGTCGTGCCGTCGGGACCGGAGCCCCCTGCCCCGGCGGCGTCCGGCGTACCCCGGAGCGGCTGGACGACGGCCGCCGGAACGGGGCGCGGCAGATGATTCGCGGCGATCTCGGCCAGGAGCAGGAGAACGACGGCCGCGAAGACCCACGCGAGGCCCCCCAGGACGAGGTCCGACCAACGCTGCAGGGCCCGGATTACCAGGCAACCCGCCACGAAAATGCTGGCGAATGCGACGGGAAGGATCTGCGCGGTCATAGCCACCCGGAGAAGTCGGCACCCGGAGGCTCGGCCGTGTTCCGAGAGGCGCAACGGACGCGGGCCCCGGCCCGTTTCATGCCGCCGTGTCACGAATCGGATATCGCACCGACCCCGGAACGCGGCCGCCGGGCCTCAGGCGTGGACCGTGAAGCAGGCCCCCGGAGCGTTGGCGACCTCGAGCGTCGCGTCGATCTGGTCGAGCATGGCCCGCACGAGCTTCATCCCGAGTCCGGTCCCCTTCGGCTTGCGGTCGGCCCAGCCCTCGGGCAGGCCCTCGCCGTCGTCGCAGACCCGCACCCGCACCCGGCCCTCGCCCTGGTCGCTGACGCTGACGGCGATGTGCCCCCCACCGGCCTCGCGCGAGGCGTACTTGAAGGCGTTGGTGACGAGTTCGGTGGCGATCAGCGACAGGGCCACCGCCTTGCGGTAGGGCACCATGACCTTCGCGTCGGCGGTGATTCCCACGGTCTGGCCGTCCCCCGCCATCCCGGACAGGTCGCGGCACAGGCTCTCGATGGTCTGGCCGAGGTCGACGTCCTCGACGTTCTCGGCCTGGTAGAGGCTGTCGTGGACCCGCGCGACGCTCATCACGCGCGCGGAGGTCTCGGCAAAAGCCTGCTTGGCCTCCGGGTCCCGGGTCTGGCGCTGCTGCATCTGCAGGAAGGCCGCCACGATCTGGAGGGAGTTCTTGACTCGGTGGTCGATCTCCCGGCTCAGCACGTCCTTCTGTTCGAGGGCCCGCTCCTTGTCCGCGAGCAATCCCGTCAGCTCGACGATCGTGCGGCGCTGGCGCAGGACGACGCCCTCCACCACTTCCGCCAGGGAGGCGGCGAAGGAGAGCTGCCACGCCACCCAGGGCTCGGCCAGCCCGCGCCGCTCCTCGACCCAGCGCTCGAAGGAGCGGCGCGGCAGCACCGGCGCCGCGCCGCGGCCGGGCACCACGGGCTTGCGCGGGTCGCCGCCCCACGAGACCGTGCTGGGCACCTCCGGCCTGAACCACAGCAGGAGGTTGCGCCGGGCCTCGTCCACGAAGACCGCCGCGAGACCGCTCGCCCGGTCGGCGAAGGCGGCGGCCGGCGGGTAGGCCGCGGGCAGGCCGTGCGTGCTGTACACGGTGCCGTCCGAGGGCGTCGCGACCAGGAGCCAGTCGCGCAGCGCCAGGATCGCTTCCGGCGCGGGCGCCGACCCTACGACGGTGACGCGATCCGCCGAGACCACGGCGGCGCCCTTGGCCTCGAACAGGTCGAGCATCGTCGTCTCGCCGCCGGTCAGGGCCGCCACGTAGTCGTCGGACCGGGTGAGCTGGCGCACGAGGCGGCCCTCGGCGGCCAGGTGCGCCTGCTGCGCTTCCCAGAGCCGGCGTCCCTCGATCTCCTGCACGCGCATGGCCAGCGCCTCCGCCAGCAGGGCGGCCGAGGCCCGGGCCTCCGGCGGCACGTAGTGCGGGCGGCGATGATGGCCGATCAGCAGGCCCCAGAGCGTCCCGTCCACGATGATCGAGGCCGACATCGAGCCGTTGACGCCGAGATTGCGCTGATATTCCAGGTGGATGGGCGACAGAGAGCGATGCTGCGCGAAGGTGAGGTCGATGGGGTCTCCGGCGTGGCGGGCGTCGCCGAGGATCGGCACCGGCTCCGCATCGCGGTCCGTCACGAACCGGCTGCGGGAGCGCACGTACAGCGCGCGGGCCTGGGCGGGGATGTCGGAGGCGGGGAAATGCAGGCCGAGCAGGGAGCGGGACCAGTCCGGCACCCGGTCCTCGGCGATGGCCTCGCCGTTCCAGTCCGGATCGAAGCGATACACCAGGACCGTCTCGAACCCGGTGATCGCCCGGACCTCGCGCGCCGTCGCGGCGGCGGCCTTGGCGACGCTGCCGGCCGCCCGCAGCCGGGACATCGCCGGCCCCGCCCCCAGAGGGTCCGCCGGACCGAAATCCCCGGGCCGGTCCGGCAGGCCCTCGAGCTCGACGAGGATGCGCCCGCCCTGGGCATGCGCGACGGCGCGGAAGGCGCTGCCGCCCTCCCCGTCGAGGCGCACCGTGCCGGACACGGTCCGGCCGTCGCCGAGGCGATCCTCGACCTGGGCGCCGCGAAGATCGGCCACGAAGGCCTCCGGCAGGAGGCCGTCCAACGCGTGCCCGAGGATGGGGCGCCCGAGGAGGGCTGGCCCCGCCCCGGGGAACGCCTCCGCCACGTTGGCGCTGCAGGCGAGGACGGTCAGCCCGGCGGGCTCCGCGACCAGGAGGACGGCATCGGGCTGGATCGAGCCCGGGACGTGGATCGGCTCGAGCTCGCAGGCCGAGACGTCCACGGCCTGCGCCCGTTTCCGGCGCAGCACGACCGCGTCGCCGACGCCCGGACCGAAGGCGCGCTCGGGCGAACCCAGGTCGATCAGGGCTCCGGTCCCCGAGGCCTCCGAGACGGCCCGCAGGTCGAACCGGACCGGTCCCGAAGCGCGGTCCAGGGCGAAGCGCCCGCGCAGATCGACCCCGCCCCGGCGCAGGCCGGCCAGGAAGCGCCCGCGCCCGCGGGGGACGTCGGCCCCCGGGACGAGGTCCCGGAAGAAGTCCCGGCCCGTCAGCGCCGCACCCCCCTGCTCCAGCAGCGCGACGGCGGCCGGGCTCGCCTCCAGCACGCGGCCGGCGGCGTCGACACGCAGGACGGCGCGGGGGGCGTCGGCGATCGGACCCGCCAGGGTGTCGAGACCCGGTCCGGCGGGAAAGTCCTCGTTGCCGTCAGTCATGCCCTGCCCATGCCGGATGATGCCCCGCTTTGCCAATGCCCGTGCCGGTGCCCATGCCTTGCCGGGCCACGGCCGCGCCGAGCCATACCATGGCGCGGGCCGCGTGCGCCCGCCCCGCGACCCGTCGCCGGGGTCAGCCGTCCTGCCCAAGCGCGCATCGTCAGTGCGGCCTCGCGAGGGCGTTGCGCAGGGCGTTCGCGATCTGCCCGGTGGAGTACGGCTTGCGGACGAGGTCGAAGCCGTGCGTGTCGTCCCGGGCCAGGGCATCGCTGTAGCCCGTGGTCAGGATCACCGGCAGCCCGGGGTGGTCCACCGCCAGGCGCCGCGCCAGGGCGATGCCGCCCATCCCGGGCATCACCACGTCCGAGAACACCGCGTCGAAGCGTGCGGAGCCGTGCGCCATCTCGGCGAGCGCGGCCTCGGCGTTGTGCGCCCAGACCGTCGCGTGCCCGAGATCCTCGAGGAGCTGCGTGCAGAAGCGCCCGACCTCGAGGTTGTCCTCCACGACGAGGACGCGCAGGCTCCGCTCCGCGCCGGGAGCGCCGGGCTCCCGCGCGGGCCGCCGGGCCTCGGATTCCGGGGCCTCGACCTGCGGCAGGTAGAGGGTGAAGGTGGTGCCGCGGCCGACCGTGCTCGTCACGTCGACGTCGCCGCCGGACTGCTTGGCGAAGCCGATGACCTGGCTGAGGCCGAGCCCGGTGCCCTTGCCGACCTCCTTGGTGGTGAAGAAGGGCTCGAAGATCCGGTCCATCAGGTCGGGCGGGATGCCCGTCCCCTCGTCCGTGACCGAGAGCATGGCGAAGGGGCCCGTCGCCGCCGCGTGGCCCCGGATGCTCGGCAGGCGGGCGTCGCGGACGAGGCGCAGGGTCAGCGTGCCCTCGCCGTCCATGGCGTCGCGGGCGTTCACCATCAGGTTGACCACGGCGGTCTCGAACTGGCTCGGATCGGCCCGGACGTGGCAGGGCCCGTCCGGCACCCGCGTGAGGATGCGGATGCGCGCGCCCGTGACCGCGTTCAACATCTCGGTGACCCCGCGCAGGCGCTCGCCGACATCGAGGATCTCGGGCTTGAGGGCCTGCCGCCGGGCGAAGGAGAGGAGCTGGCTCGTCAGCTTCGCGGCCCGGTCGACCGTGTCGCTCACCGCCGTGAGGTAGCGGGCGCGCCGCGCCTCGGCGAGGTCCGGCCGCTGCAGGAACTCCACCGACGAGCGGATGATGGTCAGGAGGTTGTTGAAATCATGCGCCACGCCGCCCGTGAGCTGCCCCACCGCCTCGATCTTCTGGGCGTGGCGCAGCGCCTCCTCGGCGCGGGCGAGCCGCTCCTGGGCCCGCAGGCGCTCCGAGATGTCCTGGGCGTACTGGAAGGCGCCGATCAGGCGCCCGTCCGCGTCGCGCAGGGTCGTGAACTTGAGTTCGTAGCAGGGGCGCTTGCGGTCGGGATCGCCGAAGGCCTCGGTCTGCGTGAAGGCCTCGCCGGCGAGCGCCCGTTCCCAGGTCGCCTGCACGGGGGCGAGGAGTTCGGGCGCGTGCGCCAGGAGATCGCGCAGGTCGTCGCCGACCCGCGGCCGCACGCCGAACAAGGCCTCGAACTCCGCGATCCAGGCACGGTTGGCGGCCAGGATCCGGAAATCGGTGCCGAGCGCGCCCACGAGGGCGTCGGTGGTCTCGAACACCTCGGCCCAGAGCTTGCGCTGGAGCAGGGCCTCCTCGACCCGGCGTTCCAGCGTCCGGTTCAGCTCGCGCAACGCCGCCTCGGCGAGCTTGCGGTCGTGGATGTCCTCGACGACGCCGTACCACCGGACGATGGCACCCGCCTCGTCCCGGCGGGGCCGGGCCCGGGCGCGCATCCAGCGATACGCGTCGGTGCACGCCAGGCGCAGGCGATAGTCGACGTCGACCGGCTCGCCGGAGGCGAGCGCGCTCCCGAACACCCGCAGGGTCTCGGGCACGTCGTCGGGGTGCAGGGCCGCGAGCCAGCCGGAGCCGTCCGGCTCGCCGGGTGCCTGGCCCGTGAGTTCGAGCCAGCGGTTCGAGTAGGAGGTGATGTTCCCGTCTGGATCGCAGGTCCACGGGACCTGCGGGTTCAGCTCCACCGTCTGCCGGAAATGCTCCTCGCTCTCGCGCAGGGCCGCGTCGCCGAGCACCCGCGCGGTGGTCTCGTTCGTGACGATGAAGAGGCCGGCGACGTCGCCGTCCGCGTCGAGGACGCGGGAATAGGAGAACGACCACCAGGTCTCGCGTTGGCCCCGGTCGGTATCGAGCGTCCAGGGCAGGTCGACGAAGCGCTTCGCCCGCCCCGCGAGGGCGTCCGCGATGATGGGCCTGGCCTGATCCAGGGCATCGGCCCAGACCACGTCGAAGCGCTCGCCCATCGCCCAGGCGAGACGCGGCCCGAGCAGCGGGAAGTAGGTGTCGTTGAAGAAGAAGTGCAGGTCCGGCCCCCAGGCCAGGATCATCGATTCCGGCGAGTTGAGGACGAGGCTCAGCGCCGCGCGGAATTCCGCGGGCCAGGTCTCGGGCGGCCCCAGGGGGTGGCCCGTCCAGTCCCGCGCGCGGATCATGCGCGCGGCCTCGCCGCCGCCGGCCAGGAACGCCAGGGGGTCCCTCA
>NZ_JAIEOF010000034.1 GCF_019750675.1 Methylobacterium sp.
TCGCACGCCGGGCCTGTCGAGGAGGCGTGCCAGACCCGACACCGCGAGGGCGTGTCCGCTCACAGGAATCGTCCGGGCACGACCTGTCCGTTCTCCAGGTGCGGCGGCACGTAGCCGCCGCGATGGCGTTCGCTGAAGAGCCCCGTCGCGACCAGCGAGAGAATCACCAGGGCGATCCCCGCAAGGGTCAGCCGGAAACCCTGTCCCTCCCAGTGCACGCGCTGGTCCGGCCGCCGCCCACGGATTGCCAGGTAGAGCGCGAAGAGCAGGAACGGCGAGAGGAAGATCAGGAGTTCTTCGAGGACGCGGCGGATCATGGATGTCTCGAACGGCGAGGGGATGGGGGCGGCGTCAGGGAAAGAGGCGCTCCCGCAAGTTGTTCACGATTCCCGCGGTGACGCCCCAGATCCGGAACTCGCCGTAGGTGATGGCGTAGTAGCGCCGCTGCCGCCCGCGCCAGACCGCGCTCTCGATGCGGCGTTGCTCCGGGTCGAGGAGATGGCTCAAGGGCACCTCGAAGGTGGTGGCGACCTCGTCCGGGTTCAGGCGTAGGTTCACCCCCGGGTCGACGAGGCCGAGGACGGGCAGCACGAGGTACCCCGTGGCCGAGAGATAGGGATCGAGGTAGCCGAGCACACGGATCGCCTCTGCGACAAGTCCGACCTCCTCACGGGCCTCGCGCAGGGCGGCATGGGCCGGGCTCGCATCGTCGTCGTCGATCTTGCCGCCGGGAAACGCGATTTGCCCCGAATGGTCCCGCAGATGCGCCGCCCGCACGGTGAACAGGACGTGGAGGCCGTCCGCCCGAGGCAGCACCGGCACGAGCACCGCGGCGCGCCGGTGCGGGGTTTCCGGCACAACCGCAGCCTCGGGTCCGTCGAGGTCGTGATCGCCGCGGGGATTCGCGGTCGGAGCGCCATCGCCCGGCGGCTCGGCGCACAGGTGCGCGGCGGCCCGGGCGAGGAGGTCCCCCAGCGCGTCGTCGTGCGTCATGCGCTCTCGGCTGGCGCGATGCGGTGGAAGGCGCTCCCGGCCGCGACGCCGAGCCAGCCGTCCCGCTCCTCGGCCAGCGCGAGGAGGTCGTAGGTCAGCGCCCGGGTCAGCAGCGCCCAGAGGTCGCGGCGGACATGGACGTAGGGACGCAGGCCGCCGCCCGCATCCTGCTCGAAGCGCAGGGCGTGGTCGGCATCGACCGGGACGAGATCGTCGACATTGGTGCGGAAGGCGATGCGTCGCGCCGGACCGTCGCCCTCGACCGCCATCTCCACGGCGACGAAGGGGGCATCCTCAACCGTGACGCCGACGCTCTCCACGGGGGTGACCAGGACGTAGCTGCCGTCCGGCTCGCGCCGTAGGATCGAGGCGAACAGCTTGACCAAGGCCGGACGACGGATCGGCGCGCCCTCGTGATGCCAGGTCCCGTCGGCGCCGATCCGCATGTCGATCGCCCCGCAGAAGGGCGGGTTCCATCGCTCCACCGGCGGCGGGCCGCGGCGCGCCGCATCGCCGAGGGCGGCGCTGAGGCGGTCGATCGTCGGGTCGGCGACGGGAGGCGCTGGATCGGCAGGCGCTGGATCGGTCATGGGGTACAAGATAGCGCATCCGGGCGACGGGGGAACGGCGTGCGGTGGCCTCTCCCCGCTCTTGGGCGCGGCCCGCTCGCGCAGGCCTGAACCCTGCGTCGTCGCGCCGACCTTGCCAGCGTGCCGGAAAGGGCGCCACACTCGCCCGCAGACGGCCGACGCCAGGCCCGCCCCTCGATGGCGCATTCCCGCTCGCGCGGCCCTCCACGGCCGGCGCGGAGAAGCCAGGACCGATACGCATGATTCAGGGCTCCCAGCCAGCCACCACCCTCGATGACGGCATCGTCGCCACGGCGGAAGCCTGTCTCGGCTCGGTGGGGCAGGCCCGCGAGGCGATCCACAAGGTCATCTTCGGCCAGGAGAAGGTGGTCGATCTCGCCCTGGTCACGATCCTGGCCGGCGGCCACGGCCTCCTCGTCGGCCTGCCGGGTCTCGCCAAGACCAAGCTCGTGGAGACACTGGGCACCGTCCTCGGTCTCGATGCCCGCCGGGTGCAGTTCACACCGGACCTGATGCCGTCCGACATCCTCGGCACCGAGATCCTCGACGAGGATGCCGACCGCCACCGCTCGTTCCGCTTCGTCAAGGGCCCGGTCTTCACCCAGCTCCTCATGGCGGACGAGATCAACCGCGCCAGCCCCCGCACGCAGTCGGCCCTGCTTCAGGCGATGCAGGAGCACTTCGTCTCGGTGGCGGGCGAGCGCCACGACCTGCCGCGTCCCTTCCACGTACTGGCCACCCAGAACCCGATCGAGCAGGAGGGCACCTATCCGCTGCCCGAGGCGCAGCTCGACCGCTTCCTCCTGGAGATCGACGTCGGCTATCCCGACCGCGCCGCCGAGCGCCGCATCCTGATCGAGACC
Source organism: Methylobacterium sp. (assembly GCF_019750675.1). Classification (GTDB taxonomy): domain Bacteria; phylum Pseudomonadota; class Alphaproteobacteria; order Rhizobiales; family Beijerinckiaceae; genus Methylobacterium. The sequence continues at coordinate 2,447 of NZ_JAIEOF010000034.1, forward strand.
ACCGGAATCGACGAGCACAAGCCGCAGGCGGTGATGTCCACCGAGGCGCTGCTCACGGCCCAGCGCCTCGTGCGCCGCCTGCCCGTCGGGGACGCGGTGGTCGATGCCATCCTCGATCTCGTGCGCGCCGCGCGTCCCGAGGGCGGCGATCCCGCGCTCAAGGGCAAGCTGCTCTGGGGGCCGGGCCCCCGTGCCAGCCAGGCGCTCACCCTGGCGGTGCGTGCCCGCGCCCTGATCGAAGGCCGCGTCGCCCCCTCCATCGACGACGTGAAGGCGCTGGCCGAGCCGGTGCTGAAGCACCGCATGGCGCTGAGCTTCGCGGCGCGCGCCGACGGCGAGACCATTCCGGGCCTCATCGCCCAGCTCGCCGGCAAGCTCTAGGGCATGGCGATCCCCCGGCCCGGCGGCGGCGCCACCCAGGTCCTCGACCGGAGTGCCCGCGCTCCGGGGCGCCGCGAGACCGAGAGCGCGCTCGCCCTGGCCGAGCGGATGCCGCGTCTGATCCTCGAATCCCGCCGGGTGTCCTCGACGCTGGCCCACGGCATTCACGGCCGCCGTCGGGCCGGGCCGGGCGAGAGCTTCTGGCAGTTCCGGCCCTTCGTCGCCGGCGAGGCCGCCGCGCGGATCGACTGGCGCCGCTCGGCCCGCGACGACCGGCTCTACGTGCGCGAGCGCGAATGGGAAGCCACCCACAACATCTGGTTCTGGATCGATCGCTCCGCCTCGATGGGCTTTTCCTCGCATCTGGCGCAGGCCCCTAAGGTAGAGCGCGCGCTGGTCCTTGGTTTCGCGCTGGCCGACGCCCTGGTGGAAGGCGGCGAGCGCACCGGCCTGCTCGGCCTTACCCGCGCCACCGCCTCGCGCCGCATCGTCGAGACGATGGCCCAGGCCCTCGTGGCCGACGGCAAGGGGCAGGACGACGACGCTCCGCCGCCCGCCACGCCGGGCCGATTCGACGAGGCCGTGCTGATCAGCGATTTCCTGTCGCCGCCCGAGGCCGTGAAGGCATCGGTGGACCGGCTCGCCGGACGGGGCACGCGGGGCCACCTCGTGATGATCGTCGATCCCGTCGAGGAGACCTTTCCGTTCTCGGGGCAGGCGGTCCTGCACGATCTCGAATCGAAGTTCAGCCTCAATGTCGGCGATGCCGGGGCCTGGGGCGAGGCCTACCGGGTGCGGATCGCCGCCCATCGCGATCGCCTCGCGGAGATCGCACGGACCCAGGGCTGGACCCTGACGATCCATCGCACCGACCGGCCGGCGAGCGAGGTGGCCCTGCGCCTCCTCACCCTCGTCGCCGCGGCGCGCGGGACCGGCTGAGGATCGCCGCATGCTCGGATTGCCCCTCACCTTCGCCGCGCCTCTGGCGCTCGCCGCGCTCGTCGCCCTGCCGGCCCTGTGGTTCCTGCTGCGGGTGACCCCGCCGCGGCCGCGCCGCATCGACTTCCCGCCGCTGCGGATCATGGCCGACCTCCTGGGTAAGCGCGAGACGCCGGCGCGGACACCGCCCTGGCTGCTGATCCTGCGCATCCTGGCGGCCGCCTGCCTGATCCTGGCGGTGTCCGGCCCGGTCTGGAATCCGTCCGGCACGGGCGCCGCCGCCGGGCGCACGCCGCTCCTCGTCGTCCTCGACAACGGATTCACCGCCGCGCACGATTGGCGCGACCGCCTGCGGGTCGCCACCGACGCGATCGAGGGCGCGGCCCGCGACGGCCGGCCCGTGGCGGTGACCGCCCTGGCCGAACCGGCCGCCGCCCTCGAGGCCCGGGTGCCGGCCGCGGCGCTGGAACGCCTGCGCGCCATCGCGCCGCGTCCGCATCTGGCCGACCGCGCCGCGCACCTGCCGTCGCTCGCCGCTTTCCTGGAGCGCAGCCCGAGCACCGCCATCCTGTGGATCAGCGACGGCGTCGCGGGCCCGGGCGAAGAGACGTTCGGCAAGAGCCTCTCCGATCTCGTCGGCCGGACCGGGGCGGCGCTCACCATCCTGAAGGCCGACCGGCCCCCGGCGCTGGCGCTCTCGGCCGCCGAGGCCGGCGGCCGGCTCACCGCGCATGTCTTGCGGGCCGCCGCCAACGGCCGCGACACCGGCCTCGTGCGGGCCCTCGACCAGAAGGGCCTGCCCCTGGCCGAGCACGGCTTCACCTTCGCGCCGGACGCCACCGAGACCGAAGTCGGCTTCGACCTGCCGGTGGAGTTGCGCAACAGCATCAGCCGGATCGAGGTCGCGGCCGAGCGTTCGGCCGGCGCCGTGACCCTGGTCGACGAGCGCGGCAAGCGCCGCCGCGTCGGTCTCGTCTTCGGCGGGACCAGCGACCAGGCCCAGCCGCTGCTGGCGCCGACCTACTACCTGTCGCGGGCGCTCGGCCCCTATGCCGACGTGCAGGAGCCCCGGGGCGCCAAGGGCATCGCGGAATCGGTCGGGCAACTCCTCGACAACCAGGTCTCCGTCCTCGTCCTCGCCGATGTCGGCGCCCTCGACGGGCCGACGCTCGCCCGCGTCGAGCAGTTCGTCGACGACGGCGGCCTCCTGCTGCGCTTCGCCGGGCCGCGCCTCGCCGCCGGCAACGATCCCCTCGTGCCCGTGCGCCTGCGCCGCGGTGGCCGAACCCTGGGCGGCACGCTCTCGTGGGACAGCCCCAAGACCCTGGCGCCCTTTGCCCCCGAGAGCCCCTTTGCCGGCCTGACGCCGCCGGCCGATATCGGCGTGCGCCGGCAGATCCTGGCCGAGCCCGATGGCGATCTACCGGGCCGGACCTGGGCCTCGCTGCAGGACGGGACGCCGATCGTGACCGCGCAGAAGCGGGGCCAAGGCCTCGTCGTGCTCTTCCACGTCACCGCCGACACGACCTGGTCGAACCTTCCCCTGTCGGGACTGTTCATCGACATGCTGCGTCGGGTGGTGAACCTGGCCGGCGCCAAGGCGCTTCCGGTGGGCGATGCCGGGGCGCGGGCCACCGCCGTCCTCGCGCCGCGCCTCACCCTCGACGGGTTCGGTGCCCTCGGTGCCCCGCCGGCCGGCGCCACCGCGGTCTCCGCCGATTACGGCGACCGGGCGACCCTGGAACACCCGCCGGGCTTCTACGGCCCGGCCGATAGCGGCATCGCGGTCAACGCCCTCGCGATGGCCGACCGGTTGAAGCCCCTCGACTTCGCCGCCCTGTCCGGCGCCCGCCTCGGCTCCCTCGCGGGGGCCGAGACGCTCGACCTGCGCGCCACCCTCTTCACCCTGGCCCTGATGCTTCTCATCCTCGACACCCTCGCGGGCCTCTGGCTCGGCGGCTTCCTCCGGCGCGCAAGCGGCCTCGTCTCGCGCCCAGCCGCGATCCTCCTGGCGGGTCTCGCCCTCGGCGCCGTGGCCGGCGCACCGCAGCCGGTGCAGGCCCAGCCGGCCGCTCCCGCCCGCGCGGGCGCCTTCGAATCGGCCCAGGCGACCCGGCTCGCCTACGTGGTCACGGGCGACGAGGCGGCCGACACCGCGAGCCGCGCCGGCCTTTCCGGCCTGACCCAGATGCTGGCGAGCCGCACCGCCCTGGAGCCCGGCGACCCGATCGGCATCGACCCCGCCAAGGACGAGCTCGCCTTCTATCCGCTGATCTACTGGCCCATCGTGGCGGGGCGGCCGCAGCCGAGCGAGAGCGCGATCCGGCGCATCGACGCCTTCATGCGCAACGGCGGCACCGTGATCTTCGACACCCGCGATGCGCTCACCGCGCGGCCGGGTGGTCCGCCGACGCCGGAAGGCGCCTATCTGCGCAAGATGCTGGCGACGCTGGAGGTGCCCGAACTCGAGCCCGTGCCACCCGACCACGTGCTGACCAAGGCCTTCTACCTCGTCGACAACTTTCCGGGCCGCTACGCAACCGGCCAGACCTGGGTCGAAACCCTGCCGCCGGCGGGCGAGGGCACCGAGCGCCGTCCCGCCCGGGCCGGCGACGGCGTTTCGCCCATCGTCATCACCAGCAACGATCTCGCCGCCGCCTGGGCCGTGGGCAAGCGCGGCGAGCCGCTCTACCCCATCGTCGGCGGCGACCAGCGCCAGCGCGAGATGGCCTTCCGCGGCGGCATCAACGTCGTGATCTATACCCTCACCGGCAACTACAAGGCCGATCAGGTCCACGTCCCGGCGCTGCTGGAGCGGCTGGGCCAGTGATGAATTTTGTACCGGAGGCACCGCGCCCATGCTGAGCCTCAGCTTCACGCCCCTGGTCCCCTGGCCGGTACTGATCGGCTTCGGCGTTCTCGTCGCGGTCTTCGCCGTGCTGGCCTTCCTCGCCCGGGGTCGCACCGCGATCCTGCGGGCGCTCGCCCTGGCCCTGGTGCTGCTGGCGATCGCGAATCCGTCCCTGGTGCGCGAGGACCGCGAGCCGGTGAAGGACATCGCCGCCATCGTGGTCGACCGCTCGGGCTCGCAGGCGCTGGGCGACCGCCCGGCCATGACCGATGCGGTGCGTGCCGAGTTGCAGCGTCGCTTCGGGGCCCTGACCAACATCGAGCCGCGCTTCATCGATGTGCCCGACGCCAAGGACGGCGACGAGGGCACCCGGCTGTTCACCGCCCTGTCGCAGGCGCTGGCCGACGTGCCGGCCGAGCGCCTGGCGGGCGTCGTCATGCTCACGGATAGCGTGGTGCACGACATTCCCGCCTCGGTGGCGGCGCTGGGCCTGAAGGGTCCGCTCCACGTCCTCGTCACCGGTCATCCGGACGAGCGCGACCGGCAGATCAAGCTCATCGAGGCGCCCCGCTTCGGCATCGTCGGGCGCGATCTCACCATCCGGGCCGAGGTGATGGAGCGCGGCGGCACCGGCAGCGCCACCGTCACCGTGCGCCGCGACGGCGAGGAGGTTGGGCGCCGGACCTTCCCCACGGGCCAGCCCTTCTCCCTGACCATGCGGATCGAGCATGGCGGCCCGAACGTGGTCGAGATCGAGGTCGAGCCCCTGCCGGGCGAACTCACCACCATCAACAACCGCGCGGTCCTGCCCATTGAGGGCATCCGCGAGAAGCTGCGGGTGCTCCTCGTCTCGGGCGAGCCGCACCAGGGCGAGCGCACCTGGCGCAACCTGCTGAAATCCGATGCGAACGTGGACCTCGTCCACTTCACCATCCTGCGGCCGCCGGAGAAGCAGGACGGCACGCCGATCTCCGAACTCTCCCTGATCGCCTTCCCGACGCGCGAGCTGTTCGTGCAGAAGATCAAGGATTTCGACCTCATCATCTTCGACCGCTACGCCAACCAGAGCGTGCTGCCCTCGGCCTATTTCGACAACATCGTCCGCTATGTCCGCGAGGGCGGCGCCCTGCTGATCGCGGCCGGCCCCGAATTCGCATCGCCCTCCAGCCTGTCCCGCACGCGGCTCTCCGCGATTCTGCCCGGCGAGCCCAACGGGCGCGTGGTCGAGCAGCCCTACAAGGCCGCCCTCACGGGTGTCGGCAATCGTCACCCCGTCACCCGCGCGCTGCCCGGGTCCGACGCCTCGCCTCCGGCCTGGGGCGACTGGCTGCGCATCGTCTCTGCCCAAGTGAAGCCCGGCATCCAGCCGATCCTGCAGGGACCGAATGCCCTGCCGCTGCTCGCCCTGTCGCGCGAGGAGAAGGGCCGGGTGGCGCTGCTGCTCTCCGATCACGCCTGGCTCTGGGCCCGTGGCTACCAGGAGGGCGGGCCCTATCTCGACCTGCTGCGCCGGCTCGGGCACTGGCTCATGAAGGAACCGGCCCTGGAGGAGGAAGCCCTGCGGGCCCAGACCACCGGTCACGGCCGCGAGGTCCGCGTGGAGCGCCAGACCATGGCCGACACGGTGGAGCCCGTCACCGTCACGGGCCCGACCGGCGCTCAGCGCACCCTGTCCCTGACACAGGGTGAGCCCGGCCTGTTCGCGACGACCTTCGAGGCCACCGAACTCGGCCTGCACACCCTGCGCTCCGGCACCCTGGTGGCCTTCGTCAGCGTCGGGCCGCCGAATCCGCGCGAACTCGCCGACGTCTTCAGCGACACCGAGCGCCTGAAGGCCCTGGCCGAGGGCACCGGCGGCTCGATC
>NZ_JAIEOF010000213.1 GCF_019750675.1 Methylobacterium sp.
GAGGGCCGGCCGGTGCGCCTCGCCAACGACCGCTTCGAGCAGTTCCAGAACGGCCTCAAGCGCCACAGCTTCCGCATGGACACGACCCTGCTGGTCGACCGCGCCAGCGGGCGCTTCCGGGCGATGACCGGAGCTTACGTCTGCGATGGCGGCGGGCGCCCGAACTACTCGATGTCGGTGTCGTTCGTCGGCGCCACCGCCGCGCAATCGATCTACTACCTGCCCAAGAGCGACTTCCAGGCGGTGGCGCTGGCCTCCCGCGCCGTCGATGCCGGCTCGACCCGGGGCTACGGGACGCTCCAGACCATGTCGGCCACCGAGATGCTGGTGGACGAGGCGGCCGAGCGCCTCGGGATGGACGCCATCGCGCTGCGCCAGGCCAATGTCTTCCGCTCGGGCCAGCGCAACAGCCAGGGCGCCGTCCCGGCCGGAGCGCTCCGCAACGACGAGATCCTGGCGCGGGCGGCCGCGCACCCGCTCTGGCGCGAGCGGCAGGCCCGCAAGGCCGCCTACGAGGCCGCCCATCCGGGACGGCGCTACGGCGTGGGCTTCGCGCAGGTCCAGAAGGATTACGGCACCGGCGCCGAGGCGGCGCTCGCCAGCCTCGAGATCGACCCGCGCGGGGGGCTCACCCTCGCCCACGTGGCGCACGAGATGGGGCCGGGCGTCACCACCTCGCAGGCCGTGATGGTCGGCGAGATCTTAGGCGCCGTGCCCGAGCGGACGGAGTTCGGCGTGGTGCGCTGGCCCCAGATGCCCCTGGAGACCGCCGACCAGCCCTACACCACGGCGCAGGCCGACGAGGACCGGCTGGCGCAGAACCCGCGCTGGACGCCGCGCTTCACCTCGCCGATGAGCGCGACGAACTCGGCCTACTATCTCGGCCACGCCACCCGCACGGCGGCCCGTTTCCTGCGCGACCACGCGCTCTGGCCGGCGGCCCGCTCCCTCTGGAGCCGCGGCCCCGGCGGCGGGGCGCTTGGCCCCTACCACACCATGCGTCCCGAGGAATTGCGCTTGGCCGACGGCACCGTCTCGGGGGCCGGCCTGCCGCCGCTGCCCCTGGCTCGGGTGGCGGCCGAAGCGCACCGGCTCGGTCTGCCCGTCGGCGTCACCCTGCACACCTTCAACCGCTGGCAGTGGACGGAAGGCCTGTTCGACCTGCCCGGCGACGGCCGCACCCGGCTTCCCATCGACGCGCTCGCCCTGCGCTACGGCGCGGGCGCGCCGCCGGAGCGGCAGGCCCTGATGGACACGGCCGGCTGGCACTTCGTCGAGCGGGCGGCGGTGTTCTATCCCCCGACCCAGCGCAACAACGTCGGGACCACCTACTATTCGCCGATGGCGACGCTGGCGGAAGTGGCGGTCGATACCGGCAGCGGCGCCGTCACGATCCTGTCGCACCACGCGATCCTCGAATGCGGGCGCCAGGTCGTGCCCGCCCTGGTCTCGGGCCAGGTCCAGGGCGGCCTCGCCATGGGCATCGGCCACGCCCTGAAGGAGTTCCTGCCCCTCTACGAGGACGGGCCGGGCGACGGCACCTGGAACTGGAACCGCTACGAGCTGCCCCGCGCCCGCGACGTGGCGGTCTGGAACCAGACCGTCGAGATCTTAGCCCCGCTCTCCGAGACCGATCCGCCCAAGGGCATCGCCGAGGTGGTGATGATCGCCGTGGTGCCGGCGCTGGCCAATGCGGTCGCCCACGCCATCGGACACCGCTTCCACACCCTGCCCATCCGGGCCGAGAACATCCGCGAGGTGCTGGCATGACGACGCCGATCCAGGACCAGGCCCTCTCGCTCACCGTCAACGGCGTGCCGGTCGGGCCGATGCCGGTGCCGCGCGGCACCTCCATGCAGGAATTCCTGCACGAGTGGCTCGGGCTCACCGGAGCCCGCATGGGCTGCGGCCAGGGCATCTGCAACGCCTGCACGGTGATGGTCGAGGAGGACGGCAAGGTCCCCCGCGAGATGCGCACCTGCATCACCGGCGCGCACTGGTTCGAGGGCCGGCGCGTGCGCACGGTGGAGGGCCATGCCCGCGAGGAGGCCGACGGCAGCCTCACCCTCTCGCCGGTTCAGACCGCCTTCGTCGAGGCCTTCGCCTTCCAGTGCGGCTACTGCACCCCGGGGTTCGTCACCGCCGCGACCGTCCTGATCCAGCGCCTGAAGGCGGCCCCCGTGCCGCGGGACGCGGTGGAGGCCGTCGTCACCGAGGCGCTCGACCACCACATCTGCCGCTGCACCGGCTACGTCCGCTACCACACCGCCGTGCGCGACCTCGTGCTCGCCACCCCCGGCCTCGTGACCGCGTGAGGCCGCAGATGCGCAAGATCCTCCTCGCGGCCGCCGGCCTCGCCCTGGGGGGCGCGGCCCTCATTGGCCTCCTCGCCTCCGGTGCGCTGGAGCGCAGCGTGGTCTCCCGCGCGGTGGAGACGCCGCTCGGCGCCGACCAGATCCAGGCCCTCGCGCCGCGCGGGGCCGCGGTCGCCGCGGCGGCCGATTGCTACGCCTGCCACACCGCCAGGGGCGGCGCCCCGTGGGCCGGTGGCATGCCCTTCGAAACGCCCTTCGGCACCATCCACGCCACCAACATCTCGCCGAGCCCGGAGGGGATCGGCGGCTGGAGCCGGGCCGAGTTCCACCGGGCCCTGCGCGACGGCATCGCGCCGGGCGGGCGTCACCTCTACCCGGCCATGCCCTACACCGCCTATCGGGGCATGACCGAAGGGGATGTCGACGCCCTCTACGCCTACCTCATCACCCGCGAGAAGATGCCGGTCGCCAACCGCCCGAACGGCCTCGCCTTCCCGTTCGACCAGCGCTGGACCCTGAGCGCCTGGAACCTCCTCCACCTGCCCGCCGCCGTGGCGGTGCCCGACCCGACGCGCTCGGACCTGTGGAATCGCGGCCGCTACGTCGCGGAGGCGCTCGGCCATTGCGGCGAATGCCACACGCCGCGCAACCTGATGCAGGGCCTGCGCGGCGAGGCGGCCCTCACGGGCGCCGTCATCGAGGGGCTGGAGGCGCCCGACATCACGCCCGCCGGGCTGGCGCGGATGGGTTTCGCGCCGGCGAGCCTCGCCCGCTTCATGGGCACCGGCCTCTCCGCGCAGGGCGGGGCCACCCACCAGATGTTCGAGGTGGTCCACTACTCGACCCGGCACATGGCGCGAGCCGACCTCGCCGCGATGGCCGCCTACCTGTTCGACCGCGATGCGCCGGGGCCGGAGATGGACCCGGCCGTGCCGGCAGCGGCGCCTGCCCCCACGCCCCTGGCGGCGGCGGTCTCGGGCCGGGCCCGGGCCAGTTACGACGGGCTCTGCGCCGGTTGCCACGGCGCGCAGGGCGAGGGCATCCCGCACGTCTCGGTGGCGTTGCGCACCAATGCGGGCCTGCGCACGGCGAGCCCGGCCAGCGTCGTGCGGGCGGTGCTCGCCGGCCTGCCGGCCCAGACGTTCCCGGGCGGCGAGCGGATGGAGGCGATGCCGGGCTTCGCGGCCGATCTCGACGATGCGGCGCTCGCCGACCTCACGAACTGGATGCGGACCGAATGGGGTGGGCAGGCCTCGACCTTGAGCCCGCAGGACATGGCGGCGATCCGCGCCGCGATCACCCCGCGCCACGCCGCGCGCGACTGACGACGGGCGACTGACGACGAGCGGGAGAGGCGCGCCATGGATCAGCTCACCGGGATGCGGGTCTTCGTGCGGGTGGCGGAGCTCGGCAACTTCTCCCGCGCGGCGGAGGATCTCGAGGTCGCCCAATCCACCGTGACCAAGGCGATCGCCTGGCTCGAGACCCGCCTCGGCACCCGGCTCATCAACCGCAACACCCGGGGGCTCGGCCTCAACGAGGCGGGCCGGCTCTACTACGAGACCTGCCGCGCGATCCTGCGCCAGATCGAGGAGGCCGAGGGGCTGGTGCGGCGCCACGACGCCGAACTCGACGGGACCCTGCGGATCTCGACCTCGGTGGCCTTCGGCGAGGCGGTCCTCGGGCCGCTGCTCCTGCCCTTCATCCAGGCGCACCCGCGCCTCAGGGTCGACCTCACCTGCGAGGATTCCTACGTCGACCTGATCACCCGGGGCATCGACGTGGCGCTCCGCATGGGCCGGCTCGCCGACTCGTCGCTGGGCGGGCGCTATCTCGGCGCCAACCCCTGGGTGATGGTGGCCGCCCCCGGCTACCTCGCGCGCCGGGGCCGCCCGGAGGCGCCGGACCAGCTCGGCGCGCACGATTGCGTCGTCTATTCGAGCGTGCAGGGCGATGCCGTCTGGCAGATGCGCGGCGCGGACGGGCGCATGCACGCGGCGAGCGTGCGCGGCTGCCTGCGCTCGAACAACCTGCCGACCCTGCTGTCGGCGGTGCGCTCCGGCCTCGGCATCGCGATCCTGCCCCGCTACGTCGCGGAGGGCGCCCTGCGCTCCGGCGAACTCGCCGAATGCCTGGCCGGCTACGCCCTGCCCGACCAGGAACTCTACGCGGTCTTCCCCTCCCCCAAGCTCGTCCCGCGCAAGGTCACGGCCCTGATCCGCCACCTCGTGCCGCGCCTGCGCGACGCCTGGTGGCGCGGCGAGGCCGAGGGCGCCCTATTCCGGGATGGAATAAATCAAATCGACTGAGGCATCTTCTCAAGTACAGTTCAAATCTATAAAAATAAAAAACGCCATAAATTAGCGGGAGGCAGATGTGTCAAAGATGCGCGCGATCGATGCCGCGGTCCTCATCCTCGAACGCGAGGGCGTGACCTGTGCCTTCGGGGTTCCGGGCGCGGCGATCAACCCCCTGTACTCGGCCCTGCGGGCGCGCGGCTCGATCCGCCACATCCTCGCCCGCCACGTCGAGGGGGCCTCGCACATGGCCGAGGGCTACACCCGGGCCAAGGCCGGCAACATCGGCCTGTGCATCGGCACCTCGGGTCCCGCCGGCACCGACATGATCACGGGGCTCTATTCGGCGTCGGCCGATTCCATCCCGATCCTGTGCATCACGGGCCAGGCCCCGCGCGCCAAGCTCCACAAGGAAGATTTCCAGGCCGTCGACATCGAATCGATCGCCAAGCCGGTCACCAAGTGGGCGGTCACGGTGCGCGAGCCCGCCCTGGTCCCGCAGGTGTTCAGCCATGCCTTCCACCTCATGCGCTCGGGGCGCCCGGGGCCCGTCCTGATCGACCTGCCCATCGACGTGCAGGTCGCCGAGATCGAGTTCGACGCGGACGCCTACGAGCCGCTGGTGCCCTACAAGCCGGCCTGCTCGCGGCGCCAGGCCGAGCGGGCGATTCGTATGCTCCAGGCCGCCGAGCGCCCGCTGATCGTGGCGGGCGGCGGCATCGTCAACGCCGATGCCTGCGACCTCCTGGTGGAGTTCGCCGAACTGACCAGCGTGCCCGTCATCCCGACCCTGATGGGCTGGGGCGCCATCCCCGACGACCACCCGCTCATGGCCGGCATGGTCGGGCTCCAGACCAGCCACCGCTACGGCAACCGCACCTTCCTCGAATCCGACTTCGTCCTCGGCCTCGGCAACCGCTGGGCGAACCGCCACACCGGCTCGGTCGAGGTCTACACCAAGGGCCGCACCTTCGTGCACGTGGACATCGAGCCGACGCAGATCGGGCGCGTCTTCGGCCCCGACCTCGGCATCGTCTCGGATGCCGGGGCGGCGCTGAAGGAATTCATCAGTGTCGCCCGCGACCTGAAGGCCCGCGGGACCTTGCGCGACCGTGCCCCCTGGGCGGCCTCCTGCGCCCACCGCAAGCGGGCGATGCTGCGCAAATCCCACTTCGACGCGGTGCCCCTGAAGCCCCAGCGCGTCTACCAGGAGATGAACGAGGCCTTCGGACAGGACGTCTGCTACGTCACCACCATCGGCCTGTCGCAGATCGCCGGCGCGCAGTTCCTGCACGTCTACCGGCCGCGGCACTGGATCAATTGCGGCCAGGCCGGGCCCCTGGGCTGGACCTTGCCGGCGGCCCTCGGCGTGCGCGCCGCCGACCCCGACCGGAAGATCGTGGCGCTGTCGGGCGATTACGACTTCCAGTTCCTGATCGAGGAACTCGCGGTCGGGGCGCAGCACAAGCTGCCCTACCTCCACGTCGTGGTGAACAACTCGTATCTCGGCCTGATCCGCCAGTCGCAGCGCGGGTTCGGCATGGATTTCGAGGTCAGCCTGGCCTTCGACAACATCAACGCGCGGCCCGACGACGACGCGGTGCCGGGCTACGGCGTCGATCACGTGGCGGTGGCCGAGGGGCTCGGTTGCAAGGCCATCCGGGTGAAGAGCCCGAACGAATTCAAGGCGGCGTTCGCCCGGGCCGAGGCGCTGATGGCCGAGCACCAGGTTCCGGTGGTCCTGGAGTTCATCCTGGAGCGGGTCACCAACATCGCCATGGGCACCGAGGTCGACGGGGTGAACGAGTTCGAGGAAATCCTCTGCCTCGACCCGGAGCTCTCGCTGCGCACGAGCCAGACCCTGCCCGCGCCGGCCGCCGCCTGACGCACCCGCGAATCCGGAGGACATCCCATGCCGCGCTTTGCCGCCAACCTGACCATGCTCTTCCAGGAGCACGACTTCCTCGACCGCTTCGGAGAGGTCGCGCGGGTGGGCTTCCGCGGCGTCGAGTTCCTGTTCCCCTACGAGTACCGCACGGCGGCGATCGCCGAGCGCCTCGCGCGTCACGACCTCAATCTGGTGCTCCACAACCTTCCCGCCGGCGACTGGACGGCGGGCGAGCGCGGCATCGCGGTGCTGCCCGAGCGCAGGCCCGAGTTCCGGGAGGGAGTCGCCCGCGCCATCGACGCGGCCGGCGCCCTCGGCTGCGGACAGGTCAACTGCCTTGCGGGCATCGCACCGTCCGGGCTCGGCCGCGACCGGCTGCACGACACGTTGCGCGAGAACCTCGCCTACGCGGCGGCGGAGCTGAAGCGGGCCGGGATCCGGCTCCTGATCGAGCCGGTGAACACCCGGGACATCCCCGGCTTCTTCCTGACCGGAACGGCCCAGGCCGTGGCCCTGATCGACGAGGTCGGCTCGGACAACCTCTTCCTGCAATACGACGCCTACCACATGCAGATCATGGAGGGGGATCTCGCCCGCACGATCGAGGCGAATCTGCCGCGCATCGCCCATGTCCAGATCGCCGACAATCCCGGCCGGCACGAGCCCGGCACCGGCGAGATCAACCACCCCTTCCTGTTCGGGCACCTCGACGCCCTCGGCTACCGCGGCTGGATCGGCTGCGAGTACCGCCCGGCCTCCGGTACCCGGGGCGGCCTGTCCTGGTTCGCCCCCCACCGCGCCTGAGCCACCCGCCGGATCACGAGGACCAAACCCATGACAGACATCGGATTCATCGGGCTCGGCATCATGGGCCGACCCATGGCGGAGAACCTGATCAGGGCCGGGCACCGGCTCTTCCTGAAGAGCGGGCGGTCGGTGCCCGCGGCGCTGGTCGCGGCGGGCGGCACGCCCTGCGCCTCGGCGCGCGCGGTCGCCGAGCGGGCCCAGATCGTCGTCACCATGCTGCCGGACACGCCGCAGGTGGCCGAGGTGCTGTTCGGCGCAGACGGGATCGCCGAGGGGCTCAAGCCCGGCAAGATCGTGATCGACATGAGTTCGATCGACCCGATCGCCACCAAGGACTTCGCCCGGCGCATCGACGCCCTCGGCTGCGACTACCTCGACGCGCCGGTCTCGGGCGGCGAAGTCGGCGCCCGTGCGGCGAGCCTCACCATCATGGTCGGAGGCCCCGAGCGCGCCTTCCTGACGGCCATGCCCCTGTTCGAGGCCATGGGCCGCAACATCACCCGGGTCGGCGGCAACGGCGACGGCCAGACCACCAAGGTCGCCAACCAGATCATCGTGGCCCTCACCATCGAGGCCGTGGCCGAGGCGCTGGTCTTCGCCTCCAAGGCCGGCGCCGACGCAGGCCGCGTGCGCCAGGCCCTGATGGGGGGCTTTGCCGCCTCGCGCATCCTGGAGCTGCACGGCGAGCGCATGGTGGCGCGCGCCTTCGAGCCCGGCTTCCGGATCGACCTGCACCGCAAGGACCTCAACCTCGCCCTCCAGGGGGCCCGCACCCTCGGCGTTGCCCTGCCCAACACCGCCACCGCCCAGCAGCTGTTCAGCACCTGCGCGGCGCAAGGGGGCGGCGACTGGGATCATTCCGCGATGGTGCGCGCCCTGGAACTCATGTCGGCGCACGAGATCGCGGCGGCCCCACGCTGACCGGTCGACACGAAAGTCCGGTCCGCCCGGGGCGCGACCGCAGGTCCTGAGAACGGGGGGAAGAGCCCATGCTGGCAAGAACGCTGATCGCGGTCATGGTGTCGGTGACGCTGGTCGGCCACGCGCGGGCCGCCGATCCGGCCGCGCTGGCGCCCGAGGCGCCGGCCGCCGGGCCAGCGCCGTTCTTCCTCTTCTCGGACACGCAGGTGAGCTACCGCTATCAGTTCCCTGCGGCGAACCCGGGCAGCCAGGTTCAGCG
>NZ_JAIEOF010000153.1 GCF_019750675.1 Methylobacterium sp.
TGAGCGGGCTCGCCGCCTGGTACTTCTTCATCCCGCCGGCCAGCGCCTTCTTCATCGACGGGCCGACCGTGCTGGCCCTGTGCTTCTACGTCTTCATCGTCGGCGTCGACATCGCGCTGATCCACGTCATGCACCGAGCGGGCGAGCGGCTTCGCGCCGAGCGGGGGGTCTCGGCCGGGCTCTACGAGCAGCAGCGCACGATGTTCCAGGAACTGCAGCACCGGGTCGCCAACAACATGCAGTTCGTGGCCGCCCTGCTGACCCTGCAGAAGCGCAAGGTCGGCGACGACCCCAAGGCCGCCCTCGCCGCCCTCGACGAGGCCCGGGTGCGGCTGGAGACGATCTCGCGCATCCATCGCCGCCTCCACGACCCGAGCAGCATCGAGCGTCCGGTGGGGCAGTACCTCAAGGAACTCTGCGCCGATCTCCTCGACGCCACGGGTGCGCAGAACATCGTCTGCCGCGTGGACACGCCGCCGCTGCGGTTCGACCTTACCCAGCTCACCACCCTGTCGCTCCTCGTGGTCGAGGTGGTGACCAACGCCGTCAAGCACGCCTTCCCGGACGGGCGACGGGGCGCCATCACGATCCGGCTCGAACGGCTCGACGCGGAGCGCCTTGAGCTCACCATCGCGGATGACGGACGCGGCATCCCGGCGGATTTCAACCCGGACACCGCGCGCAGCCTGGGCTTTCGCATCGCGCAGGGGCTCGCGGGCCAACTCGGCGGCCAGCTCACCTACAGCAACGCGGGAGGCACCGTGGTGCGCCTCGCCTTCGCGGCCGGACCGGCCGCTCCTCCACGGCACGAGTCCCGACCATGCGCCTCGCCAGCACTCTCGCGCTCCTCCTGATCCTCGGCGCCGGACCGATCCTCGGCCCCGGCACGGCCCGGGCCGATGAATGCGACGGCCTCGCCGCCCGCATCGCTGCCGCGATGGGGGGCAAGGTCGGCCGGCGCACGGGCCCGAGCGTCGACATCCGCGTGCCCGGCGGCCTCCGTATCGACCTGACCTGCCGGGCCGATCCCATCGTGCAGGCGGCCTCCTCCGAACCGGCCCCCTCGGCGGCCTACTTCGCGGACCTCGCCATCGCGGCTCAGATCGTGGTGGGCGAGAGCGCGGGCGCGGTCCAGGCCGCCATCGCCACGGCCCACGCCACCGCCCTCAAGGAACGGCGCAAGTCATTCATCCAGCAGAACGGCTGGTCGGCGAGCTGCTACACCGACAGCAGCGGTTCGATCCGCACCCTGTGCTCGGTGGGACGCATCCCGCAGGAGTGATCCGGCCCCGTCTGCGCGGCGGTTTTTCCGGACACCGCCTTGCATGCTACACCTTACCTGTCACGGAGGCGTGATCGATGCTGCGCCGCATCGAACCCCATCCGACGGAAGGCGCCCCATGGAAACGATCGGCCGTGACCTGCGTGAGATGCAGCGCGTCCCCCTCGCGGCCTCGCATGTCGCCGCCCTCCGGGCCGCCGGAAACGAGCGCCTCTACCCGGCCGGGACGTACCTCGCCCGTGCCGGCGAACCGGCCGATCGCTTCGTCTACGTGGAGGACGGCGAGGTCGAGGTGGTCAACCCGTTCACGGACGAGCGCCACCTGCCCTCCACTCTGGGGCCGACGCAGTTCATGGGCGAGATCGCCTTCCTGAACGGCGGCAACTTCTCCATGCCAATGCGGGCGGTGCAGGACACCCGCGTGGTCGAGGTGCCGCGGCCGGCGATGCTGCGGCTGATGTCCGAGATCCCCGAGATGTCGGACATCGTCATCACGGTCCTGGCCGCGCGGCGGCGACGCCAGCTCGACACGCAGGACGGCACCCTGGTGCTCATCGGCGAGGAGGACGACCGGGCCGTCCGCCGCATCGCGGAGTTCGCGAGCCGCAACCGGCTTCCCTACCGGTCCTACGCGCTCGGCAGCCCGGAGGCCGGCGCCGTCGCGACCAGCTGCGCGATCCCCACCGACCGGCCGGCGGTGATCTTCGGCCGCGAGATCGTGGTGACGGACCCGACCCCCGACAAGGTGGCGCAGCTGCTCGGCCTGAACCACGCCCTCGTCGACGACGAGGCCTTCGACGTGCTCATCGTGGGCGGGGGCCCGGCCGGCGTGGCCGCCGGCGTCTATGCCGGCGCCGAAGGCCTGCGCGCCCTGGTGATCGAGGACGTCGCCATCGGCGGGCAGGCCGGCACCTCGAGCCGGATCGAGAACTACATGGGCTTCCCCACCGGCATCTCCGGGGCCGATCTCGTCTGGCGGGGCGAGGTGCAGGCGCTGAAGTTCGGCACGCGGTTCGCGATGCCGCGCCGGGTCGCCAAGCTGGAGCGCCTTGCCGACGCCACCTTCTGCGCGACCTTCGACAACGACCAGCGGGTGCGCGGGCACGCCGTCGTGGTGGCCACCGGCGTCCAGTACCGGCGCCTGCCGATCGACCGCCTCGAATCCTTCGAGGGCGCGGGCGTCTACTACGCCGCCACCGAAATCGAGGCCCGCTACTGCAAGAATGCCGAGATCGTCGTCATCGGCGGCGGCAATTCGGCGGGCCAGGCGGCGATGTTCCTCAGCCGTTCGGCCGGGCATGTCCACCTGCTGGTACGGGGGCCGTCGCTCGCCACCTCGATGTCCAGCTATCTCTCCAGCCGCCTGGAGGCGGACTCAGGCATCACCATCGCGTATGGCAGCGAGGTCGCCGCCCTGCACGGCGCGGATCGCCTCGAGGCGGTGACGATCCGCAGCGTCGGCGACGGCACCTCCCGCACGATCCCAACCTGCGCGGTGTTCGTGATGGTCGGCGCCGCCCCCAACACACACTGGCTCTCGGGGCTGGTCGATCTCGACCCACACGGGTTCGTACTGACCGGAGCGGCCGTCGGTGCGCCCTCGCCCTACGGGACCTCGCATCCCGGCATCTTCGCGGTCGGCGACGTGCGCGCCGGTTCCGTCAAGCGCGTGGCGTCGTCGGTGGGCGAGGGCTCGGTCGTCATCTCCAAGGTCTGGGAGCATGTCCGCGCCTGAGGAGCGCCCCGGCGCGGACCGTATCCTCGGACGAGATCAGTACTCGATCACGTCTTCCAGGGCGTAGTGCTTCACCGTCTTGCGGTTGGCGATGAGCTCGTCGATGGTCGGCTCGCCCTTCATGGCGCGGGCGATGGCGAGCTTCGTCGCCTCGTAATTCGTCCGGTAGAGGTCCTTCTGGTCGAGGTTGGCGTCGTCGGCGCAGCGCGGGTCGAGCCAGATCATGATGATCATGCAGAAGTCGTCGAGGCCGTCCTTCGGCAGCACGCCTTCGATCACGCAATCGATGATGGCGTCGCCCGTGGCGGCCTGAACCACGCCGCCGAGGAGCTCGACATAGGCTGCCGTGTGGATCGTCGCCTTGGTGGTCATCATCGTGGCGGGACGCACGAGCTGGTTCAGGTCGCGCACCACGAACATCCGGGTGTGGCCCTGGACCTGCCCCATCATGCCGGCGAAGGCGTGGCCCGCCGGTCCGCGGGTGGAGCCGATCAGAACCTCCGGCATCGCGTCGGTGTACTGTCCCTCAGCCGCGAGCACGGTCGCCTCGCCGGTACGGAACCAGATCTCGGACATGGGGGTCTTTCTCCAGGGCATCGTCGCCGCGCCCGGCAGGGCGGGACGGATCGGGGCGCACAAACACCAAGGGGGCCCGGCCCGTCAATCGCGGCGGTGCGCACACGCCATTCCCCCTGGCCTCGCGCGACGGGATCGGTCATGCAGAACCGCCGGCGACGGGACGCGTCGACGGCGCTCGAAAGGCGCGGCACGCGATGAGTACGGAACGGGACTGGAGCTTGGCCGTGACGGCGGCGCCGGATGGGGTCCGGGTCGAGATCGGCCTGCCCGATCTGGCGGGCAAGCCCGTCACCGCGATCCTGGCGCTCGACCGGGAGGAGGCACGCACCCTCGCCCGCGCCCTGCTCGCGGCCTCGGGCGACGCGATGGAGCGCACGTTTCCGCGCGCGTCCAAGAACGACTGAGACTTAAAGGACGACTGAGTCTCGGAGGACGACTGGGCCTCAGAGACAGACTTGGGCGCTACAGACCGACGCGGTTGCTGCGGCCGGGCAGACGCGGGACCTTGGTGCCGCGCGGCTCGATTGGGCCGGCGCAGGTATAGGTGAACTCGGTCTGGAGATCGGTGAACACGGTCTCGCCGGTAATCCGGCAATCCTCCCGCACCGTTTCGTCGAGGTAGGTCCGGGCCGCGTCCCGGAAGCGCTTGACCCGGGTCAGGGCCGGATCGCCCCCGGCGAACGCATCGTCGATGCCGCACCCCGTGGTCTCCCGGAGGGCGTTGGACACGATCAGCATCTTGCGGACCCGGCGCTGGTCGTAGACCTCGTAAGGGTCCTTGCAGCCGATGGTGACGACCTGCGGCGTGACGCTCACATAGGTCTTCGAGATGTAGGCGAAGCCCGTGCAGCCCGAGGCGACGAGCCCGAGTGCGATCGTCGCGACGAGGGAGACGGTGAGCCGATACACGTGCGGGGCGCCCTTCGCTGCTCTCGGGCCGTTGCAGCCGGACCGGCATTGAAGCGCAGACCTTCCCACGGTCAAGCCTCGCCAGGCCACACTCCCGTGGCATTCGACACGTGCCCCCTCCCCGGCCACGGGGAGGGCGGCGCGGACAGCCCTACTCGGCGGCGACCGCGAGGTAGCGGGCGGGATCGTAGTTCAGGATCGGGCCGAGCCAGCGCTCGACGTCTCTCAGGTCCATGCCCTTGCGGATCGCGTAATCCTCGACCTGGTCGCGCTCCACCTTGGCGACGCCGAAGTAATGCGCCTCCGGGTGGGCGATGTAGAGGCCCGAGACCGAGGAGCCCGGCCACATGGCGTAGGATTCGGTGAGCTTCACGCCGATCCGCGATTCCGCCTTGAGGAGGTCGAACAGCGTGACCTTCTCGGTGTGGTCGGGCTGCGAGGGATAGCCGGGGGCGGGACGGATGCCGGCATATTCCTCGCGCACCAGGTCCTCCGGCGCGAAGGTCTCGTCGGCGGCGTAGCCCCAGAACTCGCGGCGGACGCGCTCGTGCATGCGCTCGGCGAGCGCCTCGGCGATGCGGTCGGCCAGCGCCTTGACCAGGATCGAGCGGTAATCGTCGTTGGCCCGCTCGAAGCGCTCGGCGATGCGCACCTCCTCCAGGCCCGCCGTGACGACGAAGCCGCCGACATAGTCGGCGATGCCGGTCTCGGCCGGGGCCACGAAATCGGACAGGCAGGTGTTGGCGCGCCCGTCGCGCTTCGTCAGCTGCTGGCGCAGGCCGAAGAAGGTCGCGAGTTTCTCGGACCGGCTCTCGCCGGTGAACAGCGCGATGTCGTCGCCGACCGCGTTCGCTGGCCAGAAGCCGATGATCGCCTTCGGGTTGAACCAGCGCTCGTCGACGATCTGCTTGAGCATCTCCTGCGCGTCGTCGAACAGCGCCTTGGCGGCCGGGCCCTGGTTGGGATCCTCGAAGATCGCCGGGTAGCGGCCCTTGAACTCGTAGGTCTGCAGGAACGGCGTCCAGTCGATGTAGGGCACGAGATCGGCGACCTCGTAGGACCCGAACACGCGCGCGCCGGTGAAGCTCGGCTTGCTCGGCTGGTAGCCCGACCAGTCGATCTTGAACGGATTGGCGCGGGCCTTGGCCAGCGGCAGGCGCTGCTTGTCGAGTTCCGAGCGCGCGTGGGCGTCCGAGACTTTCCTGTACTCGGCCCGGATGGTCTCGATGGTGGTGTCGCGCGTCTCCTTCGAGAGAAGGCTCGACACGACACCCACCGCGCGGCTCGCGTCCGTGACGTAGACGGTCTGGCCCCGGTTGTAGGAGGGGTGGATCTTCACGGCCGTGTGGACGCGGCTCGTGGTGGCGCCGCCGATGAGGAGCGGCACCGAGAATCCCTCGCGCTCCATCTCGGCGGCGACATGCACCATCTCGTCGAGCGACGGGGTGATGAGGCCGGACAGGCCGACGATGTCGACGTTCTCGCGCTTGGCGACATCGAGGATCTTGGCCGCCGGCACCATCACGCCGAGATCGATGATCTCGTAGTTGTTGCAGGCGAGCACGACGCCGACGATGTTCTTGCCGATGTCGTGGACGTCGCCCTTCACGGTCGCCATCAGGATCTTGCCGGCGGCCTGACGCTTGCCGTCGCCGCCATTGGCGAGCTTCTCCGCCTCCATGAAGGGCTCGAGATAGGCGACCGCCTGCTTCATCACGCGGGCGGACTTGACCACCTGCGGCAGGAACATCTTGCCGGAGCCGAACAGGTCGCCGACCACGTTCATGCCGGCCATCAGCGGACCTTCGATGACGTGGAGCGGACGCGCGGACTGCAGGCGCGCCTCCTCGGTGTCGGCCACCACGAACTCGGTGATGCCGTTGACCAGCGCGTGCTCCAGGCGCTTCTCGACGGGCGCCTCGCGCCAGGACAGGTCGGCCGTCTTGGCCTGGACGCCGCCGCCGGACTTGAAGCGCTCGGCCACCTCCAGCAGGCGGTCGGTGGAATCGTCGCGGCGATTGAGGACGACGTCCTCGCAGAGTTCGCGCAACTCCGGCGGCAGTTCGTCGTAGATCGCGAGCTGACCGGCATTCACGATGCCCATATCCATGCCGACCTGGATCGCATGGTACAGGAACACCGCGTGCATCGCCTCGCGCACGGGCTCGTTGCCCCGGAAGGCGAAGCTGAGGTTCGAGATGCCGCCCGAGATGTGGGCGTGGGGCAGCGTCTCGCGGATGGTCTTGGTGGCCTCGATGAAGGCGACGCCGTAGCCGTTATGCTCCTCGATGCCGGTGGCGACGGCGAACACGTTCGGATCGAAGATGATGTCCTCGGGCGGGAAGCCGACCTCCTCGGTCAGGACCCGGTAGGCCTTGGTGCAGATCTCGACCTTGCGCTCGTAGGAATCCGCCTGGCCCTGCTCGTCGAAGGCCATGACGACGACCGCCGCGCCGTAGGAACGGCACACCCGGGCGTCCTGGATGAACTTCTCGACGCCCTCCTTCATGGAGATCGAGTTCACGATCGCCTTGCCCTGGACGCACTTCAAGCCGGCCTCGATGACGTGGAACTTCGAGGAATCGATCATCACCGGCACGCGGGCGATGTCGGGCTCGGCGGCCACGAGATTGAGGAACTCCACCATGGCCTTCTCGGAATCGAGCAGGCCCTCGTCCATGTTCACGTCGATGATGCTGGCACCCGCCGCGACCTGGTCGCGGGCGACGTCGAGGGCGGCGGCGTAGTCGCCGGCGGTGATGAGCTTGCGGAATTTCGCCGAGCCGGTGACGTTGGTGCGCTCGCCCACGTTCACGAAGGGAATCTCCTTCGTCAAGGTGAAGGGCTCCAGGCCCGACAGGCGCATCAAGCGGGGCACTTGCGGGATCGCGCGGGGCTTGCACCCCGCGACGGCCTCCGCAATGGCGCGGATGTGGTCCGGCGTGGTGCCGCAGCAGCCACCGACCATGTTGACGAGGCCGGCGGTGGCGAACTCGCCCACCAGCTTGCCCATGGCCTCAGGGCTCTCGTCGTAGAGGCCGAACTCGTTGGGGAGACCCGCATTCGGGTAGGCGCAGACCAGGGTGTCGGCGATCCGCGACAACTCCGAGATGTGCCCGCGCATTTCCTTGGCGCCGAGCGCGCAGTTCAGCCCGATGGTGAGCGGGCTGGCGTGGCGGAGCGCGTTCCAGAACGCCTCCGGGGTCTGGCCGGACAGGGTGCGGCCGGAGAGATCCGTGATCGTGCCCGAGATCATGATCGGCAGGGTCATGCCCCGCTCCTCGAACACCGCCCAGGCGGCGGCGACGGCCGCTTTGGCATTGAGGGTGTCGAAGATGGTCTCGATCAGGATGAGTTCGGCGCCCCCATCCATCAGGCCGCGCACCTGCTCCATGTAGGCCTGCTTGACCCCATCGAAGGTGACGGCCCGGTAGCCCGGATTGTTGACGTCCGGCGAGATCGACAGGGTGCGGTTCGTCGGTCCGATGGCGCCGGCCACGAAGCGCCGGCGGCCGTCCTGCTGCTCAGCGAGCGCGGCTGCCTCGCGAGCGAGGCGCGCGCCCTCCGAATTGAGCTCGTGGATGATCGATTCCATGCCGTAATCGGCCTGGGCGATCGTGGTGCCCGAGAAGGTGTTGGTCTCGCAGACGTCGGCGCCTGCCAGGAAGTAGTCGAGGTGGATCTGCCGGATCGCGTCGGGCTGGGTCAGGATCAGGAGGTCGTTGTTGCCCTTCTGGTCATGCCCGTGATCCGTGAATCGCGTGCCGCGAAAGTCCGACTCGCCGTAGCCGAGGCGCTGGATCACCGTCCCCATCGCCCCGTCGAGGACGAGGATTTTCTCGCCCGCGCGCTGGCGCAGGGCGGCTTCGATCTCTCGTCCGTCGACAGGGCGCAGGTCGGTCATGGGGTCTCTCAGGTTCCGTCGCAGGAGATCCCTCCCCCGATGGGGAGGGGCGGTGCATGGGCGGGGATCGCTCAGGCCGCCTTGGCGGC
>NZ_JAIEOF010000094.1 GCF_019750675.1 Methylobacterium sp.
TCGTCGGACATGCAGTAGACGCAACGCAGGTCGCAGCGATCGGTCACGGAGATGCGCAGGTAGGTGATCGCCCGCTGGAACGGGTCGATCAGCGGCGCGGGAGCCACCGGGGCGGCATCGTCGGTGGCGCGGGGACCCCACATGCGGGTTTCTGTGCTCTGTTGGGGTGCGGAAACGTTGGCGCGGTCGCGTGACGAACCTAACATGAAACGTCATATGAGGTCTTGCGCGGTCGCGGGCAAGTTTGCGTCGGGCGCGGGGGCCATGCAAGGCAGGTCTCATGCGATCCACACGGCCGACGCGGCCGGAAGGAAGTCACCATGACGCAACAGGCTGTCGATCCGCACGCGGCATCCGCCGCCCCCGAGCGCTGGCCCACCGAGATCCGTCTCTCGGGCGACAAGCGCACCCTCCACGTCGCATTCGAGGATGGCGGCCGCTTCGCCCTGCCGGCGGAGTACCTCCGGGTGTCGAGCCCCTCCGCCGAGGTGCAGGGCCACTCGCCCTCCGAGCGCAAGGTGATCGGGGCCAAGCGCGACGTGGCCATCCTCAAGGTCGAGCCCATCGGCAACTACGCGGTCAAGCTGACCTTCGACGACATGCACGATACCGGCCTCTACGGCTGGGGCTACCTCTACGACCTCGGACGCGAGTACCGAAACCGCTGGGCCACCTACCTGTCCGAGCTGGAGGAGCGCGGCCTGAGCCGTGATCCGGTACGCCGGGCCGCGAAAGCGGCCGCCGCCCAGAGCGAGGGTGGCGGCAGCTGCGGAAGCGGCTGCGGCTGCCACTGAACGCGCCTGATCCACGCCTCGAAAGCCGACCCATGACGCCCTCGACCGGCCCGGCCACGAGCCGGCGCGTCCTCGCGCTCGCGCTGCCGATGACCCTCGCCAACGTGACGACGCCGCTCCTCGGCTTCGTCGGCGCCACCGTGATCGGCCGGCTCGGCGACGCCGCACTCCTCGGGGCGATGGCGCTGGGCGCCGTGATCTTCGACGCGATCTTCTGGTCGTTCGGCTCACTGCGGATGGCCACCGCCGGCCTCACCGCCCAGGCGGTGGGTGCACGCGACGCGGCGGAGGTCGACCGGACGCTGGCCCGCGCGCTTGCGGCGGCGCTGGTCGTCGGAGTGGTCATCGTACTGCTGCAGGGCCCGATCGGCCGGGCCGCCTTCGCCTTGAGCGGCGCGAGCCCGGCCGTGATCGCCGCGCTGGCGGCCTATTTCCACATCCGCATCTTCGCCGCGCCCTTCACCCTCGCGAACTACGCCATCCTCGGCTCCGTGCTGGGGCGCGGGCGGACCGATCTCGGGCTGATCCTGCAGGTCGCCATCAACCTCACCAACATCGTCCTCACCCTCGTCTTCGTTCTCTTGGCGGACATGAGCGTCGCCGGCGCCGGGCTCGCCACCCTGATCGCCGAGGCGGCCGGCGCGGTGCTCGGGCTCGGGCTCCTGGCACGGCTCGGCTCGCGGCCCTTCGCGGTGCCCTTCCGGGTGGTGCGTGATCCCCTGGCGCTCGCCCGGATGATCAGCGTCAACGCCAACGTCATGATCCGGACCCTGCTGCTCGTCGGCTGCATCACCCTGTTCTCGGCGCTCGGCGCCCGCTCCGGCGACGTGGTGCTGGCGGCCAACGCCGTGCTGTGGAATCTCTTCATGATCGGCGGCTTCTTCCTCGACGGCTTCGCCACCGCCGCCGAAACCCTGTGCGGGCAGGCGGTGGGCGCCCGGGACGAGGCCCGGTTCCGCCGGGCCGCGCGCTTGAGCCTGCTCTGGTGCCTGGCCTTCGGGGGCGCCATCGCGGGCGGGTTTCTGCTTGCCGGCAACGCTTTCATCGACGCGGTGACGACGAGCCCGGAGGTGCGCGCCATGGCCCGGCTCTACCTGCTGCCGGCGGCTCTCGCGCCGCTGATGGCGGCCGTGCCCTTCGCCTTCGACGGCATCTATATCGGCGCCACCTGGACGCGGGCGATGCGCAACCTGATGCTCGTCGCGACCGCCCTCTACGGCGTCGCCCTCCTGGCCGCCCACGCGGCGGGCCTCGGCAACGGGGGCCTGTGGCTTTCGTTCCTGATTCTGCTGGCCGGTCGCGGGATCAGTCAGGCGCTGGCCTATCCCGGCCTCACGCGCCGGACCTTCGCCCCGGCGGGCAGGATGCCTCTGGATAAGCGGACCCGCGCATACACGCCGGCGTGAGACGGAATCGGACGCCGAAGCGTATCGATACCGAAACAGCGGGGCGTTTTCCCGCACCCGTCAAGGCAAAGCTCCGGACAATAGGGCGGATGTACTTGTCGGCGCAGGTAGATCATCAGTTTGGAATTGTTCTTATTCAGAAACGTGACGAAAAAGCCTCTTTGCTTGTGTAATCGTCTGGTCTACGCGCTAGCCACGATGCGCAAGAATCTCCGCTCCTCCCTCGCCCTGGCCCTCCTGTTGACCGGCACCGTCTCCCTCGGGAGCGCGGCCCAGGCCAAGGAGACGCCGATCGGGCCGCCGACCATCCAGAGCGGGCTGGAGATCGCCGCCGTGTACCTGCAGCCGATCGAGATGGACCCGCCGGACATGATGCGCGCGGCGGCCGCGTCCGACATCCACCTGGAGGCCGACATCCGGGCCACCAAGGAGAATCGCAACGGCTTCGCCGAGGGCGACTGGGTGCCGGCCCTCTCGGTCAGCTTCGAGATCACCAAGCTCGAAGGCGAGGCCGCCACCGGACCGAAGGTCAGCGGCGGCCTGATGCCGATGGTCGCCAATGACGGGCCGCATTACGGGGACAACGTCAAGCTGTCCGGTCCCGGGCGCTACCGCCTGAAGATCACGGTCGCGCCCCCCGGGGCGCACGGGCATTTCGGCCGCCACGTCGACAAGGAGACCGGCGTCGCCGAGTGGTTCAAGCCCTTCGAGGTGATCCAGGACTTCACCTTCGCGGGCATCGGCAAGAAGGGGGCTTACTGAGGCCATGGCCTTCCCCCGCCATCTGCTACCCGCCGCCGCCCTGGCGGCCGGCCTCGCCGCCATCGGGGCGCCCGCTCGCGCCGAGGAACTGCCGGTCATCAAGGTCGAGATGAAGGACGGGACCATCACCCCGAACGTCATCGAGGTGCCGGCCAACGCGCGCTTCAAGCTCGAGATCACCAACACGGGCACCAGCCCGGTGGAGTTCGAGAGCGTGGAGCTGAAGCGCGAGAAGGCGCTTGCCGCGGGGGCGACCTCCTCCATCGTCTTCCGCACCGTCGATCCGGGCACCTACGACGTGTTCGACGACTTCCACCCCAATTCCAAGGCCACCCTGGTGGCGAAGTGAAGCGGCCTCGATAACCCTGGCGAACCCAACCGGAATGGCAGTTTCGACGTCCCTCAAGCCGCACGCCGTTCCCGCGCCGCGCGGCGGCCGCACGCCGCGGGACGGCCGCACGCCGCGTGATGCCCGCGATGCCTGGATCGACGCGAAGCTCGCCGATCTCGGGCAGTGGATGCAGCGCCATGGCGGCACGATCCGCTCCATCCAGTGGGGCGTGGTCGCCGTCTATCTCGTGCTCGTCGCGGTGCCGGCCTTCCTGCCGCTGCCCGACCGCAGCGCGCACCTGTGGAACAACCTGACCGTCTTCGCCCAGTTCGCCTTCTGGGGGATCTGGTGGCCCTTCGTCCTGGTCAGCATGGTGGTGGTCGGCCGGGCCTGGTGCGGCATCCTCTGCCCCGAGGGCGCGCTGACCGAATTCGCCAGCCGCTGGAGCCTCGGCCGCGCCGTGCCGCGCTGGATCACCTGGGGCGGCTGGCCCTTCGTGGCCTTCGCCGGCACCACGGTCTACGGCCAGATGGTCAGCGTCTACGGCTATCCGAAGCCGGTGCTGGCGGTGCTCGGCGGCTCCACCGTGGCGGCGATCCTCGTCGGGCTGCTCTACGGCCGCAACAAGCGGGTCTGGTGCCGCTATCTCTGCCCCGTCAACGGTGTCTTCGCGGTGCTCGCCAAGCTCGCACCGGTGAGCTTCCAGGTCGATCACGCCGCGTGGGCGGCCTCGCCCAAACCCCGCGGCGACGCGTTCAACTGCGCGCCGCTGGTGCCGGTGAAGACCATGAACGGCGCGGGCGCCTGCCACATGTGCGGGCGCTGCTCGGGCTATCGCGGCGCCGTGCGCCTCGCCCGGCGCTCGCCCACCCACGAGATCGTTCATGTGGCCGGCACCGAGCCGAGCCTCGATCAGACCATGCTGATCCTGTTCGGCATGATGGGCCTGGCCGTCGGTGCCTTCCAGTGGTCGTCGAGCCCCTGGTTCATCGACGTCAAGCAGGCGCTGGCGACCTGGCTGATCGAGCGCGGCACGACCTGGCCCCTCGAGACCACGCTGCCGTGGTACATCCTGACGAACTACCCCGAGCACAACGACGTACTCAGCCTCCTCGATGGCGGGCTGCTGCTCGGCTACATCGCCGCCGCCGCGATCGTCCTAGGCCTCTCCCTCTCGGGCCTCGTGGCCCTCGCGACCCTTGCGCTCGGATGGTCCCGGGCCCGCTTCCACCACCTCACCCAGACGCTGATCCCGGTGGCGGGCTGCGGCGTCTTCCTCGGCCTCTCGGCGCTGACCGTCACCTTCCTGCGCGGCGACGGCATCCTCATCCCCTACGTCTCGGAGATGCGGGCCGCGCTGCTCCTCGGCACAAGCCTGTGGAGTGTCTGGCTCGCCTGGTCGGTGGCCGGCCTCTCGGCGCGGGGCCTGCGCCGCGCGGGCGCGACCCTCGGCATCGCCGCCGCCTGCGCCCTCTCGGTCTTCGGCTGGGTGCTGCTGTTCTGGATCTGGTAGGGCGCGCCGCGAACCCGGCTGCGCCCGTGAACGTGAAAAAGGAATCCTCCGCATGATCGGAGCCTTCGTCATCGCCTTCCGCGAGGTCATCGAAGCGGGCCTCATCATCGGCATCGTGCTGGCCGCCACCCGCGGCATCGCCGGACGGGGCCGCTGGATCGGCCTCGGCGTCCTCGGCGGCCTCGCGGGTGCCGCCCTGGTGGCACTGTTCGCCGAAAAGATATCCGACGCCTTCGAGGGCGCGGGCCAGGAGATCCTCAACGCCGGCGTGCTGATCGTCGCCGTGCTGATGCTGATCTGGCACAACACCTGGATGGCCAAGCACGGGCGCGAGCTCGCGGGCGAATTGCGCGCGGCCGGCGAGGCGGTGCGCACCGGCCAGAGCACGGCCGCGGGCCTCGCCCTCGTCGTCGGCGCCGCGATCCTGCGCGAGGGCGCCGAGCTCGTGCTGTTCCTCTACGGCCTCGTGGCCTCCGGCACCTCGGGGCCGGACATCCAGTTCGGGGCGCTCGCCGGCGTCGCCGTCGGCGCGGCCACCTCCTCGGTGAGCTATTTCGGCCTCGCGGCGATCCCGACCCGCTACGTCTTCTCGGTGACGAGCGGGCTCATCGTCCTGCTGGCGGCGGGGCTCGCGGCCCAGGCCGCGCAGTTCCTGACCAATGCGGGCCTGATCACCGTGCTCGACCGGCCGCTCTGGAACACCTCCGCGATCCTGCGCGAGGACAGCCTGGTCGGGCGCGTGCTCCACGCCCTGGTGGGCTACACCGACCGGCCGAGCGCCATGCAGGTGCTGGTCTATCTCGGCACCATCCTGGTCATGGTCGCGCTGATGCAGGTCTCGTCCGCCGGCAAGCGCCGCCAGCTCCGCACGGCCTGAACGCCCATGCACGTCACCCACGTCCCCGATGCGCCGGCCGCCCCGGCCATCGACTTCGACGCCTTCCTGGCGGTGGACATCCGCATCGGCACGGTGGTGTCGGCCGAGCCCTTCCCGGAGGCGCGCAAGCCCGCCCTGAAGCTCGTCATCGATTTCGGGCCGGCGATCGGCACCAAGCGCTCGAGCGCGCAGATCACCGAGCATTACAAGGCCGAGGGCCTGCCAGGCCGGCAGGTCGCCGCCGTGGTCAATTTCCCGCCGCGCCAGATCGGCAAGTTCCTGTCCGAGGTGCTGACTCTCGGCTTCGCCGACGCGAACGGCGCCGTGGTGCTGTTCCGCCCCGACGAGGCCGTGCCGAACGGCAGCCGTCTGTTCTGAAGGCCGGCCGGGCCGAGAGGCCGCTTGCCGAGGGCTCGCTTTTTCGCCATCCCTGTCCGCATGAGCGACCTCGGACAGGACGATTCCGGCATCGAGTGGGACGACGGGTTCGCCCATCAATTGCTGGGCGCGACCCTCTTCGTCGGCGTCACCTATCTCGACCACGACGGAACCCTGATCCGGCGCGAACAGGTCTTCGGCCGGGTCGAGACGGTCGATCCCGAGGCCGGCATCACCATCCGGCCCTTCGACGGCGCGGCGCCCTTCACGATGGTGCCGATCCTCGAAGCCATCGAGCCGGCCGATCCCGGCGCGTACCAGCTCTCGCCCGAGGACCCGGTGGTCGAGAACCCCGACTACACGGTGATCTTCAGCCTGACCGCCCCGCTGCGCCACTGACCCGCAGCCCGCTCAGCGGCGCAGGGCGGCCCCCTTCGTCCACGCGGCCAGCCGCGCGGCGAGCGCCGGACCCTCGCCCGACAGGACCACGATCTTGAGTCGGGCCGTCTCACCGGAGACGATCCGCACGTCGGACCGGCGCAGCTTCAGGGCCTTGGCCAGATAGGCGATCAGCGCCGCGTTGGCGGCGCCCTCGACGGGCGGCGCGGCTACCCGAACCTGCAGGGCGACGCGCCCCTCGGCATCCGCCACCAGGCCGTCCAGCCCGTCGCGATTCGCCCTCGGCGTCAGCCGCAGGGCGAAGCGGACACCCTCCGGGATGACCTCATAGGGCTCGCTCATCCGTCTCCGATCCGGGACCCGTTCCTCCGCGTCCCCGCCGGCGGTTAGCGGCCCCGCACCGGGTTCGCGTGCATTGCAACAGAATCGCTGGAATGCCACGGCATTCCGTCCGTGTCGGGGTGTCCGCGCGGGCGTGTTGCACTAAGCTTCAGCGAAAACCACGGGAACGCGACATGTCCGACCTCCGCCTGCGCCGTAGCGTGCTCTATATGCCCGGTTCGAACCAGAGGGCCCTCGACAAGGCCAAGACCCTGACGGCGGATTCCCTGATCCTCGACCTGGAGGACGCGGTGGCGCCCGACGCCAAGGAGATCGCCCGCGAGCAGGTCTGCGCCGCCGTGAAGGGCGGCGGCTACGGCGAACGCGAGATCATCATCCGCGTCAACGCCCCCCAGACGCCCTGGGGCGAGGCCGACCTGAAGGCGGCGATCGAAGCGCGGCCCGACGCGATCCTGATGCCGAAGGTGTCCTCGCCGGCCGTGCTGGAGAGCATCGCCAACCATCTCGAGGCCCTCGACGCCCCCGAGAGCATCGCCGTCTGGGCGATGATCGAGACCCCGGCCGCGATCCTGAACATCCAGGAGATCGCCAAGGCGCGCCGCGACCGGCGCACCCGCCTGACCTGCTTCGTGCTGGGCACCAACGATCTGGCCAAGGACACCTGGGCCCAGCTCGTCCCCGGCCGCGTGCCGATGCTGCCCTGGATGATGTTCACCCTCGCGGCCGCCCGCGCCGAGGGCCTCACCATCCTCGACGGCGTCTGGAACGACATCGAGGACGTGGCCGGATGCCGGGCCGAGTGCCAGCAGGCCCGCGACCTCGGCTTCGACGGCAAGACGCTGATCCACCCCAACCAACTCGAGCCCGCCAACACCTGCTTTGCCCCCTCCGACGAGGAGGTCCGCCGCGCCCGCCTCGTCATCGAGGCCTTCGACCGCGAGGAGAACGCCAAGCGCGGCGCGATCAAGATCGAGGGCCGCATGTACGAGCGCCAGCACATCGGCATGGCCCGCCGGGCGGTGAACTGGCGCGAGGCGATCGCCGCCAAGGGGTATTGACGCCAAAGCCTTCGACCGCGCCGGGCAAACCCCGACGATCAGCCTCGCGATGCGTCGAGGGCGACGTCCCGCGTCATACGATTTCCGGTTGAATCGTTCGGGGTTCTGGCGCGGGTCTCCTCTCCTTCGGGAGAGGGACAGGGTGACGTGTGTGACCTTTCGGAGATGGACTACACCTCACCCCCACCCCCTCCTTCCAGGAGAGGGAGCATGTCGCGCCTCGGCAGACCGAAGCCGTCAACCGCGAATCGTATCAGCCTTCGCCGCTCACGACCTGCCGGGCGCTCGTCCAGGGCCGCGCCCCGTAGCGGTCGTTGTCGAGGGGGCGCAATTGGCCGAGGCCGCTCGCCATGTCGCGCAGGTACTGAAGGCCCTGCCAGACCGGAAACACCGCGTCGCTCGGGGGCGTCAGCCGCCGGACGATCCGGATGATCCGGGACAGGCGGCCGAGCCCCCCGGCGCGCCAGGTTCCGAATCGCGCGCCGGTCAGCGCGCTCATCATCGCCGCGAGGTCGCGCGGCGTGACCACGTCCCCGGCGATCCGCAGGATACGCGGGCTCTCGGCGTCGAGGGCCGCCGCGGCGGTGTAGCGGGCGACGTCGTCCTTGGCGGTGAAGTCGAGGGGCTGGTCGGCGTCGCCCCAGTACAGGACCCGGCGCAGCGGCTTCAGGATGATCGGGGC
>NZ_JAIEOF010000430.1 GCF_019750675.1 Methylobacterium sp.
GACCTTGCGCCGACGCCGTTCTTCACCAAGCTCGCGCAGGGCATGGCCAAGCTCCTGCAGGAGCGCACCGCCGACGGCTACGTGCATCGCGTCGATTACCGCCTGCGGCCGGACCCCGGCTCGACCCCGGCGGCCCTCTCCCTGAACGCGGCCTACCTGTATTACGAGACCCTCGGCCAGAACTGGGAGCGCGCGGCCTACATCAAGGCGCGGGCCATCGCGGGTGACATCCCGGCCGGCGAGGCGTTCCTTGCGAACCTGCGCTCCTTCGTCTGGCGCAAATACTTCGATTTCGCCTCCATTGCCGACGTGCACGCGATGAAGCGCCAGATCCACGCGGTGCGCGGCCACGACACCATCGCGGTGGCGGGCCACGACATCAAGCTCGGGCGTGGGGGCATCCGCGAGATCGAGTTCTTCGTCCAGACTCAGCAGCTCGTCTTCGGCGGGCGCCGTCCCGAACTGCGCGGACGCGGCACCGTGGCGATGCTCACGGGCCTGACGCGGGACGGCTGGATCGACGCGACCGCGCGCGACGACCTGACCGCGGCCTATGATTTCCTGCGCACGGTCGAGCATCGCCTGCAGATGGTGCGCGACGAGCAGACCCAGCGCCTGCCCCAGGAGCCGGAGGAACTCGAGCGCTTCGCGCGCTTCGCCGGTTTCGCCGACCGTTCGGCCTTTGAGGCGGCGCTGCTCCATCACGCCCGGCGCGTGCAGGGTCAC
Organism: Methylobacterium sp.; assembly: GCF_019750675.1. Taxonomy (GTDB): domain Bacteria; phylum Pseudomonadota; class Alphaproteobacteria; order Rhizobiales; family Beijerinckiaceae; genus Methylobacterium. The sequence continues at coordinate 727 of NZ_JAIEOF010000430.1, forward strand.
TACGCGATGCTCTTCGAGGCCGAGCCGGACCTGTCCTCGGATGTGGGCGACCTCGTCTTCAGCGGCACCGGCGATGATCCCGCCACCCTGGCGACCCTGCGCAAGCTCGGCTTCCGGGAGCCCGAACGGGCTGTCGAGACCGTGCGCGGCTGGCATTTCGGGCGGCGCCCCGCCGTGCGAACGCCGCGTGCCCGGGAGGTGCTGACGGAACTGGTGCCGGCCCTGATGCAGGCGCTCGGCGGCACGGCGCAGCCGGACGCCGCCCTCGATACCCTCGACCGGGCCTTCGCCCGGATGCCGGCGGCCCTGGAACTCCTGACCATCCTGCGTTCCAACGAGCGGCTGCGGTTACTCTTCGCCGATCTCCTCGGCACCGCGCCGCGCCTGGCCGAGACCGTAGCCTTCAGCCCACACGTGCTCGATGCGGTGATCGACCGGGATTTCGGCGAGGCGACGACGGATGCCGCGGACCTCGCCGCGCAGTTCCGCAACCGTCTCGGCCAGCCGAGCGACCACGAGGATTTCCTCGACCGCAGCCGCGATGCCGCCCGGCAGCTCCGCTTCCTGACGGGGGCACGGCTCCTCTCCGGGATCCTGTCCCCGGAGGAAGCGGGCCGCGCCTTCACAGGCATCGCGGACGCTGTCATCGGCACCACCCTGGAGCGCATCGCGGGTGCGTTCTTCTCCGAGCACGGCGCGGTACCGGGGGGGCGCATGGCGATTCTCGGTCTCGGCCGCCTGGGCTCGCGCCAACTCACCGCCGATTCCGATCTCGACCTCGTGGTCCTCTACGATTTCGACCCGGACGCGCGCATGAGCGCCGGCCCCAAGCCCCTCGACGCGGCTGTGGCCTATAACCGCCTCACCCAGCGCCTCGTCGCGTCGCTGACCGTACCGACCCGGCGCGGACATCTCTACGAGGTCGATCTGCGGCTGCGCCCGGGGGGCGGGCAGGGCCCCGTGGCGGTGCAATGGCGCGGCTTTCGCACCTATCACGCCGGCGAGGCGGAGCTTTGGGAGCACATGGCCCTGACCCGCGCGCGGGTCATCGCGGGCGATGCGGAACTGGCGGCCGACCTCGACCGGGAAATCCGCGGCATCGTCGGCCGCGAGCGGGAGGCCGCCGAGGTCCACCGCGCGGTCCATGCCATGCGCATGCTGGTGGAGCGGGAGAAAGGGGATCGCGGCGCCCTCGACCTCAAGCTCGCCCCGGGCGGGCTGCTCGACCTCGACTTCCTGGCCCAGGCGCTCGTCCTCGCCCACGCCCATCGCCTGCCCGATCTCATCGGGCTCGGCGCCTGCGCGGTGTTGGCCCGCGCCGCCGATGTGGGGCTGCTGGCCGCGGGCGAGGCCGAGACGTTGGTGGAAGCCTATCGGACCTTCGACGCCGTGCTGCACTGGCAGCGGCTGATGGTTGAGGGCGATTCCGCGGCGGCGTCACCCGTGACCCTGTCGCGACTCGCCGTTGCCATGGGCGCGCCCGATGCGGCGCGGCTGGTGGCGCAACTCGACGAGCAGCGCCACGCGGTGCGGGCGCTGTTCGACCGCCTGCTGACGGATTGACGGACTCGCGGGAGAGGACGGGGCAGGGGCTTCAGACCCCCACCGCCGTCCGTTCCGGCAGGCGGGTGGTGGCGCCGGCGGCATCGCGCAGGGAAGCCACGGTTTCCTGGGCTGCCTCGATGGAGAGGGCCTGCCGGTGCTCGGGCGTCGGAGCGGGCAGGCGCACCATCACGATGGTGCCGAGGCCTTCCTGCGAGCGGATGCGCAGGGCGCCCCCGTGCAACTCGGCCATGGAGCGGGCGATGGCGAGGCCGAGGCCCGACCCCTTGTGGCTGCGGGTCAGGTTGGTTTCGACCTGTTGGAAAGGGGCGCCGAGGCGGCGCAGGGCCGATTTCGGGATGCCGATGCCGGTATCCTCCACGAAGACGTGCACGTTGTCGCCGGCCGGCCGAGCCTTGACGATGATGCGCCCGTTGCCGGACGGCGTGAACTTCACGGCGTTCTGAAGAAGGTTGCTGAGGATCTGGTGCAGGGCGCGCTCGTCGGCCAGGACCGGGAGGGCCTCGACCACGTCGACGTGGATGCTGAGCGATTTCGCCCGTGCCGCCTCGCCGACGAGTTTGAGCGCTCCCTCGATGGCGGTCGCGACCGGGATCTCGCGCGGGACGAGTTTCACCCGTTGGGCCTCGATGCGCGACATGTGCAGGATGTCGTCGATCACGGAGAGCAGGTAGTCGCCGCTGCTGCGGATGTCGCGGCAATAGTCGGTGTAGCGCGGCGAGCCGAGGGAGCCGTAGACCTCGCTCTCCATGAGTTCGGCAAAGCCCATGATCGCGTTGAGCGGTGTGCGCAGCTCGTGGCTCATGTTTGCGAGGAACTCGGATTTCGCTTGGTTGGCGCCCTCCGCCTGCGCCTTCTGGTCGAGGTAGCGCTCGGCGAGGTCCGCGAGCTGCTGGGTCTGAAGCTCCAGGGTACGACGCGAGCGCTTGAGGTCCCGCACGGTCTCGATCAACTCGCGCTCGGACTGGACGAGCTGTTCCTGGTGGCGCTTGAGGTTCGTGATGTCTGTGCCGACCGAGACGTAGCCGCCGTCCTTGGTGCGGCGCTCGCTGATCTGCAGCCAGCGTCCGTCGGTCAGCTCCGCCTCGAAGGTCCGGGCTGTGGCGCCGCTCGGCTCCAGGTCGCGCAATTCGCGCCGCACCGGCGGCAGGACGCCCCGGCCCATGATCTCGGCGTAGCGCCGGCCGGGGATCGCGTCCTCGGGGCTCAGGGCGTGCAGGTGGCGGAACTTCGAGTTGCACAGCACGAGGCGATTGCCGGTGTCCCATAGGACGAAAGCCTCGGAGATCGCCTCGACGGCGTCGCGCAGGCGCATGTCGGCGGTGGCGTTCAGCTCCGCGAGGTTGCGCTGCTCCGTCACGTCGAGCGCGATGCCGACGAGGTGGCGCCCGCCGTCGATCGTGTCGGGCACGATCTCGGCCCGCATGCGCATCCAGACCCAGTTGCCCGTCGCCCCCCGGACGCGGAACTCGTGGTCGACGGTCGACTGGCTCGCGGCGAGGTGCCGGGCGAGGCTGTAGAGATCGCCGTCGTCGGGATGAACCAGGGCGTTCACGTCGCCGAAGGACAGGAACTCACGCTCGCGGTGGTACCCCAGAAGGGCATACATTGAGTCCGACCAGTAGATCCGGCCGCGGGGGATGTCCCAGTCCCACAGGCCGCAGCGGCCCCGTCCGAGGGCGGTGTCGAGGCGCTGCTTGATCTGCTCGCAGACGCGGTCGACCGCATGGGCCCGGTTGGTCTGAAGGGCGTAGGCGATGCCCGTGCCGATGATGACCAGGGCGGCAGCGCCGAGCAGGATCGCCTGATTGCGCGCGCGCAGGCCCCAACTCGCGGTGATGTCCTCCAAGGGCTGCAGGACCGCGACCTGCCCGCGCCCACCGGGCAGGCTGCGAAGCGCCGCCACCGCCGTCGATCCGTCGGCGAGGGTCACGGTCATGACGCCGGCGCGTTCGCCGAGGGTGCTGAGCGCCTGCATCTCCCCGAGATGCTCGGTCAGGGTCCGCCGGGGGCCCGGCAGCGGCGGATTGGCCGCCACGATGCTGTCGTCCGGCGCGATCAGGAGAATGCGCCGGCCCGCATGGAGCAGGCCCGGCGGCAACAGCGTGCGCAAGCTCTGGTGCGCCTCCGCGCCCTTCGCCTCGTCGGCGATCTCGACGCCGGAGAACGCCGCCGCCGCCAGCCGGGTCAGGGCGTCCACGTCGGTCACCGCCGACCGGATCACGTCCTCGCGCTGCGTCTGCAGCAACAGGGTCGCCACCACCGCGAGGCAGATCAGGAAGGTCGCGAACAGCGCCGGAAGGGCGAAGCGCAGCCAGGTCTCCGCACGAACGAAACGGACATGTGTGGAATGCTGCGGCCGATGAATACCCAGGATGGTATCGGCGCGCGCGGAGAGGGAAGCGGAATCCGCCTCCAGCATGGTCTGACCCCGCAACTGCGTTGAATCGGTGGAAGCGGGCCCGCGGGCGCTGCTTCGAATCGTATACGATTCAGCATTTCCAACGGTGTTTTGTCCACGCGTTTTTTTGGGCGTCGCTTGACTCGCCCGCCGAATCGCAGAGCGAAAACAAGTGTTAAGTCAGCCCGAAAAGGCGATTCCCGCCAGTGGTTTGGCTAGCCGGCAAGGGTCCGCCCGAGGATATCGCCGACATCGCGCGACAGTCCGGGGGCCGCACGAATTTCCAGCAGTGTGGATCTTGCCACGTCGCGCCGCCCGGGCTCCAGCATCCGCCAGGAGCCGAAGGCCGTCAGCATGCGCGCGGCGACCTGGGGATTCGTCCGATCCAGGGCCAGGACCGTTTCCCCCACGAGGCGATAGCCGGCGCCGTCTGCACGGTTGAATTGCGTCGGGTTCCCCATGCTGAAGCTGCCGATGAGGGCGCGGACCCGGTTCGGATTGGTCATCGAGAAGGTCGGGTGGACCTGAAGGCGACGGATGCGCTCGAGCGTGTCCGACTCGGGGATCGTGGCCTGGATCGCAAGCCACTTGTCGAGGACGAGGGGTTCGGCGCGGTAGGTCTCTGCGAATCGCGCGAGGGCGTTCTCGCACGCCGGCCCGGGCCTCTGCGCCAGGACCGAGAGCGCGGCGAGGCGATCCGTCATCGTCGTGGCGCCGGCCATCTGGGCCTCGGCCTGCGCCGTCGCGCCGTCCGGATCGGTCGCGGTCAGGAGGTCGAGGGCGGCATTGCGCAGCGCACGTCGGCCCGCGGAGGCTGCGTCGGGGCTGAACGGGGTCCCGGGCGCGTCCGCCAGGGCGTCGCGCAGGTGCCGGAAGCGCTCCGCGAGGCCGGCCGCGAGGGTTCGCCGCAGAGCGTGTCGGGCGCGATGGATGGCATCGGGGTCGATCTCGGCGCCGATCTCGTTGGCGACATCCGCCTCGCTCGGTAGCGCCAGGACCAGGGCGGCGAAAGCAGGATCGGCCAGCGCCTCCCCGTCGAGGAAGGCAGCGAGGGCCCCCGCGAGTGCCTCGGCGGCTTCCTTCGCCAGGATGCCCGAGCGCGTGCCCTGCACGAGGAGACGCATGGCGACACTCTGGGCCGCCTGCCAGCGGTTGAACGGATCGCTGTCGTGGCGCAGCAGCACGAGCCGGTCGGCGTCGGCCATGTCCATCTCGATCCGCACCGGGGCGGAGAAGCCGCGAAACAGCGACGGCACGGGCGGTGTGGCGACGTCCGTGAAGGTAAGGGTGTCGCTCGCTCGCTCCAGCACGAACACGCCGTCCCGGACCCGGTCGCAGACCACAGCGAGAGGACCGCCGCTGCCGACGAGCCCGAGGCTCACGGGGATGGTCAGGGGCGGGCTGTCGGGGGCGCCGGGCAGGCTCTGGCGGAAGGTCAGCCGGTAGCTGCGCGCGTCCGCGTCGTAGGCGCCCTGTACCGCGACGCGCGGCGTGCCCGGCCGCTCGTACCAGCGCGCGAAGGCGTCGAGGTCCCGGCCCGAGGCGGCCGCGAAGGCGGCCAGGAAATCCTCGACCGTCGCCGCGCGACCGTCGTTGTCGGCAAAGTAGCGGTCCATGCCGGCGCGGAAGGCCTGCGCACCGAGGAGCGTGCGCAGCATCCGCACGATCTCGGCGCCCTTCTCGTAGACGGTCGCCGTGTAGAAGTTGTTGATCTCGGCATATTGCCTGGGCCGCACCGGGTGGGCCAGCGGCCCCGCATCCTCGGGGAACTGCCGGGCGCGCAGGGTGCGGACCTCGCCGATGCGATGCACGGCGCGCGAGCGCATGTCGGACGAGAATTCCTGGTCGCGGAAGACCGTCAGCCCCTCCTTGAGACAGAGCTGGAACCAGTCCCGGCAGGTGATGCGGTTGCCCGTCCAGTTGTGAAAGTACTCATGCGCGATGATGGCCTCGATCGCCGCGTAATCGGCGTCCGTCGCCGTCTCGGGGGAGGCCAGCACGTAGCGGTCGTTGAAGATGTTGAGGCCCTTGTTCTCCATCGCGCCCATGTTGAAGTCGGAGACCGCGACCACATTGAAGACATCGAGGTCGTAGGCGCGGCCGAAGACGGTCTCGTCCCAGGCCATGGCGCGTGCGACGGCCTCCAGGGCGTAGTCCGCCCGCGCGGCCTTGCCCGGCTCGACATAGACGGCGAGCGCGACCCGGCGGCCCTCGCTCGTGGTGAAATCGCGCTGGACGTGGTCGAGGCGTCCGCCGACCAGGGCGAAGAGGTAGGCCGGCTTCGGGTGGGGATCGTGCCAGATCGCGTAGTGCCGCCCCGGCCCGGCCTCGCCCGCCTCCATCGGGTTGCCGTTGCCCAGAAGTACCGGCGCCTCGGCCCGGTCCGCCTCGATGCGGGTGGTGTAGACCGCCATCACGTCGGGCCGGTCGAGGAAATAGGTGATCCGGCGGAAGCCGTCGGCCTCGCACTGCGTGCAGTAGACGCCGTTCGACCGATAGAGCCCCATCAGCTTCGTGTTGGCCGTCGGGTCGATCTCGGTCTCGATGGTGAGGGTGAAGGGGCCGGCGGGCGGGTGCGTCAGGGTCAGGTTCGAGGGCGTGACCGCGTAGGCCTCGGCCGCCAGGGGCGTTCCGTCGAGGCGCAAGTCCGTCAGGGTGAGGTCGTCCCCATCGAGGACCAGGGGCGCGCCGGCTCGGCCGTCCGGGTTGGGCCGCAGGCCGATCTCCGCGCGCACCCGCGTCGCGGTGGGATGCAGTGCGACGTCGAGCGCCACGGTCCCGATCAGGTAGTCGCTCGGGCGGTAATCCTCGAGGCGGATCGCGATCGGAGTCTCGGTGCGCATGCGGGTCCCTTCCGGCGTCCGCCCCATCTTGCGGGGGCGGCGGCAGCGGCGCAACGCGCAGGCCCCCAGGCCCGTTGACGCGTGCGTGCGCCGGTCCACATAGGCGCCATCCATCGAAAGAGAGCACTACCCCATGCGTTTCCTGCACACCATGGTCCGCGTCGCCGACCTCGACCGGGCCCTCGACTTCTACGTGAACACCTTCGGGCTCCAGGAGGTGCGCCGGGTCGACAACGAGAAGGGCCGCTTCACCCTGGTCTTCCTCGCCGCCCCCGACGATGCCGGCACGGCACGCGAGACCCAGGCGCCCGTCATCGAGCTGACCCACAACTGGGACCCCGAGAGCTATTCGGGCGGGCGCAATTTCGGCCACCTCGCCTACGAGGTGGACGACATCTACGCGTTCTGCGCCAAGCTCCAGGCGGCCGGCATCACCATCAACCGCCCGCCCCGCGACGGCAACATGGCCTTCGTGAAGTCCCCGGACGGCATCTCGATCGAGCTCCTGCAGAAGGGCCCGGCCAAGCCGCCGCAGGAGCCCTGGTCCTCCATGGAGAACACGGGCTCCTGGTAGCCCGAACCGACGAGCCGCCGCGCGTCGGCGGCTCGCCCCGTCGTCAGGCGCCGGTCTCGGGTACGGGCGTGAGGCCGAGCTGGCTCAGCTTGGCCGCCACGATTTCGATCGGCCGGCGCAGCTTGAGGCTCATCACCGAGACCGGAATGCCCTCCCGGGCCATCGCGGTGAGTTGCTGGACGGATTCGAGCGTCCAGGCCGTGTCGTTCGTCGCCATCGCTTCCTCCTGTTCCGTGCGTCCACCGGCCGGGGCGGTGCCGCCCACGGGCCGATTCCGGCAGTTGGAGCGGGGCATCGGCCTCGCCAAGCGGGGTGTCCAAAATCTCGGCATGCCGATCCCGGCGTCACGCCTTGCGTCGCGAACGCCCTTGACCTGTCGCGCCCGCCCGGCGCACATCCGCCGCGGATCAGTCGGCCGGGCGGCCGCTCCGGGCGCAGGGTTCAAAGATCCTTGCCCGGGGAGGAAAGTCCGGGCTCCATGGAGAGACGGTGCCGGATAACGTCCGGCGGGGGCGACCCCAGGGACAGTGC
>NZ_JAIEOF010000301.1 GCF_019750675.1 Methylobacterium sp.
GCCCGCGCCCTGGTTGGGACCATACCAGCCCAGCGCCTGGCCGAGGAAGGTGGCGACGAAGGCGCCGACGATGCCGAGGATCGTGGTCAGGATGAAGCCGGCCGGCTCGTTGCTGCCCGGCATGATGAACTTGGCGATGACACCGGCGAGGAAGCCGATGATGATGGTCCAGATGATACCCATGAGATGATCCTCGATACTTGGCCGAACCCGCTGGGTCGGACCTCACAGGCCATAACGGCTGGCTGTGTCGCCTTGGCCTTGCGCCTGGGGTGAGAACGCCGCACCCACAGGATGAGTTGCGCTGCGGGAAGGGACTTTGTCGCATTGCTCCGGAAGGCGCGCCGGGGGCCGGACGCGGCGGGCCCCCTTTACGCTCGGGGGCGCGGCACGGCACAAGGCTTGCGCCGGAAGTCCGGGCGCCATGGGGCGCCGGGCCGGCCCGCGAGAGGCACGCTTTCCCGCCATGACGATCCAGCGCTTCGAATCCGGCCCGCGCATGAGCCAGGCCGTCACCTACGGCGACATGGTCTTCCTCGCGGGCCAGGTGGCCGGCACCGTGGTGGGCGCCGGCGTCACCGCCCAGACCCAGGAGATCCTGGGCGAGATCGACCGCCTGCTCGCGGCGGCCGGCACCGACAAGAGCCGTATCCTCACGGCGACGATCTATCTGGCCGACATCGCCACCTTCGCGGAGATGAACGCCGCCTGGGACGCCTGGGTGGCCCGGGACAATCCCCCCGCCCGCGCCACGGTGGAGGCCAAGCTCGCCGCCCCCGAATACCTTGTCGAGATCGTCGTGGTGGCCGCCAAGGGGAACGCATGATCCGAGCCGGCACCCGCCGCGCGCTCCTGACCCGGATCCTGACGGCCGGGGCGCTCGCCGCCCTGGCCTTCGGGGCCGACCCCGGCGCCCGCGCGCAGGCGCCGGCCCGCGAGCGCGTCGTCAACATCTACAACTGGTCGGACTACATCGACCCGAAAGTGCTGGAGGCCTTCACGAAGGAGACCGGCATCAAGGTCGTGTACGACACCTACGACAACAACGAGATCCTCGAGACCAAGCTCTTGGCCGGGCGCTCGGGCTACGACGTGGTGGCGCCCTCAGGGCCGTTCCTGCAGCGGCTGATCCGGGCCGGCGTGTTCCAGCCCCTCGACAAGGCGAAGATCCCGAACCTCGTCCATGCCTGGCCCGAGATCGCGGCGCGGCTCGCCACCTACGATCCCGGCAACGCTTTCGCCGTGGACTACATGTGGGGCACCACCGGCATCGGCGTGAACCTCGCCCAGGTGCGCGAGCGCCTGGGGGCGAACCAGCCCCTGAACACCTGGAGCCTCATCCTCAATCCGGCCCTGATGGGCAAGCTCAAGGATTGCGGCGTGATGCTCCTCGATTCGCCCGAGGACCTGATCCCCAGCATGCTGCCGTTCTACGGTTTCAAGCCGGATTCCAAGCGCTGGGACGACATCAGCCAAGTCACCGACGCGCTGTTCAAGGTGCGGGGCTCGGTGCGCAAGTTCCACTCCTCGGAATACATCAACGGTCTTGCCAACGGCGACCTCTGCCTCGCGGTCGGCTATTCGGGCGACGTGATGCAGGCCCGCAAGCGCGCCGAGGAGGCCAAGAACGGCGTCGAGGTGGGCTACCTCATCCCGCGCGAGGGCGCGCTGATGTGGTTCGACGCCTTCGCGATCCCGAAGGACGCGCCGCATCCCACCGAGGCCCACGCCTTCCTCGACTACATGATGCGGCCGGAGGTGGCGGCGGCCAACACCAACTTCGTCTCCTATGCCAGCGGCAACGCGGCGGCGCGGAAATTCGTCAAGCCGGAGATCCTGGCCAATCCCGGCATCTACCCGGACGAGGCGACGATGCAGCGCCTCTCCAGCAACACCGCCTGGGACGACCGCACCCAGCGCTTCGTCACCCGGAGCTGGACGCGGGTGCGGACGGGGCGCTGACCCTCCCGCAGCCGCAAACGCAGAACGGCGGCCCCGAGGGGCCGCCGGTCTTTAGTCCAAGCTCGAGCGAAGAACGGATTAATTGCTGGCGAGGTGCGGCATCGGGTCGACCGGGGTCGCGCCCTTGCGGATCTCGAAGTGGAGCTGGGGCGAGGTCACGTTGCCGGAGGCGCCGGACTTGGCGATGGTCTGGCCGCGCTTGACCTTTTCGCCGGGGCGTACGTCGAGCTCGCCGTTGTGGGCGTAGGCCGAGACGTAGCCGTTGGTGTGGCGCACGAGCACGAGCTTGCCGTACCCCTTCACGTCCGAGCCCGCATACGCCACCGTGCCGTCCTCGGCGGCCTTCACCGGCGTCCCCTCGGGCACCGAGATGTTGATGCCCTCGTTGCCGGAGGAACCGTAGCCCGAGATGACCCGGCCCTTGGCGGGCCAGCGGAAGGACTGGTCGACCGCGACCGAACCCGTGCTCGCTGGCTCGACCTTGGCCGGCTCCGCAGAGGCGACCTTCACGGGCGCCTTGGCCGCGGCCTCGGCGGCCTTGGCGTCCGCCGCAGCCTTCGCCTCGGCGACCTTGCGCGCGGCGTCCTTGGCGGCCTCGGCTTTCGCCAGCTTGGCCTCCGCCTCGGCGGCCTTCCGGGCCGCTTCCGCCTTCTTGGCGGCGTCGGCCTTCGCCGTGTCCACCTTGGCGTCGGGCTTCACCTCGGCCTTGGCTTCCTTGATCTCGATCTTGCGGACCGGCTTGTCCTCGGCCTTGGCCACGGCCTGGCCGGGGCGGACATGCGCCTTCCGGGCCTCGGCCGCCTTGGTTTCGGCCGCCTTGGTCTCCGCGGCCGCAGCCTTGGCCTCGGCAGCCTTGCGGGCCTCGACGAGCTTCTTCACCTCGGCGAGCTTGGCGGCGCTCGCGGTCTTCTCGGCCGCCTTGGCCTCGGCGTGGCGCGCGGCCTCGGCGGCCTTGCGCGCGTTGGCGGCTTCGACGAGCTTCCGGGCCTCGGCGAGCTTGGCCGCCTCGGCCTCCCGCTTCGCCTCGGCGGCCTCGCGGGCCTCCGCCTCGCGACGGGCCTCGGCGGCCCGTTTCTCGGCGGCGCGGTCGACGACCTTCGGGGCCGGGGCGGGGGGCACCGCGCGGGTGGTCATGCGCCCGGCATCGGGGTTCATGCCCGAGACCGCGGCGCTCGAGGCCATCCCCCCCGAACTCATGCCACCCGAGACCGGCTCGGCGGAGGCCAGGCGGCTGGTCTGGGGACGGGCCGGGACCGGAGCGGCGGCCATGGGGCGCGGCGACATCGCCGCCCCCGGCGCGCCGAGCGCCTGGGACTGGATGCGGCTGGTGCGCACCACCGGCGCCGGGGCGATCTCGCCGTCCGGCAGACTGCCGGTGGCGGACGGCTCGCTGGAAACGTTCGAGGCGAAGGGATTCCCGAAGGGATCGCCCAGCCGCGAAGAATCTGAAGAACAGGCGGCTGCACCGCCTCCAATCACGCCGATGAGCGCGAAGCGCGACAGCGTCCTCAACCCTCGACCAGTCCCGCGAACCCGCATCGACGCACCTGTTTGCCTGACGCAACTTGATGACGTCATTCAAACCGGATTCAGGTTAAGCAACCGTTCCGATTCACCACGTTGCGGCCACATAACGCCCGGACGGGGAACCTTCGGCCACCTACAGCACGCAGGCCCGGCCGGGTGTGAGGGGCGCCAGGCGGATCGTGGCGCCGCGGCGCTCGGCGCACGGGCCGTCGGCCTCGCGTACCAGGGTAAGGAGCGTCGCCGCCTCCGGCCGGCCCAGTGCCGCCACGAGGCGGCCGCCCGGCGCCAGGGCCTCGGCGAGGTGCCCGGGCAGGGCCGCCAAGGTCCCGTTGAGCAGGATGCGGTCGAAGGGTTCGAGCCCCGCGAGGCCGCCCGGGTCGAGCCCGTCGCCGACGACGATCTCGGCCAGGGGCCGGTCCTCGGGCAGGAGGTTGTCGCGGGCGTCCTCCGCCAGGGTGGCGTAGCGCTCCAGGCTGCGGACATGGGCGGCGCCCAGGCGCAGCAGAAGCGCGGTGACGTAGCCGGACCCCGTGCCGATCTCCAGGATGCGGACGCCCGGGCGCACCGCCAGCGCCGTCAGCATGCCCGCCACGATGGTCGGGGCCGTCATGGTCTGCCCGCAGGGGAGGGGCAGGCCGAGGTCGCGCCGGGCGAGGTCGCGATGCCGGGCGGGGGCGAAGCGCTCGCGCGGCACCCGCTCCATCGCCCGCAGGGTGTCGGTGTCGCGCACGCCCCGGCCCCGCAGGGCCATGACGAAGGCGGCGTCCTCGATCGAGCCCTCATGCATCGTGGCCGAACTCCGCGGGGCTTCCCAGAGCGGACGCGCGCTACTCCGCGAAGCCCTGCGCGAAGCGGGTCAGGCTCGGCTCGTCGGTCAGGTCGAGGCGAAGCGGCGTCACCGAGATGCGCTTCTCGGCGATGGCCTTGAGGTCGGTGCCGTTTCCGGGCTGGAAGGTGGCCTTGGCGAAGGCGAGCCAGAAGTAGGGGTTGCCGCGCCCGTCCTGGCGGGCGTCGATGGCGAGCAGCGCCTGATTGCGAAACCCCTGCGCGGCCACCGCCGTGCCCAGGACCTCGCCGGGCTCGCAGTCCGGGAAGTTCACGTTGACGACGATGCCGGGCTCGATCCCGATGTCGAGAATCTTTCGCACCACGCCCGGGCCGTGTTCGGCGGCGCAGTGCCACTTGATGGCGCCCCGCCCGCCGGCTCCGTAGGCCTGGCTCAGCGCGATCGATTTCACGTTGAGGATCGTCCCCTCCATCGCCGCCGCGATGGTGCCCGAGTAGGTCACGTCCTCGGCGACGTTCTGGCCGCGGTTGACGCCCGAGAGCACGAGGTCGGGCCCGTGGTCCTTCAGGATGTGGCGCACCCCCATGATCACGCAGTCGGACGGCGTGCCCTTCACGGCGAAGCGCTTCTCGGCCACCTGGCGCAGGCGCAAGGGATCGTTCAGCGAGAGGGAGTGCGAGACGCCGGACTGGTCGGTCTCGGGCGCGACCACCCAGACGTCGTCCGAGATGGCCCGGGCGATCCCCTCCAGGGTCTCGAGCCCCGGCGCGTGGATGCCGTCGTCGTTGGTGACGAGAATGCGCATCAGCTCTTGAACCCCTCGATCCGCTCGATCCCGCCCATATAGGCCTTCAGCACCGACGGCACCGTGACGCTGCCATCCGGGTTCTGGTAGTTCTCCATCACGGCGATGAGCGCGCGGCCCACGGCCACGCCGGACCCGTTGAGGGTGTGGACGAAATTCACCGCCTTGCCATCCCGGGCGCGGACGCGCGCGTTCATCCGCCGCGCCTGGAAGTCGCCGCAGACCGAGCAGGATGAGATCTCGCGGAAGGTCTCCTGGCCCGGCATCCAGACCTCGATGTCGTAGGTCTTCTGGGAGGCGAAGCCCATGTCGCCGGTGCACAGCGTCATGATCCGGTAGGGCAGGTCGAGCTTCTTCAGCACGGCCTCGGCCGAGCCCAGCATGCGCTCGTGCTCGGCGGCCGATTGCTCCGGCGTGGTGATCGAGACGAGCTCGACCTTGTTGAACTGGTGCTGGCGCAGCATGCCGCGGGTGTCGCGCCCCGCCGAACCGGCCTCGGCCCGGAAGCACGGGGTGAGGGCGGTGAAGCGCAAGGGAAGTTCCTCCTCGCGCAGGATCGATTCGCGCACGAGGTTGGTGAGGGGGACTTCCGCCGTGGGGATGAGCCAGTGCTCGCCCGCCTGGAACTGGTCGTCGCGGAACTTCGGCAGCTGCGCCGTGCCGAACATCGCCTCGTCACGCACCAGGATCGGCGGCGCCACTTCGGTGTAGCCGTGCTCGCCGGTGTGCAGGTCGAGCATGAACTGCCCGAGCGCCCGCTCCAGGCGGGCGAGCTGGCCCTTCAGCACCACGAAGCGGGCGCCGGACATCCGCGACGCGGCCTCGAAATCCATCAGGCCGGAGGCCTCGCCGATCTCGAAATGCTGCTTGCCCGTGGCGAGCTGCGGGCGGTGCGCCTCGAAGCGGCGGTACTCGACGTTGCCGTGCTCGTCGGCGCCCTCGGGCACGTCCGGGTTCGGGCGGTTCGGGATCGCGGCGAGGCGGTCGTCGAGGGTCTTGCCAGCCTCTCCTTGCGCGGCCTCCAGGGTCGGGGCCTCGTCCTTGAGACGGGCGACCTCGGCCATGAGTTCCTGCGCGCGGGCTTCGTCCTTGGCCTTCTTGGCGCCGCCGATCTCCTTGGCGAGCGCGTTGCGGCGCTCCTGGTTGGCTTGGGCTGCCGAGATCGCGGACTTGCGCGCGTCGTCCAGGGCGACCAGCTGGGCGGCCAGCGGCGCCAGCCCGCGGCGGCGCAGGGCCTCGTCGAAGGCGTCCGGATTCTCGCGGATGGCGCGGATGTCGTGCATGGGCTCGGCTCGTGTGTCGCGAGCCCGACGCTTTGCAGCATCGGCATCGGCCCGACAAGGTCGGGCCGAAGATCGGCGCCTCTACTGCGCCCGGATCTGGCGCTCGGCCGCCTTGTCCTCGGAGCGGCCGTAATTGATGAAGAACGCGGCGCCCTCGACGGCGCGGCCCTTCTGCAGGTTCGAGAGCTGCACCGTGGTCTGGTAGCCCTGCGGGTCGGTGATCCGCCACTGGCTCAGGGTCTTCACCTCGGCGTCGAAGAAGAGCTGGATGCGCGAGGTGCCGCCCAGCGTCGAGCGGTCCTCCAGGGCGATCCGCACCCCGCCCGGATCGTTGGACACGTCGTTGACGGTCAGGTCCTTGGCGAGGTCGATCTTTTCGCGCAGCAGGAATTTCAGGGGCGTCTGCGAGATGAAGTAGAGGTCCTGGGTGCCGAGCTTGCGATCCTTGACCGCCACGGAGGTGCCGTCGGCCACGATCTCCAGCGGCGAGGGCTGGTCGTAGTCGAAGCGTAGGCGGCCGGGCTTGGCCAGCGTCAGCTTTCCGCCGATGCGGCGCCCGTCCGGGCCGATCTGGACGAAGGTGCCGGTGAGCGTGGTCATGCCGTTGAAGTAGGCGTTGGCCTGCGTGATCACGGTGGCGTCGTCCGCCTCGGCCGCGACGACCGCCGCCGGCGCGCCGACGGCCGCGACCTTGGCGGCCGTCTTCGGATCGGCGCCCTTCGCCTCACCCTTCGGGTCACCCTTGGCGCCCGCTTTCGCCTCGCCCTTGGCCGCCTCGCCCTTGACCGCCTTGTCGGCCGTCGCCTTGTCGGCGGGCTTGGCGGGCTTCGGCGCCTGGGCGACGGGCTTCTTCGGGGCGGCCGCCGGGGCCGGGGCCGCCGGAGCGGGCTCCGGCTCGGGGGCGGGGGCCGGCTGCTCCTTGCGGCCGAACAGCCCGTCGAGGAACGAGGAGACCTGAGCGGAGGCCGGCTGCGGCAGGGCAAGCCCGGCCGCCAGGACGAACAGCGGACCGGCGGCGAGGCGGTGACGGCGGCCGATCATCGGGACGCTCCCTTGAGGCGATTCAGACATGCGCGGGTGGTGCCCGCTTAGAAGCCCGCCCTGTGGCGAATATGCGACGGGTGGGGGTTCAAGCGCGACGCGGCTCTCCTCCCCGGCGGATCTCGGGCCTGCCCGAGATCCGCCGGGCTTGTGGGGAGGCGTTGGAGGTGGGGGTGGTCGGGGGCCCCTCGGTCTGCGGAGACCGGCGGACCCAACCCCCACTCCTGAACCTCTTCCCACGAGGGGAAGAGGGATCCGTTCAGTCTCGTCGCTCAGTCGTCGTAGTCCATCATGCCGGAGGCGGCGTGGCCGCCCTCCATCAGGATCTCGCGTTTTCCCGCGTGGTTGGCCGGGCCGACGATGCCCTCGATCTCCATCCGCTCCATGATCGAGGCGGCGCGGTTGTAGCCGATCTGGAGGCGGCGCTGGATGTAGGAGGTCGACGCCTTCTTGTCGCGCAGCACCACCTGCACCGCCTGGTCGTAGAGTTCGGCGCCGGGATCGATGCCGCCGCTGCCCGCATAGGCGCCCGCATCGAAGATCGGGGCGTCGATGTCCTCGATCTCGGTGGCCTGGGCCTTCTCGGCCCGCTCGGCCTTGTCCGCCTTCGCGCCCTTGGCGGGCTTCTCGTCGCCGCTGCCGTCGTCGGCCGTGACGGCCTCGAGGTAGGAGGGCCGGCCCTGGCGCTTGAGGTGGGCGACCACGCTCTCGACCTCCGAATCCGAGCAGAACGGCCCGTGCACGCGTGTCGTGCGCCCGCCGCCGGCCATGAACAGCATGTCGCCCTGACCCAGCAGCTGCTCGGCGCCCATCTCGCCGAGGATCGTGCGGCTGTCGATCTTCGACGTCACCTGGAAGCTGATCCGGGTCGGGAAGTTCGCCTTGATCGTGCCGGTGATGACGTCGACCGAGGGACGCTGCGTCGCCATGATGAGGTGGATGCCCGCCGCGCGCGCCATCTGCGCCAGGCGCTGGATCGCGCCCTCGATGTCCTTGCCCGCCACCATCATCAGGTCGGCCATCTCGTCGACCACGATCACGATGTAGGGCAGCGCCGAGAGGTCCATCTCCTCCGTCTCGTAGACGGCCTGGCCGGTCTCGCGGTTGAAGCCGGTATGGACCTCGCGGGTGATGGTCTCGCCCTTGGCCCGGGCCTCCGCCATGCGCGCGTTGTAGCCGTCGATGTTGCGCACGGCGATCTTGGACATCTTCTTGTAGCGCTCCTCCATCTCGCGCACCGCCCACTTGAGGGCGATGACCGCCTTCTTGGGGTCGATGACGACGGGGGAGAGCAGGTGCGGAATGCCGTCGTAGACGGACAGCTCCAGCATCTT
>NZ_JAIEOF010000409.1 GCF_019750675.1 Methylobacterium sp.
TTGGAGGCCTCGCCCGGAATCGAACCGGGGTGCAAGGATTTGCAGTCCTCTGCGTAACCACTCCGCCACGAGGCCTCTGTCGCACGGCCCGACGGATCGGACCTTCTCGGCGACCCCCGTCCGGGCGGCCGGCTCGGGGAGAGCGGTCTCTAGCAGAGGCCCGGGCGCGAGGGCAACGGCCCTTTGAACGATCTGGGCAAAAAGGATGCGAATCTCCGGCGGAGCCTCGCGGCGAAGGCGCGAGCGGGCGGTTGCCGGACCGCACGCGCAGGGGGCGGCCAAAAAATATGACGGATTCGTCAAATCCCTGGCTCGGACACCCTTGCGTCCCGGCGAAGTGCTGTGTAGACCCCCGATCGCGGTCCCCGATAGCTCAGTTGGTAGAGCAAGCGACTGTTAATCGCTTTGTCGCAGGTTCGAGTCCTGCTCGGGGAGCCAAACCTTCTTCAAGACTTGGCCGTTCACTTGGTGGGCTGGCTATAGCGGCAGAGTCGGTCCTGCGGGATCAGGCGCCGCGTTTCCATCATCTCCCGGCTGGATCATCGGCGCTGCTCTGCGGCGCCGATTTCGCGCGCGTCGGGTGCTCCGCATCCGCCTCGGTCTATCGGGTCCTCAGATCGAAAAAGCCCCGCCGGTCACCGGACCGGCGGGGCTTTTTCGGACCGGCGCCTGCGGTCAGGCCAGGGGGCCGGGGATCGCCGTCTCGGCCTCGGCGAGGAGCCGGGTCTCGTGCTTGCGCACGAACAGCCACAGGGCGAGGCCGCCGAAGATCACCAGCGCCAGCAGGGCGAGGCCGACCGGGCCGGCGATGTGCTCGATGGAACGGCCGCAATAGTACGAGCCGAGGCCCATGATCGTCGCCCAGGCGATGCCGCCCAGGCCGTTGAAGATCAGGAAGCGGCGCGCATCGAGCTTGTTCACCCCGGCGAGCACCGCCGCGTAGGCGCGCAGCATCGCGGTGAAGCGGCCGAAGAACACGATCTTCCCGCCATGCTCGCGAAACAGGTATTGCCCGAGCTTGAGCCGGCCGTGATCGAGGGCGATGAGGTGGCCGTAGCGCAGCAGGAGCGGCATCCCCCAGCGGCGGCCGACCCAGTAGCCCAGATTGTCGCCGAGGATCGCGGCCGTCGCAGCGGCCAGGATGATCAGGCCGATGTTCAGGTGGCCGGTGCTGCCGGCATAGACCGCCGAAGAAATCAGGATCGTCTCGCCGGGCAACGGCACGCCGGCGCTTTCGAGCGCGATGATTACGAAGATCGCGAGGTAGCCGTAGCTCGCGATCAGGTCGGCGATGGGCAGGTTCGAGAGAAATGACATCCGGTATTCCCGCATCGATGATCCCGCGACACAGAGCGGGGGATCATGGCGGGAGCGCGGCTCGTCTGTGGCCAAGCCGGGCCACGCGACGCGAAGACTTCGTCTCGAGGTCGAGCACGCAGCGTCGCGTCCGGCCACCCGCCGCGTGCGGGGCACTGCGCGCGCGCGGATCAGCCGAAGGAGCCGAAGCCCTCGAAGCTGTCGCTCTCGAACGTCGCGGTGGCTTGCGCATCCGGCGCGGGAGCCGGAGCGTCGTCGCCCGGTCCGTCCGGGCCTTGGGTCTGGAGGGAAGGTTGGATCTCGTCAGAGACGGCTGCGAGCGGCGAGGCAGAGCGATCGTGCTGCACGTCTTTGGTCATCCAGGCTCCTCAGGTGCGATACCGTCACGACGGCACGGCTTGGCCTACCTGAACGAATGCCATCCGTTAACCCGCGCGCTCCCCCGGCCCGGGCAGGGCTGACATGCGGTGACCGGGCGCCACGTCGCCGGACGGTCACCGCACGGTCGTTTCAGCGTCACGGACGCCGCCCGCGACGGCACGCGCCTCAGGCGTTCTTGCGCGGGCGATGGTTCGGGTCGACGCCGCCCTCCGGCGTCGTCTCGTTCTCGACGTCGCCCTCGAAGGTCGAGTCCGCCGCCACGTCGGCCGGGTCGCGCCCGGTCATGCCCTTGGACTGACCGATCCCGGGGTTGCCCTTGAGGTCGGCGTCGCTGGGGACATCGGTCTTCGGATGCTTGTTGGACATGTCTGCTCCCGTCGGTGTGGGTCCGTCGCGGGGGCTGAGGAGCGCCCACGACATGCCTCGACCAACCGCGCCGACCGGGCGCTGTTTCCGGTCGACGGGGTGTGCAGGTTCGTCGCGCCCGGGGACGGAGCCTCGGGGGGCGCGCACGAAAAAGGGCCGGGGGATCGCTCCCCCGGCCCCGATCGGCGAAGACGCCGGCGCGGCTTACGGCTGCTCGTTGCCCGCGTAGTTGATCGAGCCGTCGGCGCCCTTCTTCCACATGTACATGACGTAGTCCGGCCGGGTGATGTCGCCCTTCTTGTCGTAGGAGATGTCGCCGATCACCGTGTTGAAGGGCTTGCCCTCGCGCATGTAGGCGGCGACCTTCTGGCCGTCGGTGGATTTCGTCGCCTTCATCGCGTCGGCGAGGATCTGCATGGCGGCGTAGGAATAGAGCGTGTAGCCCTCGGGGTCGAAGTTCATCGCCTTGAAGGCGTCGACGGTCGCCTTCGACTTCGGATTCTTGCGGGCATCCGGCGAGAAGGTCATCAGGGTGCCGTCCGAGCCCGGGCCCGCCACCTGGGCGAACTCGCGGTCGGCGATGCCGTCGCCGCCCATCAGCGGCGCCTTGAGGCTCTGGTCGCGCATCTGGCGGATCAGCAGGCCGGCCTCGGTGTAGAGGCCGCCGAAATAGACCACGTCGACATTGGCCTGCTTGAGCTTCGAGACCAGGGCCGAGAAGTCCTTCTCGCCCGGGTTGATGCCTTCGTAGAGCACGTTCGAGCCGCCCTTGGCCTTGAGGGCCTTCAGGGTCTCGTCGGCCAAGCCCTTGCCGTAGGGGGTCTTGTCATGGACGAAGGCGATCTTCTTGCCCTTGAACTTGTCGGCGAGGTAGGCGCCCGCCACGGCGCCCTGCTGGTCGTCGCGGCCGCAGGTGCGGAAGGTGTTCCAGTTGCCGCGCTCGGTGTACTTGATCGCCGTTGACGCCGGGCTGACCTCGACGATGCCGGCTTCCTGCAGCACGTCCGAGACCGGGATCGACACGCCGGAGTTGAAGGCGCCGACCACGGCCTTGACGCCTTCCGAGGCGAATTTGTTGGCCACCGAGACGCCCTGCTTCGGGTCGGAGGCGTCGTCGCCGACCGTCATCACCAGCTTCTCGCCGTTGACGCCGCCGGCCTTGTTGATGTCCGCGATGGCCTGTTGCGCCCCGGTCTTGATCTGCGCGCCGAAGGCGGCGTTCGGGCCGGTGACGGGGACGACCACGCCGATCTTGATCTCGGCCTGGGCGGCGGTGGCCGCCAGCATCAGGCTGAGGGCGACACCGGCTGAAAACAGTGACTTCATGCTCGTTTCCCCTCTTACGGCGCCGGGCCAGGAATTCGCTTCGCCGGACGGGTCGCCAAACGCGGTGTGGTCTCGCGCCGGGCCCTCAGGGCGTCGGCGCGCTCGTCCGATCCCGCCAGCTCAGCGGGCCGGTGCGCTCGTAGAGCCAGGCATATTGCCGGGTCATCTGTCCGGTGCGGGTGTAGCGGTAGGCCACGGCCCCGATGGCGAGGACGACGGCAGCGTCGACCAGGTAGGCCGGCAGCGACAGCAGCGGGTCCTCGAACAGGGCGTAGTGCAGGAAGCGCGTCACCGCCGCGATGAGGAGGAGCGCCAGGGCGCAGTGCCAGGACGGGCGCCAGCCGCGGGCGAGCCCGCTGCCGGTCATCCAGGCCGCGCCGCCCCCCATCGCCACGGTGATGAGCAGGAAGATGCCGAGGGTGCGCAGATCGAGGCTGAAACCGTCGCCCATGCTCAGTGCGATCCCCCTTCGAGATAGGCGGCCTTGACCTGCGGGTCGTCGAGGAGCGCCTGTCCGGTGCCGCTCATGGTGACGGCGCCGTTGACCATGACGTAGCCGCGATGCGCGAGCTTGAGGGCATGATAGGCGTTCTGCTCGACGATGAATACGGTCAGCCCCTCGCGGGCGTTGAGGTCGCGCACGGCCGAGAAGATCTGCTTGACCACCAGCGGCGCCAGTCCGAGCGAGGGCTCGTCGAGCATGAGCAGGCGCGGCCGGCTCATGAGCGCGCGGGCGATGGCGAGCATCTGCTGCTCGCCGCCCGACATGGTGCCGCCGCGCTGGTCGATGCGCTCGGCAAGGCGCGGGAACAGGGTGCACATCCGCTCGAGGTCTTCGGCGAAGTGGCGCCCGCCATTCACCGCCGCCCCCATCTGCAGGTTCTCCCGCACCGTCATGCGGGAGAAGATGCGCCGTCCCTCGGGCGACTGCGCCAGGTTGAGCCGCGCGATCTCGTGGGTCGGCAGCTTGGTGATGTCCTGACCCGCGAAGGTGATGGTGCCCTCGCGCGCCTGGGGCTGGCCGAAGATCGTCATCATCAGGGTCGACTTGCCGGCCCCGTTGGCGCCGATGAGGGCGACGATCTCGCCCTCGTGCACGTCGACATCGACCCCCTTCAGGGCCCGGATGCTGCCGTAATAGGCCGAGACTCCGCGCACGCTGAGGAGCGGCGCCTTACCGGCCCGGGTCTCCGCCTCCGCCATCCGGGCGCGGGTCTCGTCCACCAGCACGTTGATGCCCGCGACGCTCATGCTGGGGCTCCCGCGAGACCGACTTCCGCTTCCACCGCCGCCACCTCCTCGTCGTCGACGCCGAGATAGGCCGCGATGACCCGGGTGTCGTTGCGGATCTCGTCCGGCGTCCCGTCGGCGATCTTGATGCCGTAATCGAGCACCACGATCCGGTCGGAGATCTGCATCACCACCGACATGTCGTGCTCGATCAGCAGCACCGAGGTCCCGTACTCGTCGCGGATCATGCGCAGGAGGGTGTTCAGGTCGGCCGATTCTCGCGGGTTGAGGCCCGCGGCCGGCTCGTCGAGACAGAGCAGGACGGGGTCCGTGCACATGGCCCGCGCGATCTCCAGGCGGCGCTGGTCGCCGTAGGGCAGGTCGCCCGCCGGCTCGTCGGCCCGGTGGGTGAGGCCGATGCGGGCGATCCAGGCGGCGGCCTTCTCGATCGCCTCGGCTTGCGCCCGGCGATAGCCCGGCAGGCCCAGGATGCCCGCCAGGGAGAAACCCGAGGCCCGCATCAGCGGCTTGTGCATGGCCACCAGCAGGTTCTCCAGCACGGTCATCTGCGGGAACAGGCGGATGTTCTGGAAGGTGCGGGCGACCCGGGCGAGGCGGTTGACGTCGTGGCCGGGCAGGCGCTCCAAGAGGTAGGTCTCGCCGCCCTCCTGGCGCAGTCTGATCATGCCCTCGGTCGGTTTGTAGAAGCCGGTGATGCAGTTGAAGACCGTGGTCTTGCCGGCGCCGTTCGGGCCGATCAGCGCCGTGATGTCGCCGCGCCCGACCTTGAACGAGAGGTCGCCCACGGCGGTGAGGCCGCCGAAGCGCATGGTCAGGTGGTCGACCACCAGGATCGGGTCGGCCGGGCCGCCGGGGATCGCGGCCGGGGGCTCGTCCTGCACGGTGGCGAGGCGGGTGATGCCGGTGGCGAGGGTCATGCGGGGCGCCCCCCGAGGCGGACCGAGGGCGTGCGCTCCGAGATGAGCCCGCGCGGTCGCCAGACCATCATGCAGACCATGGCGAGGCCGAACAGCAGCAGGCGGTACTCGTTCGGGTCGAAGCCCTCGCCGAACACGGCCTTGAGGAAGGTGAGGTTGCGCAGCAGTTCCGGCGCCCCGACCATCACGATGGCGGCGATGGCCACCCCGATCTGGCTGCCCATGCCGCCGAGCACCACGATGGCGAGGATGATCGCGCTCTCCAGGAAGTTGAAGCTCTCAGGCGAAACGAAGCCCTGCCGCACGGCGAAGAACGAGCCGGCGAAGCCCGCGAACATGGCGCCGAGGGCGAAGGCGGTGAGCTTGGTCATGGTGGTGTCGATGCCCAGCGACCGGCAGGCGATCTCGTCCTCGCGCAGGGCCTCCCAGGCGCGCCCCAGCGGCAGGCGCCGCATGCGCAGCGTCACCAGGTTGGTGATCAGGGCCAGCGCCAGGATAAGGTAATAGAGGAAGACGATGCGGTGCATCGGGCTGAAGGCGAGCCCGAACGTCTGGGCGAACCCGCCCTCCCCGGCCGTGAAGGGAATGCCGAAGAAGCTGGCGCGCGGGATCGAGGAGAGGCCGGCCGCACCGCCCGAGAAGTCGACCCAGTTGATGAGGACGAGACGGATGATCTCGCCGAAGGCGAGCGTCACGATGGCGAGGTAGTCGCCGCGCAGGCGCAGCACCGGGAAGCCCAGGAGCACGCCGAAGGCGGCGGCGAACAGGCCCGCCAGCGGCAGGCAGATCCAGAACGAGAGCCCGAACACGGTGGAGAGCAGGGCGTACGAATAGGCCCCCACGGCGTAGAAGGCGACGTAGCCGAGGTCGAGCAGGCCGGCGAGGCCGACGACGATGTTCAGGCCCCAGCCCAGCATGACGTAGGTGAGGATGAGGATGCCGAGGTCGATCCAGTAGCGCCCCTCCGACAGCCCCCCCGAGGCGAGGGCGGCCAACAGCGGCAGGGTCAGCGCCACGAACAGGGTCAGCGGCCCGAGCACCCGGCCGGCCCGGGCGACGACCGGAGCCGCGTCGAGGGTGGCGAGGCGGTGCACTTCCCGCCGCCGCGCGACCTCGCCGAGGAGCAGCCGCTGCCCGAGGCGCAGCACGAAGACTGCGAGGCACAGGCCGGCGACGACGCCCCAGCGGCCGGTCAGTTCGAGGCCGGTGCCCTGCCCGAGATCCGTCCGGTAGGCCACCACCGGGATGCTCAGGCCGAGCGTCACGAGGGCGAAGAGTGCCGAATCCTTCAGCATCTCGGAGAATGCCGCGCCGGAGCGCCGGGCGACGGTGGGGGCCACCGCGCCGATGGTCGATCCGTGAGTCGTCGATCCTTGCGTCGTCGATCCTTGCGCCATGGCTCAGACCTTCTCGACTTCGGGGCGTCCGAGGATGCCGGATGGTTTGAAGATCAGCACCACGATGAGGATCAGGAACGCGGCCACGTCCTTGTACTCGATCGAGAAATAGGCAGACCAGAAGGTCTCGATGAGGCCGATGATGAGGCCGCCCAGCACCGCGCCAGGCAGCGAACCGATGCCCCCGAGCACGGCCGCCGTGAAGGCCTTCACGCCGGGCACGAACCCGTCCGAGAACGAGACCACGCCGTAATAGAGGAGGTAGAGGGTGCCGGCGACCGCCGCGAGCGCCGCCCCGAGCACGAAGGTCAGCGAGATCGTGCGGTCGACGTTGATCCCGAGCAGCGCCGCCATGCGGCGGTCCTGCTCGCAGGCGCGCTGGGCCCGCCCGAAGGAGGTGCGCTGCACGAGGTACCAGAAGCCGGCGAGCAGCAGCGCCGTCGTCGTCATGATGATCGCCTGCTTGTAGGACAGCGTCACCGTGTACTGCTCGTTCTGGTAGAGCACGATGACGTCGCGCACGAGCGGCGGCACGGGCTTGTTGCGGGCACCCTGCACCACCTGGACGAAGTTCGACAGGAAGATCGACACGCCGATGGCCGAGATCAGCGGCGCGAGCCGGAAGGAGCCCCGCAGGGGCCGGTAGGCCACCCGCTCGATCGCCCAGCCCCAGAGCGCGGTCAGGATCATCGCCACGATGAGCACGATGAGGAACACCAGGGCGACCGAGGTGAGCCCGAGCCATGTCGTCAGGATGAGGAAGAAGATCAGCGCGATGAAGGACGAGAGCATGAAGACGTCGCCGTGGGCGAAATTCACCATCCCGATGATGCCGAAGACCATGGTGTAGCCCAGGGCGATCAGCCCGTAGATCGACCCGAGTGTCAGGCCGTTGATGAACTGCTGGGCGAAAAATTCCATGAACCGGCCTTCGTTTCGGCGCTGCGGCCATCCGCGAACGGGGTCTGCGAATGGCGTGCCAGCCTGGAATGTTCTGAACAACCGCCTCCGGTCAATCCTTGCCGCGCGTCCGGGCGTGAGCTTCCCGCGGCCCTGAAACGCGCACGGCCCGGCGCTGGGGGCGCCGGGCCGGCTCGGAAGCGGGCCTGGATCCGGTGCGACGGCACCGGCCGGACTTACTTGAGGAGGGAGACCAGCGCCTTGCCGGCCGGGGTCTTCAGCTCCTTGGCGTCGAGGGTGCCGTCGTTGTCCGGGTCGGCAGCCTTGAAGCGAGCCTCCACCAGGGCGAGGAACTCGGTCTTGTCGAGGGTGCCGTCCGAATCCGGATCGGCGGCCTTCAGGGCCTTCTTGCTGACGCGGCCCTGGAGTTCCTTGGCGTCGACCGTGCCGTCCTTGTCGGATTCCAGCTTGTCGAACAGGGCGCCGGCCACGGCCTGGGCCTCCTTGAGGTCGATGGTGCCGTCGTTGTCGGTGTCGACCATCGAGATGACCTTGGACGCGCCCGGACCCTTGGCCGAGGCCGGCAGGGTCAGGGGAAGCGCGAGGGCCGCGGCGCCCAGGATGGCGGCAAGGCGGGAGACGTTGGACATGCGGATTGCTCCATGCAGGCGATAACGGCGGTACCTCTACCATGCGTTGCGGTCGCGCAGAAGGATATATATTGCAACGCAGTATCGCATCATGGGCGCTGGTCTGGTGACGGCCCCGCTCTATCACAGGGAATCTGCCGACTCGCGTCGGGGGATTCTCCACCGCCTGTCGCGGGCCTAACGCGCGGCGGCCGCGTGAGCCGCCGCGCCCGCGCGCTCGGCTGCGCGGGGCATCAATCGCCGACGTGGTCGCCG
>NZ_JAIEOF010000188.1 GCF_019750675.1 Methylobacterium sp.
GCGTTTCGGGCTTAGGTCTCTTGCGCGGCCATGTTCCCTGATTGGTGATCGGCGCGCGACTCAACCCCAGGGTCGAGCGCGGCCAGACATGCCATCTCGGCTAGCCGGCATGGTTAAGTCAACGGTAACGCGTGCTCGATCCGGTCGGCACAGGCGGGTCTCCTGCGCAACGAAGGCGGAATAGGGCGTGATTGATTTTGGCGACAGGCCGCCGCCGCGCCAGGACTTCGCGATTATGGGAAGCGAGTTCCCGATCCTGCCGCGCTGCTTGGTGCGCCCCGATCCGGCCGGTTGCCCCCGCGCGCCCTTCGATCCCCCGGCAGGCACGGGGTGTCCAAGGCGATCTAGCAAAAAGCGGTCCGCGGCCATGCGCCGAAAATCTGGGATCGAACAAAAGCTTAGGTGGATTTGCGTCGGGCCGCCGGCGCAAGTCCGTTTAGTGCGGTCGCGGCGGAGTTCAAGAATGTCGCGAACGGCCAAGCTTTGTTATCCGCAGCTGAATCGATGCGGGGAGCGGATGGGAATGGCGGTGGGGCGTGAGGCAGGCCGGGACACGACTTGCCCGGAGACGACTTGGACGCCGTCGAAGGCGGCGCGGCAACGGAGGCTCTGGCGCGGCTACGACATCAGCCTCCGGTCGAGCGGCGTCGTGCACGGGCGCCCCGCCCCTGTAGGAAGCTCCGGGCAGGCGCTTCAACTGCCGCCCCGCTGGCTCACCGCCCGCGAGCTGATCGGCATGGCGCGCGCCGCGCGCAGCAAGCCCCAAGATTGATCCGATTTCGGGTCGATTGCTTCGGTCGGTCGCGCGCGCGACGCGCTCCTGCACCTTTGGAAGGTAAGACCCGTTCCGACCGAGCCAGACCGAAGCGATCAACCGGCAGCGGTGTGATGCGGTTTCGAGCTGATTACTACGTTCCACCGACACGCGACGTACTCCCTCTCCTAAAAGGAAAGAATTGGGGTCAGGTGTGGTCCATTTCTGAATAAATCACACACCTTGTAACTTGAATTCCGCTGCCTCTGGTATGGTTGTTGATGCGGTAGCAGCAGGCCCTAGGACTGAACGGAGCCCCGTGCTCCACCGGGGGCGGTTGTACTGCGAAAGGGTCTCGACCGCCCGATCACCACGGCGCTCGCAAATGTCGGCGCCCGGCATTTCCAGTTCTTGATCAATTTGACGAGCGCCGATCCTCCGGTTTTTAATCGATCTGCTTGCGTCGGGCGCGAACAATCCATTAAGCTGGTCCGGACCAGCATTGGTCAGCGGCAGCGCCTGATTCGAATCGAACGGCGCGCCCGGTTCAAGTCCGCTTTGCCAAATCCCCTTTAGCTAAGCAGCATCCGACAGCGAGAGCCCGTTGCGCAAACAAACAAGGCGGTCATTCACCGTCGAAATCAAGCACAGCATCACCTCCGGCCGATCCTTCATCCCCACCAAGCAGCCCCGCGTTTCGCGCAAGGACAAATCCACGGACAAGGCCCTGGCGGTTCCGTCGCCGGCCGAGACCGAACGGGACGGCGCGCCGGGCCTCGCCGAATGCGCCGAGCCCCGCCGCATCCTGCCGAGCCTCATCGTCTGGGAGCCGCCGCAGCCCGAGCCGGAATCCGAGATGCCGCACGAGGCGCCCCTGCCCCGCGTCCGCCGCGTCGTGCCATCCCTCGGACCTGATGGCGCGCCGCGCCGCAGGGGCCGGCCGCGGAAGGTCGTCCCCGAGGGCGAGCCGATCGCAGCTGCGCCGTCGGTCCCCGCGCCGCCGCGCCTCGAGCTTACCCGTACGGTGCCCGCTGCGCTCGTCCGGCCCCAGCGCGTCGCGCGGCCCGAGGTGGCGGCCCTGCCGCGCGCCGAGCGCTGGAAGCGCCGCCTGCCCCGAGCCTGTTGGTAGGATACCGGGGCGTCGCGATCCGGTCGGGCCCCCTGTTCCCGGAATGAACGACCTCCGCCCGAACGGCATTGAGCTTCGGGTAACCGGGTTCGCGCATGGTTCCGGTGAGCCTTGTCCTGCGTATCGGCTCCCGTCGTGTGGACACGACATGCCCCGCCGGCCCGCCCTCGCGGCGGCCGGCGGGGTCTCTTGCGATCCTTCACTATTCGGGTCTCACCGGGAGGGGGCGCCGAACCAGTTTTCCGTGGCCTATCGCAAATGCGATCGCATAGGTGTTTATCCGACGTTGACCATACGACCGGCATAACGCCTTTCGTTTCGGAAACTGCTCATAATCCTGTCTGCCATCGCTGCGAAGCTGAAGCAGCGCGCCAAGGCCGACTTTAAGGGTCGGCACTACAAGGCTGCGCTCATCGTCCAGGCCGTCGCATAGTATCTGCGCTATCCGGTGAGCTACCGCAATATTGTGGGGTAAACACCGGTGCGATCGCTTTTGCGACAGGCCCTGCGCGGGTCTTCCTTCCCGTTGAGATACCACTTGAGAGCTGTCTGGAAGGCTGGTTCGGCCAGTTCCATGCGGCCCAACAGTAAGAGTGGATCGTCGATGCGTCTGCCGATGCCCAGACGGGCGATCTACGGGAGCAGCTGACAGATGCCGTAGTTCGGGTGATCGAAGACCAAAATGCAGGAATAGATGCGTATCGAAACTGCGTAAGCGGTCAGAGATGGAAAAATAATCACCGCAACAAAGTTGGCGGGGGAATCCCGGATGTTCCCAGAGGCGTACGCCAGGCTTACGTTAACGATGCCGGGCGGAAAGCCTTGTCTAATGAATAATTGGCGCTCTCAGACGCTTCCCAAACCCTCGCGCCCGGGCCAAGTTCGGAGATGGCAGACCAGCAACGCGCCACGCCGCATTTACCAGATGCGGCCGGCGCCGGTGTTACCAGCACCAGCCCCGGCCTGACCACGACCCGTATCGGATAAGGATACCGAGCCATGGCTACCACCACCCCTACCGGCATTGCGCCCTCGACGAAACCGTCCCGCGCCTCATCGACCGCTCCGGTCCTCTCGCCCGTCCCGCCGATCCGCATGATCGCCTGAAGGCGCAACCCTCCGCATTCCTGCCTGGAGTGCCGGCGGCCTTCGCTCTCCTGCAATCACGACACCCTGAGACGTCGGCAGCCTAGGGTTCCGACGCATGGCTGCCTGCTGTCCGTGCCGTTCGTCGGCCGGCCTGCGCGGGGGCTGGGTGTCCTTCTGGACGGACTTGAACCCCATGAGCATCATTCCCCACCCGGCTGCTCAGGGCAGCGGCCGGCCCCGGCTGCCCGCGGGCAGCGACACCGCATCCCGGTCGACCGCGTCCGGACGCATCGCCGTTCCGCTCGGTAGCGGGGCCGCGCAGGGCTGCGGATACGGGCAGACCGCCAACTCGTTCGCGTGTTCTCCTGCCTTGCTGGCAGCCGCCGATCTGGTCGTCGACCAGGCGCTGCGGAACGTTTTCACGCCCGACCCGCTGCTCGGTCCCGGCCTGTCGCAGGTCGCATCGGTGCTGTCCTCGGTCGTGAAGCGGCACGGCGGCTTGCTCGAGGCGGCATTCGCCGACGTGCTGGCGAACCGCGACCGCTACCTGGTGATGCGGGACGTTCCGATGCCGATCACCGTGCCGACCCAGGAACTGGTCCGCCGCAGTTCGGTGGCCCAGTTGTCGCAAACGGCAATCGACCTCTCGGGAGACATCGCCCAAACCGTTCGGCTCGATCTCGTCGTGATCGATCGCCAGACCCAGAACGCTTTCATCATCGAGATGAAAAGGGGAGGGGGTAAGTCCGAGGCGCGTAAAGTCCATCAGATCGAGTGGATACTGCGTTGCGCCCAAGTCCAGGGCCTCGCATTCGTCGATACACTGGGCTTTCATGTCGCTCGTGTTCGAGCGGTCCTGATCGATGTCTACGGACGCGGTGGTTATAGCCCCGATCTGTCCGTCAGTGGCAGGGACATCGACCGGCTCTTCGAGGAGCCCGTCATGGCCGCCATCGAGGCGGTCACCGCCCGGATCACGACCCGACTGCGCGCAGACGTTCCCGACCTTCTCGAGCGCGCTTTGGGCACCCTCGAGGTGACCGGAACCGTGATGCCGCTGCCGCCTCGCCCCATGGCGCCCTGATCCAGCGGGGTCGCGTCCGCGACCCGGCCGACTTCCCCCCTTTCCCTTTCCCTTTGGCACCGTTGCGCGTTCGCGCCCGTGCCTTCTCCAGGCTTGCCTCGATGACCGATTCGATCGATCCGAACCGCTCTCTGCCGGTGTCTTCGCCCGCTCTCGCCTATCCCAACGCCCCCCTAACCTGGTGGAGGACCCTGCCGCCCGAGACCCTCAATCTCACGGCTCAGCGGCACCTGCGCACTGCCCTTCTCGCGGCTCCGACCTTGCGGCTCCCGGGCTGGGAAGCGGCGATCCAGGCCGATCCGGCCGCCGCGATCGGTGTTGCGCTTACGATCCTGGCGGAGGGCGTCGCCCGACCCGGCAGTTTCGACCGGGCCCTCTCGGCCGTCCTGCTGTGCGCCGCCCTCGGCGACCCCGCATGCCGCGACCTCATCGTGCATGCCCTCGGCCGCCGCGCCCGGCGCCGGGCCGATCTCGACGCCTTGCGCCTCGCCCGTCGCTGGCGTGGCTGGGGCCATCAGGGCTCCGCGTCCGTCATCGCACCCGGCCGCTGAGGAGGATCGACCGATGGCTTTTTCCTCGACCGCACCCGTGCCGCGCATCGATGCCAAGGCGGCAGTGGCCCTCATCCTGGCTGCCTTCCCGAAGCGCTTACGCCTCTGCCTGGACACGGCCTTGCGGATCCCGGCCGCCCGCGAGGGGATCGTTGCCGAAATTTCGGCTCTCGTGCCCGAGGCGACCGATCTGGCCGCGGCTTGGAACACGATGGTCGCCGCTGCGGGGGCCGATCCCTGGTGTGATCCGGACGTCATTGCTGCCCGGGGTGCTCTGACGCGGTTTCTCGACCACCACGCCGCCGAACGGGACGTACCGGCCGCACGGGCGCTCGCCGATTGCGTGACGCTGCTGTCCTGCGGTGGCGACGATGCGGCGGCCGCCGCCCGCATCGCGCTGCCGATCTGGCTCGAGGCCGAGGCACTGCCGGGGCTCATCCTCCACCTGCCCGCCCTGGCCGAGGCCCAGACCGCCCTCGGCCTCGGGCGCCGAGCCGATCACGACGAGGACCTCGACATCCACGAGCAGGCGGCAGGGGGAACCCTCCTCGAGGCCTGGACGGAGGCCCTCGAGGGAGCGCTTCTGAGCCTGAACGCGGCCGCTTCGAACGTCGTCGTGGCCGCCGCCGTTCTCAGTCGCGGCGCGAGCAGCGAGTTCATGACCTGCACCCCGCTGGTCCGAGCGTTGATCCTCTTTGGAGAGCGCCTGACCTTGCCGGTCGCGGACCAGGCCGGTGAGCGCGAGCGCGGTCGGCGCCGCGTGGCCGAGCAGGCTCTGGCGAAAGCCAGAGCGCGCGAGCGTGAGGCGTCGCAGTCGTCCGCCACTCGGCGGGAGACGAACTCCGTACCCAGCACGCCCGTCGCGCTCGCTCCGGGGCAGATCGTGGTCGTCGCCGAGGTCCGGGAAACGGGGACCGATCGCGGTCGCAGCATGACCAAGGGCTACGAGGCGATCATCGGCAAGCCGGTTTCGCTCGCACCCGTGCCTGATCTGGCCCAATTGCGCACCGCTCTCAGGTTCGAGTTTCCGTACGCAATTGATCTGATCGATCGCCTCCTCGTTGATCTGACGAACCGGAGCTATGTCGGGTTCAGCCCCACGCTCGTCCTCGGACAGCCTGGCGTCGGCAAGAGCCGACTGATTTCGCGGATCGCTCATCATCTCGGCGTCGGGCTCTGGCGGGTGGACGCGACCCACGACAGCGGGGCAGCGATCGGTGGTCTGGACCGCCGTTGGGCCAGTGCCGAGCCCGCCCACCCCTTCCTGGCGATCGCACGTTACGGTGTGGCCAACCCGCTGATGCTTGTCGACGAACTTGAGAAGGCTTCGACGCGCCGCGACTATGGGCGGCTCTGGGACAGCCTCCTGCCGATGATCGAACCGGAGACCGCCAGGGCCTATCCGGATCCGGCGTTCCAGACGCCGCTGGACATCAGTCATGTCAGTTGGCTGTTTACGGCCAACGACATCGCCTCTCTGCCGGGACCGCTGCTCGACCGATTGCGGGTGATCGAGATGCAGGCCCCGACCGCGAATGATCTTGAGGCTTTGTTGCCGCCCGTTCTAGCCGGGATTGCCGCGAGCCGGAGGCTGGATCCGCGCTTCCTGGCTACGCTCGACGGCGAGGAGATCATCGCCGTTCGACAGCACTGGCCGGGCGGCTCGATCCGTCGCCTCGCCCGGCTCGTCGAGACGGTGGTCGCCGCGCGGGAGGTGTCGAGCCGACGGCACTGATCGGTACTCCCTCCCGCGGCTGCCCTTCAAGAGCGGTCGTCGCGGGGGGGGAGCCTTCGGTTTCAGGGTAACGAAGCTGGTCGTATCGGATCGCAACGGAACGGAGGACGCGCTGCGTCCTCATAGACTTCCGTCCAAACGCTTGGTCCGCGCGACGGCCTCGTACTGTTCGATGGACGAGACAGGCCCGCACGACTTCGTAGAGCTAGGCTCATTGAGCGATCCCACTCGGATCAGCCTCGGTAGGCCTGTTTGTTGATCGCCCGTCTGGATCTCATTCTGCCGGGTTTCTACGAGAACCCGTAGCCACGATCCGCATCATCGCATCCGGCAGCGGCCGCTGAAGCTCCAGGGCGATCTCTGTGGGTGCGGCGAGCCAGGTGCTCCACTCCTCCGGGGTCGTCAGCAGCACCGGCATCGCCTTCGGGTGGATCGGCCCGACTACGCCGTTGGCCTCGCAGGTCAGGAACGAGAACAGGCGGTGCTTCTCCTCGACGCGGTCGGGGTTCTCGGCCTTCGTGCCTCGTACCCCGGTCCAGGACCGCCAGATGCCAGCAAAGGCGAACAGGGGGCGATCCTCATCGAGGGCGAACCAAGTCGGGGTCTTCTTCGGCTCGGTGTCGGCGTACTCGCTGAAGGACGAGACCGGCACGAGGCAGCGGTATTCCGGCTTGAGCCAGGGTCGCCAGTGCGGGCTCTTCACGTTCCGGACGTTGGTGACGGGGTGCTCGCCGAACTGCTTCGGGCCGGGGATACCCCAGCGGAACATCTCCATGACGCGCTCCCCGCCCTCGTCCACCCGCACGATAGGCGCGCGCTGATCGGGGAAGATGCCCGGCATGGGCGGCAGGTTGCCGGTGCGGTCGGCTGATACGCCGAAGGAGGCGCGGATCTCGGCCTGCGGCGTGACGAGGCTGTAGAGGTTGCACATGGCTCAGGTCCTCGACGGCAGGCCCGCCGCCGTTGGTCCGCCCGTTGTGTCGAGCTTCGCCCGGCATGTCATGCCGTAGACGTTGGGCGTCCGGCTCCCAACCTCGCGCTGGAAGCGACAGGATTGCGTGAGCGCGAGGTAGACGTCCAGCACCGAGGCGTGAGGCCCGAAGCGCTGACGAAGCCGATCGATCCGGTATGACCCGCGCCGCCCGCAGGGGCTACACAGGATCACGAGGCGTTCCGCGCGGACATCGCACAGGCGCTCCACGTCATGCGGCCCTGGAGGGCAAGGCCCCTCGGACGAAGCCGAGCGAGACCATGCGCTCGGCGGCGGTGAGCTTCGTTTCGAGGGCTATGACGTCCTCGATGGCCAGCCGGAGGGCACGGCGCGTGTCACCGCCAGCCGCCTCCTCGTAGGCAAGGGCGATCACCTCAGCCTCGCTCATGGCCGCCAATTCGGTGATCTGCGCAGCGGTCATGGAAGCCGTCCCCCGTGAGTACAAAGGACGAACATCGTTCGAAGACCTCAGTCAAACGCTTTGTGCGCAGCCTGTGTAGACTGGGGAACGGCTTCAAAAACTCCTTGCCAGGGGGAGCGTGACGCTGGGGTGCCTTCGACCTGTCAAGCGCAACGAAAGACCCACCACGGCGGGAGCCGGGCGGGTCTGGAAGATAGATCAGTACCGCCGCGCCCTTACAGGCTCAGGAAGGCGTTGGCTGAGCCGACGACGGTGAAGGCGAGGCCGCCCGCGAATGCAGCGGCCATCGCGTAGGAGAAGCCCCTCAACAGCATCTGGGAGTTCCCTCCCGTCCACTTAGCAGCGGTTTCCGCCAGAGGTCTGGCCGTACTGCTGGGTGGGGAAGCTCGGCTGGTTGGCGTTGCCCTCAGCGGCCGAACTCATCGGGCAGCCAATATAGGCCGGGGGACGGCGCACATCGTTGACCGAGCCTGTGGTCTCGACGTCGTAGGGCGAGAAGGCGGTGTAGCGGGAGGGGCTGTCGTAAGCCATCGCGGACGAGATCGGGGCGACGCCAAGGACAAGGGCGGTGGCGAGAGCGGCGATACGGGTCTTCATAAAAGCTTACTAGCTCCTTTACAGTACGAACCGGGTAGTTGGCTCGTTTCTTTCTGACTGGAACTAAGATGGGGTGCCGATCTCATTCTTGACGTGCCGCTCAGCACACGATGAGCCGGATTAAAGCCAGGGCCTCGGGCGCCATCGTTAGAATCGTCGAGAAGCAGTGTGAGGTAGATCGCTCAAAGCTCTGTCCGTTAAGCAGGTATTCCATATACAACGCCGATATTTTGAGTGATGGCGGCCTGCTGGAGAGCTATCGATAGTGCGTTGTGGTCGCCTACAGGAATCCGCTTCCCGAGTGATCCCGAAAGGCATTAGCCATGCGAACGTAGCCGATGACCCTGCGTGGGTCCCGGCGGCCCGACTAGGGCGTCTCTGCAAAGGGTTCACAGGTTGGGTGGTCGCCCCCATGTGAGCGGGATGCGACGCTACGAACTGACC